>CAZUAH010000364.1:0-13844 GCA_964617665.1 uncultured Pirellulaceae bacterium
ACAGGGCTTTTCGCTATAGACATCCTTGCCGGCCTCGGCCGCCAGCATCGAAGCGTGCGCGTGCCAACGGTCGCCCGTGGCGATCAATACGGCGTCGATATCGTCACGTTCGAGCAACTCGCGGAAATCGCGATACATGGCGCACTTGTCATCGCCATTTTGTCGGTCGGCCATCGCCTTGACGGCCTGTCGCCGATCGACCCGAACGTCGGCAATTGCCACAAATCGCACGTCGGGTAGCGGCAGCATAGTGCTCAGAACGTACCCACCACGGTGTCGAATGCCGATACCGCCTAGGATGATCCGCTCGCTAGGCGCGACGATGCCGTCACGCCCCAGCACGCTACTAGAGATCAGTGCAGGTAACGCGATCATGGCACTCGCACCGGCCGTGGTTTTGAGGAAACGTCGCCGAGTGAAGGCCAATGTTGTTTTTTTCGCCATGGGAGTCTTCTCGTTCTTGAGTATTGGCTAATGGGGTTCGCCCTTGCCTGCTATTGGGAGGCCAGAGGAGTCGGACGAAATTCGGGGTCGCCTTCCCACTTCAGATTTCTCTTTCCTTCGTAGGTGCCGTAATAAGGTGCGTTGGCATCGATCCAAGTGACCAGTCGGACGAATTCTTCAAGCGTCAAGTCTACGTTGCATGGGCCGCCGTTGTGCTGGATCCTTTCGATCATCTTGCTGCGGTGCGAGCCGAACGTCAGTGGCCCCGTCGCCGGAATGAAGTTGTCGCGGGGCGTGATGTCGATCTTGTTGACCAGGTTGCGGCGGATCAGGTTTTCATAGGATCGGCTGAACAGGGTCGTCAGTTCGCCCGATAGGTCGAGTTTCGCGGCCGGTGTCGCCCCGCCGTGGCACGCGGTGCAGTCCCTGTCGAGAACGGGTTGCACGTCGGTTGGATAATGGACGGCGCGAGGGCCCATGTCGCCGGGCTGAGTTGCCAGGGCGATCGCCTTTTGGCGCAAAGCCATGGGTAGGGCGTCGCGGGGAAGGGCTGCCGACTTTCGCGATTCGTGACAGCCCACACAGGAACGCCGTTCGCCCGGCATCAGGTTCACGAACGTCCGCATCCGCTGTAGCTCCATGTACTTCTTGTCGAGAGCCTGAAAGTAGAGGTTCTTGTTGGCAGGGACGTGAAACAGCGCCGATCCGTCTTCATGCACTGGCACCACCCCGTGAACTTTCTTGACGGCATAGTGCCCGTCGAGACTGACGGCCGGATGCTGCATACCGATGCTGTCGCCCCGCTCCGGCGAGACCCAAGAGTCCTTCCACGGCTTGGGCACGTCCTCCATCACGCGCAGGTACTTCACTCGGCCTCGATCGATGCCGGTCATGCCGGCGTACACGTCCTCCAGGAAAAGCGTGGCTTCGGCCTGCGTAACGCTGCCGCCTGGAGTGGATACGACTTTGTCGGCAGAGGGAATCGAGGGAGGTATCGGGCGCGGCCGAAGCGGAATCGGGCGCAGGCACGAATACTTGCTGTCGCGGTAAACCAGTTGCCGGTTGCCGGAACTGCGGAAAAAGTAGATCCCGTACCCAGCCGGGGCGTTGTGCTTCGGGCCGGGGCAGTACGAGACGAGAAACAGGTCTTCGCTAAGCGGATACGGGTTTGCGTAGAAGCCAGCCGAAGGGTTCGGCCAACCGTAGTGCGGCGGTAATCCGATCTGCGGTGTCAGATTGGTCATCGCCGTGGCGTGTAGCCGGGAGATGCGGGTATCGACCAATAGCACCGATCCGACGGCCAGCGGCATGTGCGGCGCTCCGATGGCTACGATCTTGTGGCTGCCCGGAATACAGCGGGCGTCCATCATCGCCGACGGCCGCGAGATGTTGTTCTTGTAGACGTGGGTGGCGCCGGAGCCGTCAGGGCGTACGCACCAGAGGCTCTGCACGTCGCCCACGCCCTTGTCGACGTATTCCCAGCGGGTGTAGAGAATACGCCCGTCGCGCATCATGGTCGGCGTGAACTCGTTGACGGTATTTCCCGATAGGTTGCGGAGATTCTTACCATCGGCATCCATCACGTACAGCGAAGTGCTGGTGAAATTGTGCGTGCAGAGCACGGCCCGCTTGACCCGCGTGCTGGTAAAGACGATCCGGCCGTTGGGGAGATAACACGGATCGAGATCGTCGTAGCCGTGGCCGTAGCGGCTGCACATAAGTTCCTCGTCCGGCTCGTCGTGCGTCAGTTGCCGCAGCCCGCTGCCGTCCACGCCGACCTCGAAAATGCGGTATCCCTTTTCGGGTGTCGGCTTGTAGGAGAATACTATCCGCCGGGCGTCGTACGACAGGTCGTAGTTGCCGATAATGCCATCGTGCAATACCGGGACGATTTCCGTCACCTTGCCGTCGGGCGTCACGGGCGAGAGGATACACAGGTTGCCGCCCGGCATGGTGCTGCCGTCGTAATGGTCGGTGTAGATGTGCGTGGATTGGTAGGTATAGCGCCGGAGAAAGAGCAGCTTGTCGAAGTCTGCCGCGCGTCGGATCTCGGCACGGAACTTGGCCCGCGGACTATCGGGACGCTCGACGTACGTACCGGCCACCGGTACAATCCCGGCCTCGCTGAAACCGACGTACTGACCGAAGGCGTCGGAGCCGAAGTGTTTCATGCGGACCAGTGCAACGTGGGTCACGCCTCGGTGTCCCGTCAGGTCGACGATATCCGTCGGTTCGATCGTGTCATTTGCGCTGCGCGCAGCCCGCGCTTTGTGGAACGCCTGGCTGGACCGAATCCGTTTCCACCCGGCGGCCAGGAAGTCGAAGGCCCCGCTGCCGTTGTTGGGAATCCGCACACTGCTTCCGGCCGTGGCGACGTAAATGTCCGCGGCTGCAATGCCTCGGTTGGGTAGGGTCGCATTCTGCTGCTGGCTGCCGCCGAACTCGAAGTAGTTCCAAAGGACGAGCTTCTCCAAATCGCAACGCCCTTCCAGATCAAAGACAAACCAAGCGGCGTCATCGCCGCCAGCACCCGGTTGCATCCAATTATGCGTGATCGAAGCTCCATGCCGGTCACCCGTCAGCCCAGCGCCGCTGATCGCTTCATTTGGACCGCCAACGGGGCCCGCCCACTTGCCAGAGGCGCTGCCTGAAACGTAAAGGAGCGAAACGGCCTCTGCGCCGATCGTCTTATCTGGCAGCAACAACGCGCCCCAGGCGACCAACTGCATGAAGAGCACGGCCCTGCCCATTGCCAACTGGCGGTAGTGCATGGTATCTCCCGTGGTAGTGTGGCTACGTCAGTATAGCGGCGAAGCCCCTTCGCCGAAATCTCTCTCAAACTCGTTGTCACAAACCTCACAAACGCCGACGTTTGCATCTTCGGCGAGCGGCAGATTGGAGCTTACTCAGAATCAGCCGGAACGCGCTAGCGTCCGGTTCGGGCAACCGTGGGCTAGCGCCCAGCGGCTGGTATACTTTCATCCGATGTTTGCATCTTACCAAGAAGACAGGGCCAAGAGCCGGTCTGATTGACTTCAAGTCCACCGCGGGTAGACTCCGGATTACGGCCATCCATAACAACACCGATTTATGGCGGCGAAGTGCCTGGACTAGGAAAGGCTAACCATGAATTACCGATGCACGTGCCTGACTTTGTTGACTCTCGTCTTTTGTCTGGCGACGGCCATGGGGGGCGAGATGCGATTCAAGCATCACTTCGGCGACCCCAGCCTATCAGGTAGTGCCTGGGGCCAGACAGCATTGGCCGATTTGGACGGCGATGGCGACCTCGACTTTGTCACCGGTCGGAGCGAGGGCGACATCATTTGGTACGAGTATCACTCGGCGGACCGTTGGACGCGACACCTTTTGGGCCGCGATTCACCATCGGAGGTGGGTGGGGCTGTCTTGGACGTGAACCGTGACGGACGACCCGATTTTGTCGCCGGTGGGGCTTGGTATGAGAACTCGAGCGATCCAAGAAAGACGACTTTTCAGCGACATGTCTTCGACGCCAAGCTGACCAAGGTGCATGATGTGCGGATTGCTGATCTCGACGGAGACGGGATGCCGGACGTGATAACCATGTCGGACCGAAATGACGTGCGATGGTACAAAGTCGCGGCCGATCCAACATCCGCATGGACGGCCACGAAAATCGGCCCGCCGGTGCATTCAGGAATCTGCACCGGTGACATCGACGCCGACGGCGACACGGATGTCGTCCGGAGCAACGTTTGGTTCGAGAATCTCCAGGCAGGCCAAGAATGGGTGTCACACCGCATGTGCGAACCGTGGGGAGATCCAGGCGTATCCTGGCAAGACAACGCTACGCAGACCCGCGCGGGCGACTTGAACAGTGATGGTCGTCTGGACGTGGTGATCGCCGACGGCGAGAACCGCAAGGCCCGGATCGGTTGGCTGGAGGCACCATCTGACCCGAAGAAGGGTCGTTGGATCACGCATCTGCTGCCAAAGACGGACAAGGCAGCACGAGGGGCATACCATTGTCTTCACGTAGGTGACTTCAACGGAGACGGCCGCCCAGATGTGTTTTCCGCGGAAATGGAGGCGTTTTGTGGTGACCATCCGCCGCGATGGTTCGTGTGGGAGAACACCGACGGTAAAGGCAACTTCCAGGAACACGTGGTACTGGATGCCAACCTCGGTGCCCACGAGGCGGTCTGCGGCGACGTTGACGCGGATGGCGATTTGGATATCTGCTCGAAGCTGTGGCGGCCGATGAAGTCCAACGCAAACGGAGGTCGGAATCACTTCGACTTCCTTGAGAACTTGGCCAAGTAGTCCGCGATGTCGCCGCAGTGATCTCCTGCGTTTGGTATGCATCGCCAGCCAGTCTTTGCGCTGGCTAATGATGCGTTCGACGGCGAAAACGCATTCTGCCCTCTTTCTTCTGCTACCGCAGTAGTCTTCAATAGATGGCAGTATGCACCTGGACTGCAGTGTAGAGAGCGAATCAATAGGAGACCGACCATGTTCGATACAAACCGACGTGATTTCTTGAAGGCGGCCGTGGCTGGATTGGCCATGGGCAAATCTGTGATTGCCGCTCAGGAGAACGGGCCGTCTGGCATTCCGACGCGGCCGTTGGGACGAACTGGAGAAAAGGTCACGGTCATTGCCCTAGGTGGATGGCATATCGGCGCGGTGGAAGACCACGGCGAGGCCATTCGTATCATGCAGGAGGCGGTCGACGAGGGCCTGACATTCTTTGACAATTGCTGGGACTACCACGAAGGCCACAGCGAAGAGATCATGGGCCGAGCGCTTGCTGCCGGCGGCAGACGCGAAAAGGTCTTCCTGATGACCAAAGTCTGCGCACGAGACTACCAAGGTGCAAAGAAGCACTTGGACGACAGTCTTCGACGGCTGAAGACGGACCGCATCGACCTCTGGCAATTCCATGGCACAAAATGGGATGACGACGCGGATTTGATCTTCGACGAGAGCAATGGCGCCCTAAAGGCAGCTCTTGAAGCCAGAAAGGCCGGCAAGATCCGCTACATCGGTTTCACGGGCCATAAGGATCCAAAGTACCACCTTGCCATGTTGAAGAAGCCGTTCCAGTGGGACACGGTACAAATGCCGCTGAACATTGTCGATCCGCACTATCGCAGTTTTCAGAAAGAAGTGTTGCCTGTCTGTAACAAGCGGAAGATCAGTCCGATCGCGATGAAGGGACTCGCTTCGCAGAACGGACGGCTCGTCAAGGAGTTGGGGCTGACGGCTGAAGTCTGCCGTCGATATGTGCTGTCGCTTCCCGTTACGACTTTGGTCTGCGGCATTATGTCTCGCGAAAACCTCCTGCAGGATCTTGCTATCGCCAGGAACTTCAAGCCGATGGACGAGTCCGAAGTCACAGAGTTGCTGGCACAAGCGACAGCCAAGGGCACCGACGGCCAGATCGAAGCCTACAAGACCGGTAACTTCGGCTGCGATTGGCATCACAAGCAGGCGTGAAGCCCGGCCGAGGGCTACGCCAGGATGTCTTCGACGACATGACCATGAACGTCGGTCAGGCGGAACCGACGTCCTTGGTACTTGTACGTCAACCGTTCGTGGTCTATGCCCAGTAGGTGCAAGATCGTGGCCTGCAGATCGTGAATGTGAACGGGATTCTCGGCGATGTTGTAACAGAACGGATCCGTCACACCGTGACTGACGCCGCCTTTCACTCCGCCGCCGGCCATCCACACCGTGAAGCAACGCGGGTGATGGTCTCGGCCAAAACTGCCGCCGGTCAGCTTACCCTGGCAATAATTGGTCCGCCCAAATTCCCCACCCCAGACGACTAGCGTGTCCTTCAGCAAACCACGACGTTTCAGATCGTTAATCAGTGCCGCCGACGCCTGATCTGTTTCCTTGCACTGACGGCGGATGCCAGCGGGCAAGTTGCCGTGATGATCCCAGCCTTGATGGTAGAGCTGGATGAACCGCACATCCCGCTCGGCCAACCGCCGGGCCAGCAGGCAGTTGGCCGCATAGCTGCCGGGGTTGCGAGCGTCCTCGCCGTATTCCTTGAAGATGTACTCGGGTTCATCTGCAAAATCTGTAGCCTCCGGAATGGAAGACTGCATGCGAAAAGCCAATTCGTACTGGGCGATACGAGCCTCGATCTGCGGATCGGACGTTGCGGTCAACTGCATCTGGTGCAGTTGCTTTAGCGAATCGAGCATCATGCGCTTGCTTTCTCCTTCGATTCCGTCCGGGTTGCTCAAGTACAACACGGGGTCTTTTCCAGAGCGGAACCGCACGCCTTGATGCCGCGATGGCAGGAAACCGCTACCCCAAAGGCGCGATACCAGGGGCTGGCCGCCTTTGTCCTTCGTGACCATCACGACAAAAGACGGCAGGTTGTCGTTATCGCTACCTAGGCCGTAGCTGAGCCAAGCTCCAATGCTGGGACGACCCGGGAACTGCGAACCGGTCTGCACGTGCGTCACCGCTGGGCCGTGATTGATCGCTTCGGTGTGCATTGATTTGATGAAGCACAACTCGTCTGCGACCATGGCCGTGTGCGGGTGCAATTCGCTGAACCATGCACCACTTTCGCCATGCTGAGCGAACTTGAACGGCGAACCAACCAGCGGCAGACTCGACTGGTTGCCGCTCATGCCGGTCAGCCGCTGGCCTTGGCGAACCTCGTCAGGTAGCTGCTGGCCGTGCATCTTATTGAGCACCGGTTTGTGGTCGTACAAATCCATCTGCGAGGGTGCACCCGCCTGGAACAGGAAGATGACACGTTTGGCTTTCGGCGCATGGTGTAACTTCTTGAGAATGCCACCGGACGCGGCTTGGACACCGGACGGGTTCATCAAATCGGCCAAAGCGATTGCGCCCAATCCCATGCCGAAACGATTGAGAAAAGCTCGGCGGTCGAATCCAGATCGGTCGTTGTTTTTCGTATGGATTACATTCATCGTTTCATTACGCTTTCGTCATAGTTCAGCAATGCATTGGCCACAGCGGAAAGAGCGGCCAGCCGCGCGGGTTGGATGTTCGTGTTGCGCGGCGCATCGCCAGTGCTGAGATACTGTTCGGTTCGCTTCGCGTCGGCCTTGAAATAGGCCAGTTGCTGGTCGTATAGTTGCGTCAAAACAGTTTGCTCCGCTTCCGTTGGCTGGCGACTGGTCAACACGCGGAATATATCGATCACGATCTTGTCCGTTGCCGTGCCGTGCTCCTCGATCAACCTCTGTGCGAGCGCACGAGCGGCTTCGACAAACTGAGTGCCGTTCATCAAGACGAAGGCCTGCAACGGCGATGACGTGCGTTCGCGCCGCATACGGCAGACGTCGCGTTTTGATGCGTCCATCGTCATCATGGCCGGTGCGGGCGCGGTTCGTTTCCAGTACGTGTAAAGGCTTCGGCGATACAATCCTTCGCCTTTCTGGCGGCCGACCGGTTTGAACGAGACTTCTACTTCATAGGGCCGTGCCGGAGCACCGCCGATCTTGTCTACCAACAGGCCGCTGACGGCCAATGCGTTGTCCCGCAGCATTTCGGCGGATAGACGGTAGCTGGGAGCGCGAGCCAGAAGAAGGTTCTCCGGATCGAGGGTCCGCATGGACTCAGAAGCATCGGAAGACTGCCGATAGGTTGACGACATCACCATCTGTTTGAGCAAGCGTTTCACATCCCAGCCGTTGTCCACAAAGTCATGCGCAAGCCAATTGAGCAATTCGGGGTGCGTGGGCGGCGAACCTTGGCTGCCGAAATCCTCCGGTGTGTCAACCAGGCCGCGGCCAAACACAATCTGCCAAAAGCGGTTGACGGCCACGCGAGCCGTGAGTGGATTGTCCGACGAAGTCAGCCAGCGAGCCAACCCAAGGCGGTTGCGTGGCGCGTCAGTGGGGAACGGCGGCAATACCGAAGGGGTCGCCGGATGAACCTGTTCGCCTCGTGCATCATATGCCCCGCGTTTCAAAAAGTAGGTCGAATGCGGTTCGTCCATTTCCCGCATCACCATGATTTCCGATATGCCGTCGCGCAACTTGCAGCGTTCTTCCCGCAGTTTCTGCAGCTCCGTCAACTTGGCCTGATAATCGGCGCCCGCAGTTGCGAGGTAATACTCGCGTAAGAACTGGCGCTGTTCGTTGGTCAGATCTGTGTGATCAACGGCCAGTAATCGGGTAAGGCTCTCGCCGTCGTACACTTGTGCGACCTCGATCGTCGTCAAGCGGCGGTTGAATACTTGAAACTCGTCGACAAGTCCGTTCGTGAAGCCGCGGTCGCGGAATCGTTCGCCGATCGTGATGTTGTCGCCACCGCCACCGGTGATGTTCTTATACAGGTTGTCCCTCACGACATCGCAAGCGGCTTCGACCCCGTTTACGAAGATTTTCAGGCCCGCCGCGTGGCTGGAACCGTCGTACGTCACCGCCACATGCAGCCATTCGCCGGTTGCGATCTTCTCGCGGGTGCGCACGCGAATCGCGTTGCCTGGCCAGAAGTGGATCAGCGAACCGCTCAACCGTCCGTTTTCGATCAGCAACTGGTATCCGCGACTGGCGGCGTCGGTCCACGCCCGAGAGCGGTGAAAGACCACGGCCCTTTCTTTCTCGTCCGGAGTGTTCATCCATAAAGCGACCGAAAATGGTTCGTAACGGCGGAAGTTGCCGACCTTGGTGCCAATACCGTCGTCGCCAGTCAGCTTGACTGCTTTGCCGACTTTTCCCGGCACGCCGTCATTTGCGCCGGAAGCGGTGCTCTCGAAGTCCAGGTGAGCGACTCGGCCGGAGATCCCATCGAACTGGATGCCGTCGGGCAGCTCACTTGCTTTCTTGGTCGCTTCCAGAGAACGAAGGCTGTCCGCTATGCGTTTATCCAATTCGGCGATCTTTGCCCTGGTAGCGTCATCGGTGAGCAACAGCGTCGGGGTCGGTACGGACTGCGTGAAGTACGAATACAGCCCTGCTTCGTCGACATTGTCAAAGAAGGCCGAGACTTGATAGTACTCTTTCTGCAGGATCGGATCGTATTTGTGGTCGTGACAACGAGCGCATTCAAAGGTCATGCCCAGAAACGCCGTGCCGAAGGTCTGTGTGCGGTCGGCTACATACTCCACACGAAACTCCTCCGGGACGCTGCCGCCTTCCACCTTTTGCGGATGCAGCCGATTGAACGTCGTGGCCAGGATTTGGTCGTCCGTGGCATTCGATAGCATGTCGCCGGCCAACTGCTCGGTAGTGAACTGGTCATAAGGCATGTTGCTGTTGAACGATCGAATCACCCAGTCGCGCCACGGCCAGACAAAGCGGTCTCGATCAACCTGATAACCATAAGTGTCGCTGTACCGCGCGACGTCTAGCCAACTGGCAGCCATGTGTTCGCCAAACCGATCGGATTCGAGCAATTGGTCTACGAGCTTCTCATAAGCATCGTCGGACTGGTCAGCCAAGAATGCGTCGACTTCGGCCAACGTTGGCGGCAGCCCCGTAAGATCGAAGGTCACTCGCCGGATCAGTCTCTCTCGTGCGGCTCGCGGCGACGGTTTGAGCTTCTTGCGTTCCAGCCGGCTCAAAATGAAGTAGTCAATCTCATTCATGGGCCAATCTTCGTCCGCGACTTCCGGCAACGGCGTTTCGCCAAGCGGCACGAATGACCAATGACTGTTCCACGTGGCTCCTTCTTCAATCCAACGGCGGATCGTTTGGATCTCTTCCACGGTCAACGACAGTTTCGAGCTGGCGGGGGGCATCCGCTCGTCCGGATCCTCGCTGGCGATCCGAACTAGCAATTCGCTATCGTCCGGTTCGCCTGGCACGACGGCGTACTCCTTGGCAGCTTCTTCGATGTCTAAACGTAAATCGGCCTCGCGGTTGCTGGCATCCGGTCCGTGGCAGAGAAAGCACTTGTCCGAAAGGATGGGTCGGATATCGCGATTGAACGAGACCGACTCCTGCGCATGAGCCAAACAAGCGAGCGGGAGACCGATCAAGCAAATCGCCATGCGTATGGTGTGGTTTGCCATTTTCATCATTTCACGTTCATATTGACGGATTCGCCGGCACAAAGCAGCGCGAGCCTTGATCAACAAGTCAGCGAGCTCTGCCAGACTTCGTCCTCTTGAATCCAATCGTTTCGTCTAGAATCTTGCCAGGTCGCTCGGGCGTGTACCTGAGCTCGATGACCTTTTGTACCTTCTTCATGATTTCGGGATGTTGGTCTGCGACGTCGTTCTGCTCCTCGACGTCAGTGTCCAGATCGTAGAGCTCGAACTGCGCGTTCCTTTTCCGTTTGATGACTTTCCAATTTCCAATGCGCACGGCCATGCGTCCTCGGCCATCTGGTCGATAACCGGCGTTTCCAGCAGCTTGTTGCCCATGCACGACAGCTCGAAGTACGCCCATTCATCCAGCATGATGTAGACGAAATTCGGCGGGCGAGTTGATTCTGCAGTCTGCCCTAAACGCGGCATGACAGAAGCTTGAACCACAATCACGAAGAACGTGATCGCACATATCGATTTGATTAGTCGCATCTTATGCTCCCAACATGTTGCCAAATCGGCACGCTCAATATCCAATTCGTCGCCCCCAGACCTCGAATTCGGTCAGGGCACACCAGGTGTTCTCCTCGGCCCATTTCAGGTCGCGCAGTCTGATAGACGTCGTGCGGCGCATTGGAAAGGTGAAGATCTGGCCCTCCCCCGTTTTCTTCAGTTCGACTGGCAGGGTGGAACCGTCCGAGAACTCGATGACTCCTGTCTTCCAGTAGCCGTCGTGCGGGAAGTCGGCCCGCAGGTAGAGCACGACTTTGTCCACTTCTACAGGCCCCCCGAAGTCCAGTTGAATCCACGGACTCTCCTCCTGGTCCGGACCCCACGAAGGGAAGCGTGGCCCGTGCCCCATGTTTTCCTTGCGACCGTTGATCACATTCAGCCCCCGGAAACACGGCTTGTTGCCGTATTCCGTGCTGGCCGTAACTCGTGGGTACGGGCCGCCTTCTGTTTGGGCAGCGGTGTTCAGCGCAACGTTCTCGGCATATTCCGGCCCACCCGGCGATGATTTGGGCGACGGTGATTCAATCGCAGCCACCATTGCCCGCAGATTCTCCGCCTCGAATACCTCCTGTGCCCGGCGGCGGCCGGAGAAGTACGTGTGGTGTCTCCAGTCGCCGTCGTTCCACACATTGGCTTCCAGGTAATCGCCGCAGAACGGCACAACAAGGTCGATCCACGCGGCGATCTTCTGATACTCCTCCTGCGAGACCTTCGCATCGCCATGCCCTTCCTCGAGCATTGTCATAAGTTTGCTCTTGCACGCGCCAGCGCTGCGTGGTGGGATCATATCCGGCGAGGATTGGGGCGAGAGCCAGTTGATGCCGCGCCCCACACAGCCTTGGCCGTCGATCTGCACATCGCCGTTCAGGGTTAGGCTAACGTAAGCCTCGCTCCACTTTCGTTTGGCACGATCGTCTTGAACTGGATTGGCCAGCAGACTGAAGATCGTTTTGCCATCATCGTTCTTCTGGACGCCGTCATGGCACTTGATGCAGTGTTTGTCGAGTACCGGTTGAATCTCACGGGTGAAGCTGAAGCCCCGGGCCGGGCCCCAGAACGGTTCGAGATCGCGGAGGCTCCGTTCCATGGCCAGACCGGTGGAAAGGCTGGGCAGCGGCGTCGTGTTCTTGTGCTCGTGGCATCCAACACAACTGGCATTCTCGCCGGGCATCAATGTTGACCACGAGCGCATCGTCTGGATGACGTGCCCCTTCTGATCCAGGACCTGGAAGTAGACAGGCCTCCGCGCGGGGACTTTGAAATAGGCAGATCCATCTTCTTCGATCGGCACCTCGCCCAAGATGACCTTCGGATCCCACGCGGCGTTGCGCACCCCGGTTGGTGTACTGACCGAAGCTCCACCGGCCGGGCCGCGGTTACCGTTACTCCCGATTCGCGACACGCGCCACAGCGGCTGGACAACCCGTAGCCGTTTGGCCCCGCCCCGCTTGATTCCTGTCATGCCAGGGCCGTGGTACACGTCTTGGAGATAATATGTGCCAAATTCCTTGGCGTAATCGACCTCGCTAATCCGAACAGCGGGTCGCACGCGTTTCTTCAAGAGTACGGGCTGACTGGACGAGATATCGGGGTTGTACACCAGTTGCTCGCGGGCACCATCCTCTCGCACGTAGTAGATGCCGTAGCCGGTGAGGGTGTTGTACTTTGGTCGCATGTAAGTGCTGTAGCTGGCGATGTATTCCTTTTCGTTCAGAGGATACGGATGAGTGTACAAACCACCGTGTTCGGGCGGCGCGTCGAATCGCGGAGCCTTCCGCTCGACGGGCGCCACGTACGTACACCCCTGGTCTTCCTGACGGCCTTCGGCCACATCGATGCGAATCAAGCCGCCAACCTGATGACTGTGGTGCCCCGAAGCAATGGCTATCACCTTCGTGGAGCCGGGAATGGGACGAGCGTGGCCGATCGTGTTGGGGAAATACGAATTGTTGCCGTAGTATTCGGTCTGCCCGGTACCGTCTGCATTCATCACAAACAGCGGCTGCGGGTAGATCTGTCCTCGGTCGTTGTACTCCCATCGTGTGTAGATCACGCGACCGTCGTTCAATACTTGCGGGTAATTCACCGTCACCTGGTCGAAACTGACGCGTCGCAAGTACTTGCCATCCTTGTCGCAAATGTAGAAGTTGCTCACGTCGGTACTAAAACAGTCGATCACTTGCACGCAGCGTGTCGAGGTGAACAGGATGTTGTCGTCAGGCAAGTAGATCCCTTCGTAGTCGGCGTCGCCCAAACCGAAAGTCAATTGCCTAACGTCGCGCGTGTCCAGGTCCATTTCGTACAGATGGTAGTCGTCGTTGCGATCGCTCTTCTTCCACGCGAAGAGAATCCTCCTCCCATCCCAATGCACGTCGGGATCGCGAATGCATCCGTCCTCGCCTGCTTCCAACAGCAATTCCACTTCGTGCGTCAAGTCGGGCCGGAGGGTATAGAGGTAGAGTCCGCCGCCCGGAGTCCACGTGCGCCAGCCGTGTGCGGTAGACAGGTTCTCTGTGTAAGCGAAGTGTTGCCCACCGATGTTCCAGTGTTTTGCAAAGACGAATCGAAGAGGTCCATCTTTCACCAAGGCGGATAAGCGAGCCGTGCAGCGAACCTCGCATGTGGCCAGATATGCCTCGGCCCAAGCCGTGCGATCGTTTTCGGGCAGAGCTGCCATTCGCACTCGGAGGTCTGCGGCAACGTCCTGAGGCACCTCGACGAGGACCTTGTCGAGTGTTGTTACCACTTGCTCTCGTGTCAATTCGCGTTCGGTGAAGTCAATGCCGTCCTGCCGGCACCAACTCAGTTCCTTCTGGAAGAGCCTTCCGGCGGCCCAGATTCTCTTCACGATTGGGGATCATTTTGAGGGACTCCA
>CAZUAH010000365.1:0-13816 GCA_964617665.1 uncultured Pirellulaceae bacterium
ATCCCGACGTAGAAGCCGTCTACATCGCGGTGCCGCACCATTTGCACCAGGAGTTCTACTGCGCGGCCGTCGAGGCGGGCAAGCATGTGATGGGCGAGAAGCCCTTCGGCATCGACCTGCCGGCCAGCGAAGCGATCGTGCGCTGCATCGACGAGCACCCCGAGGCCTTTGTGCGATGCTCCTCCGAATTCCCGTTCTTCCCGGCGCTACAACGGATCGGCGGGATGATCGAGACGGGAGCGTTCGGGCGGATCATCGAGGTCGAGGCCGGCTTTCTGCATTCCAGCGACCTGGATCCGAACAAGCCGATCAACTGGAAACGGATGGTCGAATTCAACGGCCGGTACGGCTGCATGGGCGACTTGGGCATGCACGTCTGCCATGTCCCTTTCCGTGCCCGCTGGATACCTCGCACAGTCCGCGCGGTGTTATCGAATATCGTCGAAGATCGGCCTGACGGCAAAGGCGGCGTGGTCCCGTGTGAAACATGGGACAACGCCACGCTGTTGTGTGATGCCACCGACGCCGGCAGTGGCGATCGGTTTCCTTTGACTCTGAAAACCCAGCGGATCGCACCGGGCGAGAAGAACACGTACTACGTGAAGATCCTGGGCACCCAAGCCTCGGCCAGATTCTCCACGAAGAATCCAAAACGTCTGGAGCTGCTGGAATACGCCGGTGGCCAGCAGACTTGGGGTCAGGTCGACATGGGACAGGAAACGGCATTTGCCGCAATCACCGGCGGCATCTTCGAGTTCGGATTTTCCGATGCGATCCTCCAGATGTGGGCAGCGTTCCTTTACGAACTGGAGCATGGACATCCGCCGAACAAATTCGCCGGCTGTGTCACACCCAAGGAAACCGCCCTCAGCCACCGCCTCTTCACCGCCGCATTAGACTCGCACGAAAACACGAGCGTTGTGGAGGTGGAGTAGTGCCTTGTCAATGCAAGAGGCTTGCAATTGGGTGGCCGGGGCTGGACTGAGCGTTAGCGAAGGAAGCCCCGGGGTTTCGGGCTGCGCCCTCCAACCCCGGCCACCATGAATCTAATCGCTGACAAAGCACTCGCTCGAACGAATGCATGCTGCTGCAAGCGATGCCCTCGCCACGGACGGTTCAACCAGAAGTCAGTTTCTCGGTCCATCTTCTTTCGATTGCCAATAGCTCCCTACGCTGGGCGGCGGATACGATGCTTCGCGTGGGCAAAGCACGGAGCTTTTCGATTCGGGCGCGGGCCTCGTCGATGATGGTGAGGCTGCCGTGGGCTTGCCATCCGGCTCGTGGGCGGCGATTGGTCACAGACGGGAAGTAGTACTCGTTCTTGAAGTGCGTCAGAGTGTGTGGATGGGTCAGATAGTCCGCCTTTTGACCCAACTCTTGGATCACGTCGGTCGCCAGCGTGTCGTCGTTGATCTCGATTCCTTGCTGGGCGCGGCGAAGCGCGCCGGCGATGTCGTTCGCGATAACGGTCGTTTCCAGAGACATGCACGTGGTGGACTCTAGATTCGCACTTCGAATTTCGATACTCGAGTTTCAAGGACAAAGCCCTGACGCATGATTTTTCTCAAAACTGCCACGGCTCGCGGTAGGGCCGCTGGAGCATCCGGTTGGCTTCGTCATCGTCGATGAACCGTTCCTGCTGTGGATCCCATCGTACCTTGCGTTTGAGCTGCATGGCGATATTGCCCGCATGGCAAATGCATGCAGTGCGATGGCCAACTTCCACGGGTTCAATTGGCTCCTCGCGAGATTTTACGCAATCGAGGAAATTGCGGTAGTGATTTGTGCTGATGGGAAGATGGATTTCATCCGGCCCGATCTGCGAATCCGCGAGCGACTCTGGATGGGTTGTCACTTTCCCCTCGGCGTACTGAACCCAACCCTCGGTCCCCTCGAAACGCACGCCAAATCCTGGCTTCTGCGTTTGGCAGATCAACTCCACTCCGTTCGCGTACTGCGCGCGGAAACTGGTCTTGACCGCGGTGTTGAACAAGTGTCCTTCCGGCGGCCAAACGGAGGCCATGTCCTCGAACTCCACCGGTCCGGTATCGTCCGTCCCCAGGGCCCACTGGACGATATCGTTCGAATGCGCCCCGGTGTTGGTAATTTGGCCGCCGGAGTAGTCGAGGTTGAAACGGAATCGGTACAAGCAGCGATCCTTGTGATACGGTGCGTTGGGAGCGGGGCCCAACCACATCTCGTAGTCAAAACCGTCGGGAACCGGCATCGGTTTCCAACCGGGAGCGGGCCCCACGGGAGCGCCGGAGACGATGGAGATCACCTTCTCGATCTTGCCGATGCGGCCGTTGCGCACCAGCTCGCAGGCGCGCCGAACAGTTCCATTGGAACGATACTGGCTGCCGGTTTGCAGGATGCGGTTGTATTTGCGCACGGCCTTGATCATCTCCAGCCCGTCGTGAACCGTCAGCGTCAGCGGTTTCTGGCAGTAGATGTCCTTGCCGGCGCGAGCCGCCAAGCACGCCACTAGCGCATGCCAATGGTCGGGAAGCCCGACCAGCACGGCGTAGATGTCGTCACGGGCCAACACGTCGCGAAAGTCGGCATACGCGTCGCAGCCCTTGAAACGACCGGAACGTGTCTTCTTGGCGTAGTATTCATCAACCTTTTGACGGACCGGTTCGCGGCCCAAGAAGTGTTCGGGGCGGGCGTACCCGAAGCTTCCTTTGTTGACGTCGCACACGGCCACGACTTGCACGTCGTCGTAACGCATGACGCCCGGCAAGTCGCCTCGGCTCTGGTTGCCGCAGCCGATCAATGCGACGTGGATACGGTTGCTCGGCGCATTGGCCCCAAACACCGTAGCGGGAACCAGCCAAGGGGCACCGACAACTCCCATGCCGGCTCCCAATCGCTTCAAGAAGTCGCGACGCGTAGTGGAAGACCGCCTGGAATGCTCCGTTGTCTCGCGCATGCTAATGACCTTTCTCTCCGTGGGAAATTCGGTGGCAGGCAAGTGTGTGGTCAGGGACCATTGTCTTCGAGAATGACGCGGCGGTAATCGTCCGAGAATAGTGCCCGGACGGGAGAATATTATAACACGTCCGTGAGTTCCCAGAGGTACCCGCTGCGGTACGGCACGTCATTTTCCCCGGCGTAGATCGTGCCGTCTTCAGTCATGGCAAGATCGTGGATGTGCCAGGCATTCTCACCGAGTTGCTCATCAACGAGGCGTCCAAGTGTCTTCAGTTCGTCGTTGACCGGGTCGTAGCAGAAGGCCATCATCGTACCCTCGCTGCCGGCCGTGCCGTAGAGTTTGTCGTCGGGGCCGGAGACCATCCCCGCCAGGCGTCTCGCGGGACACGGTTTGCCGATTGGCCGAACCTGGGCCGTCTCCGGGTCGACTCGGCAGAGTAGGCCTTCGGCCGTACCCATGTAGATCGCGCCGTCCGGCCCGACATGCGCCCCGTCCAGTTTGGCGGTGCCTCGCGAGCCGTCGACGCGTGGCAAGCCGCGCTGGAAGAACTCGATGCGTTCGTAATCCGGATGATACCGCCAAAGGCGAAACGCGTCCGGACCTGGCTCGTTCAACCATGCCCGGGTCAGTCCCCACGAGCCCCAGCACGCGCCGCTGTGGTCCACCACGACTGTCTCGCTCTGGGCCATCGCGAACCCACTGCCGATGGGCCCCAAGTCGGTCACCTTGCCATCGGCCACATCGTAACGGAAAAGCCGCTCTGGAGTGAACGTCTGGCCGTAGATGATCCCGCGTTCGACATCCATGGCGATTGATTGGATGTACAAATGCGGCATGGGCCGGGCGACGATCTGGACTTCCTCGGTGGATGGATCAAAACGAACCAACGCCCCGCCCGGTGCATCAGAGAAACGGTCGACATCGTGCAACAGTGCCGTTGCTGCCCAGATCTTGCCCTCAGCATCGAAAAGCAGCGAACGGTGGAACTTGGCATCGTACCGGTCTCCCACTTCGGAGTAGTTCATGCTCCGGAACTGGCCGGTCTTGAGGTCGTAAGCGTAAAAGATGTCGGTGGCGAAACAGGTCAGGCCGCACCAGACTATATCGCGCTGGTCGTCCGCCAACAGACAATCGAATGATATCCAATCCTCGAACCAATCCGGATGCTGGCCACCCACAAACTGCTCGTAATCCCATCGGCCCTCCACTTCTGTGTGAAAGTTGTCAAACCGCGCATCCTTCAATTTTCTAGCAGTGACGTCCATGGGCTCCCTTTCATTGTGGGACCAACTTCGTCAAAAGCATGCCTGCCGTTCCCTCTGCGAAGACCCTTCTGCAAATCAATCGGTGTGCTCGTCGCTCCTGCCATACGCGGTCAGGGTCAATAGAAGTAGTACATCATGAACACTGCGGCCGCGGCGAGCAGGCCGGCCCAAAAGCGGTCTTGGCGAAGCAGCGGGAAGATCGACACTAGGGTCTTTCCTTCGGTGCCGGCTCCTCTGACCGCAGGCAGAACGAAGACCGCCCAAGTCCAGGTGCCAGCCAACCATGCTGCCAGAGACGGCGAGATCCACTGTCCGGCCATAGCAACTGCCAAGACTGTGTAGATTACCAATGAAAAGCCACACAACACCGAGATTGCCATAAGCGTCGACGCTTTCGCGATCCCCAAGCCGACCCAAGTGAGCTGCGACTTCTTTTCGTCCGGCTGGGTCAAGAGGCTGACGACCACCTGCACAATCACGCAGAGGACTGTCACGACGGGCACAGTGTGCAGGAAGCTGAGCTGTTGGCCGAAAAACGCAGCGATCGCCGGATGGACGCCAAGGTAGGTGTCATACAGGTACGGCAGGGCGTAGGCAAGAACCACGCCGGTGATGATCGCTGCCAAGGCACTGGCGGCGGTGGCACGTCTCCACATCATGCCCATGGCAAACGCCACCACCACGCCGACGACCAAGCGGGCTTGGTGATCGACGATTTGGAGGAAGAAGCTCTCCTTGGAGTTGGGATCCATCGTAAATATGGTCAAACAGGCCGCACCAGCGATGAAGACTACGACGCACAGTCGGCCCACCCAGACCAGCCGTTTCTCGGAAGCTTTGGGGTTGATGTAGCGCTGATAGAGGTCGAATGTGACGATAGTGGCCGACGAATTCATCATCGAGTCCAGGCTGGATAGGATGGCCCCGATCATGCCCGCGGCGACCAGCCCCAGCAGCCCCCAACCGATCGGTGCGACCAACTCGGTAAGCAGTGTCGTGAAGACGGCGTCCTGGTCGACCTCCATTCCGCGCTTGCCAAACAGATAGAAAGCGGCGATGCCGGTGCCGATCGAGAAAAAGGGGATGAGTAGCTTGAAGAAACCGGCGGCGATGATACCCAACCGGGCCTCGCGATCACTGCGCGCCGAAAGCGCCCGTTGGACGATGAACTGGTTCGTTCCCCAATAGTAGAAATGCAACACGATCAGCCCTGACAGCATCCCGGTCCAAGGTAGGTCCGGGTCGTTCATCGGTCGGTATAAGTGCATTTTCCCGGCGCCACCGGCGGCGGCGTCCATCGCGGTCATGCCGGTCCAGCCACCGACCTCCGGCTGGGCAAAGGCGATCGCCGCCACCGTCAGTCCGGCAACCAGCAGCAGCATCGACTGGATCACGTCGGTGACGATCACTGCCTTCAGACCACCCAGGATCGTGTAGGTGCCGGTGACCAGGGCCATGAGTATGATGCCCAGTTTGTACCAAGTGGGGTCGATCTCGCCGGGCCCGCCCTGAAGCAGAATGTTCAGCGACCGCGAGCCGATGTAGAACCCGGGCACCATCTGAATGATCACCATCACGACGACCATGATCAACGCGTACAAGATACGGCTTCGGTCGTCGTAACGCTGGCTGAGGTATTGGCTAAGCGTGTACAGGTTCAACTTGCGGTAGATGGGCAGGAAGCCGTAGCACAACAGCAGAAGCCCGGCAATCGCGGTGATCTCGAAATGGCTTTGTGCAAATCCGACGCTGAAGCCCAGTCCGACAAATCCGACGATGTGGTTGGCAGAGACGTTGGAACCAAAGATCGAACCGGCCACGCCCCACCACCGCGTGGACCTGCCAGCCAAATAGTAATCGGCCGACGTGTCTTCCTTGCGGCCTGCCCACAGACCGATCCCCATCACCACGATCAGGGAACCGAAGAAGATGACCACATCGATGGTCGTCAGTAGGTCGCCCATCATGTCTCCCGGTTGGCCGGTTGCCGACGTGATAAGGTGAGCAACCATTGTACGGTTGCGATGATCCAGCGATTCTTACGACTCTTGACGCTCGCTGCAAGCATGTGCACCGTATCGACCAGATCACTTTTCTGTCAGCCCACATCGCTGCTGGTTGCGGGACTCCGGCCGCGTTACAATGTCTGAGACTCCGATTCTGGCGAGAACCGAACGCAGAAGATCGGCATGAACGATCCTTTGAACACGGAAGGATGCTTCGCGCCATGACCGCCTCATCTCATCTTCACCTGGCATTCATACTTTGCCTGTTTGCTGGCACGCATACGCCATTTTGCGAAAGCAGCGATGCGACACAAGGCTCCACAAAGCCGTTGATCGCCGACCTGCGAGATCGTTTTGACGGTGTTGACCTTCCAGCCCTTCGGATGGCAATCCGTGACCTGACGCAGACTTTCCCATCAGAGTATCTCAACGGTAAAGAGTACTTGGCCGAGCTGGACACCATCGAACCGCATCGAGATGAGATTCGAGACGGTTTGGCACGCGGTGAGACGAAGGCGATAGCACAGGCGAAGCGTCTTTTGACCCTGCAGCGCGAGGCGCTCGAAGCTAATCCGCTTCTGGATTTCGACCGTCTGCTGCTGGTGCGGCGGCGGCCTTTCAAAGATGGGCAACCGGGTGATGTTAACACGTGCACGCAATGGGATGTGGGCCTCCCGCGTAGCTCGATGGGTAATTCCAGCATCGTACCCAATGTGCACGACAACAGTATCGTAGTGCTCTCTCCCGTTTCACCGCAGGGAAAGCTCACGATCGTGTTTGCGCCGGACGGTCATAAGTGCGTGACGGATGTGGATCTGCACTTCGACGCCGAAAGAGCGCTCTTCTCGATGCGCGACGACAACGGCACATGGCAGATCTACGAGATCGGCACGGACGGAGCGGGCTTGCGCCAGGTGAGCCGCGGCGAGCACGCCGACGTGGACAACTACGACGCCTGCTACCTTGCCGACGATCGTATCCTCTTTGCGAGCTCTGCTTGCTTTCAAGCCGTGCCCTGCAACGGCAGCCATGTTGCTCTTCTCTTTCGTATGGAAGCGGACGGTTCCGGCGTTCGCCAACTGACCTTTGACCAGGACCACAGCTTCAATCCCGTGATGATGCCCAACGGCCGCGTGCTGTATCTGCGCTGGGAATACTCGGATCTGCCCCATGCCCATAGCCGCATGCTGTTTACCATGAACCCGGACGGCACCGATCAGAGAATGCACTACGGCAGTAACTCCTATTGGCCCAATTCGATTTTCGGCGCACGGCCAATTCCATCACACGCCACCAAGTTCGTTGGTATCGTGAATGGCCATCACGGTTCGCATCGCGAGGGAGAACTAGTGCTATTCGATGTCGCCCTGGGGCGCCGCGAGGCCGACGGAGCCATCCAGCGAATTCCGGGTTGGGGCAAGGTGGTCGAGCCGATCATTCGCGACGAACTGACGGTTGATAGCTGGCCGAAATTTGTCCACCCGTATCCACTCAGCGACAGTTACTTTCTGGTTAGTGCCAAGATTGCCCCCGCAGCGCCCTGGGATCTGTTTTTGGTCGACGTGTTTGGAAACCGGCTGCTGGTGCATCACACGGAGGGATACGGCCTGTTCGAGCCGATTCCAATCCACAAGGCGCCCGTACCGAAAGTGATCCCGGATCGGATTGACCTCTCCGACGACGAAGGCGTGGTTCACATCGCCGACATGTATCAGGGACCGGGGCTGAGTGGTGTGCCGCGTGGAACGGTGAAGCGGCTGCGATTGTACTCGCTGCATTTCGCCTACCAGGGAAAAGGGGGGCTGTTGGGCGTGGTGGGCCTAGACGGGCCCTGGGACGTGAGGCGGATCTTGGGCACAGTGCCTGTCGAAGCCGACGGATCAGCGCACTTTCGCATTCCGGCCAACACACCAATCGCGATCCAGCCGCTGGACTCGGAGGGCAAGGCGGTGCAGTTGATGCGGAGTTGGTTCGTGGCCATGCCGGGCGAGACGGTTTCCTGCGTTGGTTGCCATACGTCGGAAAACGCGGCGCCGTTCGAGGGCGAGTCGCTTGCGCTTGAGCGCTCACCATCGGAGATCGCGACTTGGTATGGCTCGGCGCGAAACTTCAGTTTCAAGCGCGAGGTGCAGCCCGTCATCGACCGACATTGCGTGGGTTGTCACGACGGACGAGAGACCTATGCGGGACTACCGCTTCCGGACCTGCGCGGCACGCAACTGACGAGCGACTACAAATGCTACGTCTCGGGCAACACAAACAGTGACGGTGGCCGCTTCTTTTCCGTCGGCTATTTCGAATTGTCGAAATTGGTGCGCCGGCCGGGAATCGAAAGCGATATGCACCTGCTGATGCCCATGGAGTTCCACGCGGATACGACGCAGTTGGTACAGATGCTCCAAAAGGGACATTACGGGGTCGACCTCGATGCAGAGTCTTGGGACCGGCTGATCACCTGGGTCGACCTGAATACGCCCTACCATGGAACGTGGACGGAAACGGGAATTGATCCTGGCCGACAACGCCAGCGGCGACGCGATTTGCGCAAGGCATACGCCGGTGTGGACGAGGATCCGGAATCGCTGGCCAACGTCGCAACCGTCGCGGTCGAGCCGGTGCCGCGTGACCTGCCGGAGGGAAACGACGAGGCGGCTGTGCCGCAGGTTGCTGGCTGGCCTTTCGATGCCGCGGAAGCGCGGCGCCGCCAGGACGCGGCAGGACTGGCTGAACTTCGAACTGTGGAACTCGCTGACGGCATTCGATTGCAGTTGGCGTTGATCCCGGCAGGAGATTTCGTCATGGGCGATCCAACTGGCTATTGCGATGAACAACCAGTTGCCCAAGTGCACATTGACACCCCGTTCTGGATGAGCGTATGCGAGATCACGAACGAGCAGTACGCCTGTTTCGACCCGAGCCACGATAGCCACGTGGAATCAAGGAATGCATATCAGTTCGGCGTCCACGGATTCTCGGTCGACGGTCCAAAGCAGCCGGTGGTACGAGTTTCTTGGCAACGTGCTATGGCGTACTGCCGATGGCTCGCCGAAAAGACGGGCGAATCGTTCACGCTGCCCACCGAAGCTCAATGGGAATACGCTTGCCGAGCCGGTACGAATTCGCCATTCTCCTACGGTGGTGTCGATGACGACTATTCGCCTTACGCCAACTTGGCCGACGTCAAGCTTCGTTCGTTTTTCGCCGACCCCTACAAGGAACGCGAACTGCCGCGCAAGATCACGAAGTACGATGACTGGATTCCTCGCGACACGCGTTTTGACGACAGCGGCCTGGTTACCGTCACAGTTGGCTTGTACCGCCCCAATGCTTGGCAGCTTCACGATATGCATGGCAACGTTGCCGAGTGGACACGGACCATCTATCGACCATATCCGTACGACGCCAGCGATGGCCGAGACAAAGGCGCACCCTTTGGTGAGAAGGTCGTGCGCGGCGGTTCGTGGCGCGACCGCCCGAAACACTGTCGATCAGCATTTCGTCGCCATTATCATGCCTGGCAAGGCGTCTACAACGTCGGTTTCCGTGTTGCGTGCCCGGCGATGGTTCGCGGTGCGACTGACGTGGCCAGTGTGGATAACTGACTCTCCGTAACGGTTCGTTTCCTTCGACGACGGAATCACGTACGCTGGCAGTGCGCAGTGCGAGGAATCACCGAAAGGGCAAAATACTCTTCCAGCTTTCCCGTGGAAGATCTGAACTGAGGAGGCGATGTTGATGAACGATCTGAATGCCAAGTCGGTGATAGCCGTCCGTTCGGAGCAGTTTTGACGACCGACCAGCCTACTCCCCGATCAACAAAGATTCCGGCTTTTAAGCGGCGGTTTTTGTCTAGTTTTCATTTGCTGGCTCCGGGATCTTGGATTGGCGGAGGTTGTGAATGATGCGGAGGTTATGGCCAAGCACCGTTAGCCCCAGTTGAGCTCGCGCACGACGGATTCCGCGTCCACGGAAACGACGCAGGTTGCGGTGCTCCTTGAAGTCGCCGAAAACTCGTTCAATCGTCTGGCCTCGCAGGCGATACAATAGCTTCGCTTCAACCGTTTCCATGCGTGTCTGCAATTCATCGATTTGTTGCTGGTGACGGTCCCGACGCACGGTTCGGCCTTTCTCCTGCACCTGCCAGGTAGACCCGTCGAAAACGGCCAAACGTGATTCGCCGGTCCGGTGGCGAGGGTCGCGAGCCACCATCAGTTCGCGCCGGAGATACGCCGGGCGTGTCGAAACAGACGGCAAAGGCTGACGTCGCGGACGAGTCAGGCTTGAGTTTCACTTGGGACGACGTTACGCTGCTCGTCAACGCGGACTGCGTGGTTTGCGGGTGGGGCGTTTGGCCCCGCTTGGTCGCTTCTTGCCGGGGCGGTCGGCGTTTGGCCCGGCTCGACCGCCCGACGCTCGGCCACGCGGCACCACAGCATTGGGGTCGTAGTTGGGGTTTTCTACTGGCATTTGAGCCTCGACTTCGCGGAGATATGCTAAGAGAGCCTTCTCCATTTCGGCGACCTTCTCCGGCATGCTCTCGGCCAAGTCATGTTGCTCACCCATGTCATCGGACAAGTTGAACAGGTGGCTGGTTCCCGTCTCGTAGATTCGCAGTAGCTTGTAGTCGCCCTGGTAGATGGCCGATTGCGGGTTCTGCTCAGGGCCTTGAGCGTAATGAGGGAAATGGAACACCAATTCGGGCCGCGAACGCTTGACCATGCCCTCTCCGCGGTTCGCTAGGAGAGTCGCCAAACTGCCGCCCTCAACGCCATCGGGCATCTCAGCTACGCCGGCCAAAACGCAAAGTGTCGGATAGAGATCGAACCCCACAACACGTTCACGGCAGGAGGCGCCCGCGGTAATGCCTGGGCCCCGGATGATTAGAGGTACCCGAATCCCGCCTTCCCAAAAAGTCGCCTTTCCACCGGACAGTGGCGTGTTCTCAAATCTCTTGCGTGGACCCGCTGGGGCACCGTTGTCAGACATGAAGATCACATACGTGTTGTCCGCGATTCCAAGACGGTCAATGCAGTCCAGAATCATGCCGACCCCCGTGTCCAAGTCACGAGTCATTGCCGCGTGGACGACGCTATTGTGGCGCGTGCCAGATGGTTCTTCCGCGAACTTGGCTATTGTCGTGGCTAGAGCCTTTGGCTGAGAATGAACAGCGTAATGCGACAATTGGAGATAGAAAGGCTTGCCGCCTGCCACCTGTTCTCGCATGAACGCAATGCCTCGATCGGTGATTCCAAAAATATCCTTGGGGTTGGGATCGTCGTACTCGCCGGGGCCGCCGTTCGCGGTATCGCCATCGTGCCGATCGAAGCCGTGATATCCGGGGCCCCCTCCACTCAAATGCCACTTTCCGAAATGTGCCGTCGCGTAATCACAACTCTTGAGGACTTCAGCAATGGTGGTCTCACTTTCGGGGAACGAGTGGACGTGTCGTGGTGGGGTCAGTTTGTGATTACTCCTGGCTTGGCCGGCTGCGCGGCCCGGCGTGGTGATGCGAGTGAGAGCCGGGCTCTTTCCCGTCAGGATGCTGGCCCGACTGGGAGTGCACAGCGAACTGGGTGAGTAAGCGTCCGAAAACCGCATGCCCTGCCGAGCCAACTCGTCGATCCGGGGCGTTTGGTAGAAGTCACTTTTGGAACCTGGGATCCTGTCGTCCATTTGAACCGACGTTCCCGTCCACCCCATGTCGTCGGCCAGGATGAAGACGAAACTCGGCGGCCGTTCGTTCCGGACGGCGCCGACGCGAACTTCCTTGGCACGATTTGCCGCACGCATTGGTTCTTCGGAACCAGGACCTACGGCCGGATTTCGTCCTTGTGAGCCGCGCGGTGGTTTGCCACCACGACGGCCTTGATTTCCTAAGGGTTTCCCTCCTGCGGCCGGCGGGCCTGCCTGCGCCGCTTCATCCATCGACACCGAACCGTCGCCGTCGAGATCCAGTGTGCTGAAACGCCTCGGTGGGCCGTCGAACTCTTCACGCGTCACTTTGCCGTCTCGGTTGCGATCGAACCGCTGCAAGAACGGTGAGGATTTTCCTTTCTTGGCCTTCGAGCCCGGCCCCGTCGCCGGTCGCGGTGGCTGCTTCGGTCGTGTGCTGCGTTGCGATTCCAGTTCCGGGCCTTCGCTCCGCGTCGTGACGTCGCCGCCTCGCACGGCCCGGACCATGTTATAGATTCCGATCACATCTCCCTGCGGGCCGCGACCGCGAGGGAACTGCGCGGGATCGCCCGCTTTCGGATCACAACGCTGAGAGCCAGCTCCGTGAACGTCCAACAAATTGTATTCGCCGCCAAATCTCGCCGGCATCCAGCCCTGCGAACGCCCGAACGCAAAGTAGCAGCCCGCCGACGCGTTTCCACCGTCGCGAACGTGCGTCGTGCCGCTCCAGTAGAACGGATAGTTGACCTTGTCGAGTCCGTCGCGGATCGGCGTGACACGGAAGATGGGATCAATCGCGGCGGAATTCGTCGTGTCCGGCGAACGCGTGTAGTCGACAATGCTCTGCAATTCTTTGATGTTCGGCAGCCGCCAGTCGGAATGCCCGGCGTATTGCAGATCTTCGGCCCATTCGAGTGCCTGCTCCCAGTTCAGCCGTCCGTCCTTGGATTCCCCGGCTTTCAGGTGTCCGCTATCCGGTTGCATCCATGTTAGGCCGGTTGCTTCGTCGGCGATCGTCCCGTCGCCGTTGTCGCGAAACTTGTTCTTTCCGTATTCTGGATTGCCGCGAACGTAGAAAACGAAGAATTTTTTCGGCCCCCTTCCGGGTCGATTGACGCCGGCGGGGTAGCCCTTGATACGGCCATCGGCGAAGTTGACTCCGAAGACGGTCTCGTCGGCGTACATCGTGGTGCTGACGTATTTCGTTGACGTTGCCATTTGCGAATCGATGATTCGCTCGCCTTCAGCGGGATCTCCATAGGAGAAATCGAAGTACTCGGTGTTGATAAACGGCTTCAGGCCCGAGGCGTCCGTCAAGTGCGGACTGACGTCCTCGCCGTAAAACATGATCAACGAATACATTTCCTTGATGCTCGGCAGACGCCAGTCGTCGTATCCGCCGACTCGGCAAGCGGACGCACCGGCAATCGCCTCTTCGAGCGTCTTCTTAGGGCCTGGACCCTTCTGCCACATGAGTCCGGTTACCAGGTCGGTGATCGTTCCGTCCTCGTTGTCACGGTACGCCGGCTGATTCCCCAGGTACTGCGCATCCTGGCCGAAAAACGGTTCGCCACCTTTCGGATACGTGATCTCTTGGCCATTGTCGTAACAACGCTCCTGGCTGGTGTCGACAATCGGGTAATTCTCTGCCGGGCACGGCGACATGCTCACGACGATCAACAAAGGGCAAAGCACTGCCCCACACGCACTCGGCCATTGCATGGCTTCTTCCCCCGTTCATGGCTGGAATGTCTTGTGGACTCAACCCTGTAATTGCATACTCTTCCTCGTGGGATAGGCTTCCAGCCTGTCATGGCAGTATCGAAGTGCGTTTCTTGATCGGTCGACACATGCCACAAAACGTGCAGTCTACCGATCGGAAGAATACTGACTGACTCAACGGCAACTTCCGACAGGCTGGAAGCCTATCCCACGAT
>CAZUAH010000366.1:0-13812 GCA_964617665.1 uncultured Pirellulaceae bacterium
GGCGAAATCATCCACTTCACGGGCATCGACGATCCGTACGAGGCGCCGGAAAGCCCTGAATTGCGCGTCGATTCCGCCGCTCACAACCCTGATGTGCTGGTCGATCAGGTCCTGGAGTATCTGCGTTCCGAAGGCAAAATTCCGTAGAGCGGATCACGGGCGGATTCGGGTATCAGAGCCTCAAACGGCTTTCGCCTGTCGTAGTCCGCGCACCAAGTCGCCGACCGTCGTCGTTGACAAGGATCCGTCTTTGTAGAATTCGACCGGCCCTTCATCGTCGAGCAGATGGACCACCTGCAGGACCATTTCCTCTCGCCCACATTGCCCCAGACACCACGCTGCCATCCCTCTGACCTGCGAGTCCTCGTGATCCAGGCAAGCTTGGATGTCAGGCAGAACGGCAGCGAGTTCCTTTTTCGCGATCGGTCCAAGCCTGCCAATTGCCCACAGGATGCCGACGCGGAAATGGGCAAGGTCTTCTGCCGCCATCTCTCGCAGAAGCGAGACGATGATCGGAACATGCTCAGCACACAATTCAGGCATTCGCCGAACGATTTCGGCCATGGCTTCGGGCGAGCGCCAACAGATCCCACCCGACTCCTCAGTTATGAGCCAATAAAGATGGCGGACTTGTTGCTGAACGCGATCTGGATCATTGGGGGCAATCCGCTCGGCGGTTATCCCCATCGCTTCGACGGCGCGCCAACCGATCTCTGGTTCCTTGTCGAAAGTGAGCGAGACCAGATGGTTCAGCACGCGGCGTTTACGCAAGGCCTGATTCGCGATTTCGTCGAAACTCTGTTTCTCAAGCAGTTGGCGTATCCGTTTTTTCATAGTTGTCTCATTCCTTCGCTTTGACCAATTGTGGTAGCCGCCCGGCCAGGCCAATGTGGTCGTCCTTGGCGATTACCACACCGTCAATTCCTTCGATTGCGGCAATTTGCTCCAGTGTTTCGTCTACCTCTCCAACTCGTTTGACAAGATTCGCGGCTTGTGTCGCCGCCGCGTCGGCCAATGCGGCGCTTTTGGCCACGACCGTTGCCAGATCGCAATCGCCAAGGCTCGTCGAATGTCCCATCTTTCCCGACGACGAGCAAATCGAGATCGGTGTGTCGCTGGCTCCAAGTGAGAATGCAAGCTGATCGCCGAGCCGATCAGTGCCAGTATGAAGCCGAATGATCACGGGCTCTGCTGCTCGAAGGTAAATGTCTCCGCCGTTCTCTACGATGGCCTCCGGCGATCCGGCTTCCAGAGCGGCCTCAGCCGCACACTGCGCCATGGCACCCGCCACTGCAGCCATTGGGCCAACACCGACGAGGTCGGCCGCTCGGGCCATACGCTGCGCGACCTTTGGTGCGTCGTCCAGCAATCCGATCGGCTCAAACGCATTTCCGAAGTCGGGCTGGCGGTCCATGTATTCCTCGAGAATTCGTCGTTGCCGCACGATTTCGGCAGTAGCAGCCTCAAACTCGCCGCAACAGATGCGGAAAACCGCTTCTCGATGAGTGAAAGTCCGGTAGACTCGTTTCTCAGGCACGGCTGAACGGAAGACCAACAGAAGCGTGAAAGACTAGAACGCCGACGCGCATGCGGCGTACGGACAAACACGGATGCAGGCTAGGCACTCGATGCACTTTTTCTCGTCATAGCCCACTTCTCGGGTTGCGCCGTCGGCGATGTACAACGCCCTGACAGGGCAATGGACCACACAGGCGCCGCAGTGCGTACAGCCATCCTCGTCCCGCGTCACGCCCTTGCCCGTCTCGTTGATCGTGACGTCAAACGTCTTGACGAACTCCATGCCCTGTTCGATATGCTCTTCGGTGCCGGTCACGTCCAGCAGAAGATATCCTTCCTCTTCGGGCGTGACCTTGGCGCGGTAGACGTTGACCACAAGATTGTGGTCTTTGACCAAGTGGTAGATGATGGGCTTTTCGCACTCACACCGAGGGAAGAAAAGCATCAGCTTCTTCGTGACGATCTCGTTTTCCGTGACGGTCTCAGTCATCCGGTTTATCCCTTGCCACAAGCGGCTTCATTGAGGTGTCTTTAGGAAGAGACGCGATCGGCTCGGCAAGCACAAACTCGCCACGCCTGATTTCGTCCGCGAGCAGATGAGCAACCTCCAATGCTGTATGGTAGGAGGAAAGTGATCCGACGGCCACCTTCTTGCCTTCGATTTCAACCTCGCCACTTCGCAGTTGCTCGTAGTTGACTTGGCATACAGTCTTGCCCGTGTTCTGCGGGTACTCCGAGCTGTAGTCGACCACCGGCGCTAGAATATCGCGGTCGCGTACACACGTTCGTTTGAGGACATCTTCGTTCAACACGGGAATCGGAACGCCGACCCCCAAACCCAACGAAACACCGTACCCGCGAAAGCTAACGCCGCGCACAAAATCGGGCTGCATCTGCTTCATGTCCCCGGTTAGTGCCAACGTGCCCGCTCCCCCAGTGGGGACGCCTCCGGGAGTTCGTTCACAATCGCCAGCATGCTGAGTCCCCTCGGCGTAAACGTGACCATGAGCACCGGCCAGCCAGACTTTGGTTCCTACGCCGATCGTATCGTACTCGGGATCGTTGAGCAGTGGAGACAGTTGGCCTGCAGAACAATAGTTAACGTTTCTGCGCTTTGGTTCCAGTTTCCCCATGTACGTGTATATCGCTTTATCCGAATCATTGATTGCCACGTTATAGTTCTGGTAGCAATTACGAGGATTCACCATGATCGCTTGATTCAGGTCGTTGATCGTGAAGTAGGTCCGAATCTCGCGTGACGGGTAGCAATCGGTTCCGTAAGAAAGTGCAAAAAGCTGCAGCGTCTTACCGGCAATCAGATCCTCGATCACGTGGCCGCCGCCGTAGCGAAATTCGCCCGGATGGTACATGTTCGCCGAATCGCCGTGTCGCAGTTGAGTCGCACCGAGGTAGGCGTCCACAGCCGCGACACCTGTGTAGACGAGAACATCCTGCACCCAGGCTTCCGACATGCGGATTTTGGGCTTCGTATGTCCGAAATTCAGAAAACAGCCCGAGGAACACATAGGGCCAAACGTGGCGGTGGTAACGACATCCACCTCCTTCGCGGCTGCCTCGACTCCTTTCTTGTCCACATAGTCCATGATCTCGTCCGCAGTAAGCACAACGGCTTCACCGGACTCGATCCGATCGTTGATCTGTTGATAAGTCTTCATGAGTCGTTCCGTTCGCGATGATACGCCCTGAACACGTCCTGAAGCGACGCGTTTTCCCGAGCAACCGAGGATACTGAGCTTTGCCTTCGAGTGCAAGTTACGCAATTTGCGGCATCCGGCGATGAGAAACACTCACGAGCGGATGCGCGACTGCCAAACCGTCTCAGCGGCCTTCTTCACTGCCAACGTCTGTTCTTCATTTTCCCGCGCGATGATCGCGTTGAATTTGTGGACGAGACGTGGCTTTTCCGCAAGAGTCAGGCGTTCCGTCTCTTCGTCGTTGGCTCCAGTCGGCTTCTTCTCCAATCCCCATACGCCTTCCGCAGCCAAACAACGTACTTCGTCTTCGAACGTCGCCTTGCGGGAATAGAACACGATCGGCACATCTGGATAATCGGCGACCACACGACCAGCTATCTGCAAACCTCCGTCTGGACCTTGACGCCACGCGTCGAGTACCGCTTGTAGGCGTGACTGCGCTCGAAGGAAGTTTCCATATGCCACGCGCATTTCGGCTCCGTCGTCCTCATATGTGACGAACGTTTGGCGCAGCGCATCTATCCGTTCTCCATCGGGTTGTCCACTCGGGAAGTAGAGATCCAACACGAAGAGATCAGGTGCTGAATCCCGTTGCTCGGCGATTTGACGCCTAGCGGCCTCGTAGTCGTCCGCAGCAATGACGTCGTACACATCTCCAAACACGCGCTCGAACAGCGGAATCTCGAAGCCCTTATCATCGTCAACGAAGCAGACACAACGCATCAGCGTGATCCTTCGCAATCCACTCAAGCCTTGCTTCCAGCCGCTCACAGCCTTTCGTCCGTACGCGAGACATGAATCATATGGCAAGACTAACGGCCCGAACACCGGTGCCGTTTCACAGGAGAAGCACTCGCCGATGCAAGACCGGCGTCGGACGTGACAATGGTCCCAACCCACTTAGCTTGGGACCAGTGGCCCGAGCGAGAGACCAGGCTGTTGTCTCCCAAGCGATCCTGAGCATCGATTGGGGAATATCTGTCGTAGTGGCGGCTGGAAGCCACCACTACGTGAAAATGCGACGCCAATATCTCGAACGATGCCTAGTCTGCCAAACCGAGCGAGTATGCCACCTGTAGCGATTGCATCGGCTGGCGTTTGCACAACGGGCATGGGCGCGATAGACTCCCATTGTCGTACCCTACCCTCTCTCCTCTGCCCACGCTGTTGGGGCGCAAAGGGCGGACATGAGAATCAAATCAAAACTCGTCTACAAACTGAGCGTCGTGGTCGCGGTCATCATGATCGCGGCAATCGCCCTCTCTGGGTACGTAAACAACCATATCTGCGCTCACTACTCGGAAGAATCCGCCGAGACATTCCTCAAGTTCAATTCCGAGTCGATGGTCCAGGGAATTGGCCAGTTGATGATGGCGCCGAACAACGAGGGCATTCAGGACTTCATCGCCGAGATTTCTCAAGACAGCGAAGTCTTTGGCGAGATCCGCTATGTGGATCATCATTCCGATACCGGCAAGGTGGTGGCGTCACGATTCGGTGGCGAGCGGGCGGACGTACGTTTGGAGGATCGAGCTTGTTCCGTCTGCCACGATCTAGAGGATCCCGGTTTGGCAGGGACAGAGACGACGGCCATGGTGATTGAGCAACCCCATGGAGAACGCGTCTTGTCGGTGGTAGCCCCGATCCTGAACGAACCACGCTGCAGCGAATGCCACGCTAAGGATCCGCCCATACTTGGCATCCTAAGTGCCGACTACTCATTGAGCCGCTTGGACTCGATGGCATGGACCCGACGGATGTTCATTACTGTCACCGTCTTCGCCTCGCTGGCGTTGGGCATGGTTGCCCTTTGGCTGATGTTCACACGGGTGCTCGAGAAGCCAATTGCCGAGTTGATAGCTGGCACAAGACGCATCGCAGCCCACGAACTCGATTTCCGTTTCGATCAGACGCGGGACGACGAGATTGGGGCACTGGAAGAGTCGTTCAATATCATGACGGCCCGGATCCAGGCCCATCGCGACGAGCTGCGCGAAGCCATGGAGTACCTCGGAGGAATCGTCGAAAACTCGGCTGACATGATCATTACTGTCACACCTGACGGTTTCATCGAGACGTTTAATCGAGGTGCGGAACGGACCCTGGGCTACGGCCGGGTAGAGGTGATTGGCCAACCGATCGAGAAGTTGTTTGCCGACCCGCGCGACAGACATGTGGCCATCAGCCGTCTGTCGGACAACGACAATGTCCAGAACTTCGAGACCCGTTTTCTGGGAAAGGACGGGCAAGTTCGCAACGTTCTGTTGACGCTGTCCCGTCTGCGCGACCGGGACGACAATCCAATCGGTACTTTCGGCATCAGCAAGGACATCACGCAGGCCAAGGAACTGCAGGACGAACTGCGGGACGCCAAGCGGTACTTGGAGGGCATGTTCGAGAACTCGGCCGATATCATTATCACGGTCAACCCCGAAGGGCTGATCGAGACGCTCAATCGCGGAGGCGAGCAGGCGCTGGGCTATGGCCGCGAAGACTTGATCGGCAGACGAATCGAAAGCCTCTACGTCGATCCACGCGAGAGACATGCAATTGCTCGGCTCCTTGAGGAAACCGGAAACGTCCAGAATTACGAAACTCGCCTGTTGGCCAAGGATGGGCAGGCCCGAAGCGTCTTGCTCACCCTTTCACCCCTTCGCGACACCGAAGGCAATCCCATCGGCACCATCGGAATCAGTAAGGACGTCACTCAGGAGAAGATACTGCAGCGCGAACTGGTCCAGTCGCAAAAGCTTGCTGCTATCGGGCAAGCAGTCACGGGAATCCAGCACGCCATCAAGAACATGCTCAATGCCCTAACGGGCGGCGCCTACCTGGTCCGCAACGGCATGGAAAAGGACAAGCAAGAGCAGATCAAAGAAGGCTGGGCGATGGTCGAGGAAGGCATCGAGCGGATCGGCAGCCTGTCGCGTAACATGCTCAACTATGCCAAAGACTGGAAGCTGGATCTGCAGAGTGTCGACCTCGAAGAACTGGTGGCGGACGTTTGCGAATTGAATCGCCAGGTCGCGACCGAACGAGGAATCGCTCTACGCCACGTACCATGTGATGGCTTGCCTGCCGTGTTGTGCGACCCAAGCCTGGTACACATGGCAGTGACAGACATCGTCGTGAATGCCATCGACGCCTGCGACTCGAAGGAGTACGGCCCCGATGAGAATGCCGAGGTAAAGGTGAGAAACTCCCTGACGGAAGGCGGGATCTTTGCAGAGATCGAAGTGTGCGATAACGGCCCCGGAATGACCGAGGAAACCAAACGAAATATCTTCACCCCGTTCTTCAGCACCAAGAAGACCCAAGGTACCGGCCTCGGCCTTGCGGTGACCGCCAGAATCATCAAGACACACGAAGGGGAAATCTACGTAGACTCCGAACCCGACAACGGGACCGCGTTCCGCATCTATATCCCCAAAGACGGTCCAAGAGATCATTAGGAACGCGAAGGAGAATAGCTCGGGAATCGTTCCCCAACCAATACTCTCATAACATTGGTACAGAAAATCGGTTCAGCAAAGGACGTTCATCGAGGCTGGTTGGAAACGAAACGATAAAAGTCGTGCCACCCGTCCGGTTCGGGAAACTCGTCTTCGTATGCGTTTCTCTCTTCACGAGAGAGCGAAAGGTACCATTCGGTCCATCCGCGGCTGTAAGCGTTCCAAGCATCGGGTCGGGGATACATTTCTGGTGACACGTAGGCCGCTCGCTGAACCGCTACCCGGGGTAGCGTGCGATCAAAGCGTGCTATGCGGATCACGTCTGCAACGGCGGTTCTTCCATGTCGGCCTTTGTATCACGCAACCACTGAACGAATGTCGTGGCGTCCTCCAGGCTTACGTCTGCTTCTTCTGCGATGCGACGCAGTTCATCCGGGGCGATCTGTTCTGGGAACTCATGTTGCCACTCAGACATCGCGCAGTATACACGCCCATGATTCCCGTGGTCGGCTAGCGACCGCATTTTGGAGTACCGCACTCCCGTTTCCCTTTCCAGGTCTCTCTTAACTTTTCTAGGCGTCATAAGACACGTAAACCACCACCCGACGCGGTCGCCAAGCGTGGGGCGATACAGTCCACGAAGGGCCAAAAGAAACTCGCGGTATGACACTTGACTCTCGCGTCGCACGGAACCTACTGTCTGGATCGGAAATCCGTCAAAAGCTACTCGTCTGCTAAATCAGTTCGCGAACCGTCCAGGGGCAGCTTGCGCGTCCCGCTGCCACGGCTGGCGTAGTCTTCAGCGTACCGCGAACGCGGCGGCAATTGTAGTAGCTGGAGTGAACAATGATCTGGGAAAAGACAATACCAAAGGGAGAAATGCGTACAGCCGTTTTCATTTGGCAGACGGAGCTTGCCCCAGCGCCCGTGCCTCGGTGGGAAGCAGCGGGAGGAACTTCAACCCCAATAGGAATAGCGCGGCGATTACTCCGAATACGCCTAGCGCTTGCGCCATCTCGACGGCGCTGACGCCGTAGGAGGCAATGTGTTCCTGAACGGGGGATTCAACGATCTTCCAGCCAGGGAAGAGTTCGGCGGGATGAGTCAATCCGGGAAGGACTATCACATACCGCTCGCAGAGAATACCAAAGATCACAAGGGCTGATGCAAAGACGATCCATGGGATGGATTTGCCGGTCCGGCGATGAAAGAGTATCCACATCGGTACGACACAACCCAGCAGTATCAGTCCCACCCAGAAAAGCAAACCGTGGAAACCGCTGAACTCGCCGTGCCAGTAGCCTGTCAGGTAATAGATGCCCGCCGGACGCAACTCGACCAGGTAGACCCGATAGGCGTTCTCCATAAACAGAAAATACGTGACCACCAGCAGGCAAATGGCCAGGAATCGTCCCAACCAGATAATCAAACTGTCATCCAAATGGCGGTTCGTTGCTTTGAACAATCCCACGATCATCACGATCATCAGCGCAGTACCTGACGCCATTGCCGCTGCAACGAAAGCCGCCGGCAGCAGAGGAGACTCGTAAAGCACGCGCGCGTTGAAGCCGAAGATTGCCCCCGTGCCACTGTGTACGCAGAAAGCCCAACCAAAGGCGAGGGTCGCCACGACCGTGGTCGTCTTTTTCATCTCCCTGAACAAAGCAAACAGGTAGATCAAGCAGATCAAGATGTGTCCGTTGTACAGGATCGGGTTTATCGAGAACATGGATTGGAGATTGAAGTGCACAAAGGGTTCGACAAACACACGATCCAGCCTTCCTTGGTCGGTCAGAATCGAGAGCAGACCCGCGATCAGAAATAGCATGGCCAAGTAGACCGCGATCCTTGCGAACGGCTTGTACTCCACCTTGCCGAATACGCCGTAAAGCCCAGAAATCACCAGGGACCCGGCCGACAGGCCGATGTAATAGACCGCCATGACGATCTGAAGGCCCCAGGGTACGCGGATGTTCATGCCGGTCTTTTCCAGTCCCTCGTGCGCGGCATACAGCGTGGCCAGCAGGCCGGCAGCCGCCAGAGCACCGAAAGTACCCAGCACCATGTAAAAGGGAACGGACTTTCCCTCGACGCGCTCAAACTTGATTTCCATGGTTTCCTCCCGACGTGTCGGTACTTGGGCCCTTCGGCGGAAAACCGATGTAGTACACCTTTGGCTCTGTTCCCAAATCGTCTCTGAGGCGTTTGACGGCGTTATTCGCAAGCAACTTGGATATTTCACTTTCTGGGTCATTCAAATTGCCGAAAACCAAGGCGTTGCCATTGACCTCTGGGCTCCCGCACGCTTCCACACACGCCGGGACCGGTGTAGGATTGTCTTCCATCCAATCGGCGTTGTCCTTATTTAGTTTTCGATCTCTTACCCAATTTCCGATGCGATGCGCACATAGCGTGCAGGACTCCGCCACTCCATGCGATCTCTTCGGCTGGGGCAATCTCCCGGTGTCTGGGTCTCTTCTGATTTCCGTCTTGTTGTCTTTGAAGTTGAACCACCTGGCATTGTACGGGCAGGCGATCATGCAGTACCTGCATCCGATGCACCTGTGGTGATCCACGATTACGACACCATCTTTGCGCCGGTAGGTCGCCTGGACGGGGCAGACCTGGGCGCAGGGTGGATTGTCGCAATGGTTGCACATCAGGATCGCAAACTTCCTGGCGGGATCGGATTCTCCGGCAGTGTGGTCGGACGAGTCGTCGGCCTCCTGTTCGATCTCGACCCTCCTGATCCAAAAGATGTTGTATGTGAAGTCCTTCAGCTCATCTCCGTAGTATGTGTTGTTCTCTTTCCGGCACGCCGTGACGCAGGGTACTTCGTCCAATTCCGCAGCGTTGCATTTCTCGCACGCGTTGCACTTGTTCAAGTCGATGGCCATGCCCCATCGAGCTTTGTCGGTGGATGGCGTGCCGCCAGCCGCTGTGCCAGTTGGCTTGCTGACCTTCCCCGATGTTTTGGAGATCAGGAAAGTGAACGCCGAGGCGCAGGACGCTCCCGCCAGAAACGTGCCTCCCACCGCCTTCAAAACATCCCTTCTGTCCATTGTTCGTCTACCTTTCCAGCACTTGGCACCGTTCGGGAAGTAGTTGTCGGATCAGCCGGAACGCGCTAGCGTCCGGTTCTCCCAGAAACCGTGGGCTAGCGCCCTGCGGCTAATTTTCAAGTGTGACACTCTTTCTTCTCGAACGCTCCTTACTCGTCAATATCGGGGTAGTAGTGACATCCGAAACAGTCCGGACGCACGGTCGCTGCGTCATGGCACCTGTCGCAAAACCGGACTTTGCTTTGATGGCAATTCCAGCAGCCGTCGAGCGATATGTCGCCGCGCACTCCGTCACGCACCACTTCCTCACGAAGCCCTCTCAGCAGCTCCCAATGATGAAAACGCATGTATTCCGTAGGCTTGACACACTTTGTGTGTTGCGAATCGGGTTTCTCCGGAGCTTCGGCACCCCGCGCAGCGACACGGGTCATGACCGAGTACACGACAGGCATCAGGATGGCGACCACAATAATCCCCGCAAGGACTGCCCGTCCGGTAGCGCTACTGGCTGCCTTCTCCAGCATGGTCTTTCTCCTCTTCCTGGACGTTCGTTTCGACAACTGCAACGGCTGGCTGCGAAGCGTCTTCCCGGCCGATATACTCGGCGAACACCAAAGCAGTCGTGCGATAGACTATGTGCGCGAGTTTGGAATACGGCAGGTAGATCAAGAGCGTAAACACAAACACAAGGTGCATGAAGTAAGCGATGTGCCTGTGGGGCTCCAGGTGGATGTAGTGCAGCACTTCCGCCACGAATCCAGTTATCACCACGATCATCAGCGTGGCAATCAGCGCCCAATCCGAGTAACTACCCGAGCCCTCTTCACCCTCTTTCAGGCGATCCCAGATCATCAGCGCACAGCCACCCAGCACGGCCAGTCCGCCGATGTTCGCCAGCATCTTCCAGGGACTGAAAAAGCTGAAGGGATAAATGAACTCGCCTTGAACGATGGGGTTGATTTTGGCAGTGACGACCCAGAATGAGACCAGCGACAGGGCGATGAAGCCGTAGAAGACCAGCGTGTGCGACCAAAATCGCGTACGCATATTGTCACAGGTGTTGAACTTGTCGTGTGTAAAGATGCCCCTTAGCACCGTCCCAATACTGGCTGACAGTGTCTTGGCCGGTACGATGTCTCCATTGGTCGACGCGCCCGCCTTCATGGCTTGCCAAAAACGGCTCGCCCCTACGGCGACGCTCAAGATAGCCAGGACGACGAACGTTCCGAAGAAACTGTTCAGCAGCCAGTGGGGAAACGCGCTGGAATACGGGTAGACAATATTCTCGCCGAATTCCACGGTAACCATGCTTCCGGACTCGGTTTCCCCGACCATCATTCCAATGAGGCCGGGAACGAAGAGAGCCAGCGCCAGCAGCGCCGCCGGTATGCCGAGCAGAAGCGGGACAGCCGATGGTTGGCTGACCCAGCGGCCCAGGAAACGGGGAACAGAATAGTGCTGCACGCACTCCTGCCGCACGGCCGCCAGCACGTCACCCGGCCCACCGCCGCGCGGGCAGATGGTCGAACAGTCCTCGCAGTGGTAACAGAGCCAGACGTCCGGGTCGGCAAGCAGCCGATCCTTCATCCCCCATAGAGCCCACGCCATTTCCTTGCGTGGAAAGGGATTTACATCCGGCGAGAGATTACACGTAGCGGAACAAGTGCCGCACTGGAAGCACTTCTTTAGGGAATCTCCGCCCTGCCGGTTGAGTGCTCGGATGAAATCTAAATCCGGGTCTACCCAAACGGGATTGCCGCCTTCGGAAGATGCAGGACTGGTCACCGGGTTCTCCTGCGCTATGCACGAACCCGTCACACGTCTGTTACATTCCTTTGAACGGGTTCATGCCGTACTCGTCGACGACTTCTTCCATGAACTTGTCGAATATTTCAGGAAGCCTCTCGTATTCGGATATCTGAAGCTGATGGAGTTCGACTCTTTCGTTTTCCATTGCCATCTGCTCCAGTTTTTCCCTGATGTTGTCGCCGCGGGTAACGGCTAATTCACTCCCCTTGATAAAGTGGCACTGATAATCATCCCCGTATTTGCAGCCGATCAGAATGATGCCGTCGTATCCGGCCGAAATGGCCTCTGTGACCCAGACGGTGTTGACCGCTCCCAAACATCGAACGGGGACAACGCGAATGAACGGATTGATCTTGAGACGATGTTGCCCGGCGAGATCCAATGCGGGAACGGCATCGTTTTCGCACATGATTGCCAAGACTCTCGGCTTCTCATCATACTCGTCCGGTACTTCCACCGCTTTGATCATCGAGCCAATGATGCTGACCGAGTAGTCCTTGAAGGACACAATTCGCTCTGGGCAAGCTCCCAGGCAAACGCCACATCTGCGGCACCGAGTCGCTTGCAACAAGGGCGTACCCTTCTCATCCTCGTTCAGGACGCCGAACGGACATTCTTCCGTGCAGCGTTTGCATTGGGTGCATTTCTGCAGGTTGAAGTCTGGATACGATTTGTCGCCGGCACGCGGATGGACCGCCTCGCCCCTGGACGTCATCTCAATACACTGAATCGCCTTCAATGCCGCGCCCGTTCCGTCTTCGCGACTGCCAATCCCGTCCATCGTTTGACGCACGCAACCAGCCGGGTAGATCCCAGTACGGCGGCTTTCATAGGGGAAGCAAATGAAATGCGAATCCGGGAAGCCGTGCTGCAGCGTCGGTAGATCAGGTCCCTGACGATACGTCAGGTTCAGTATCTCGGTTCCCTCGTGGTGCTTAAGCTGCTCGACCCTTTCAGCGGCATCCTTGCGCTGGCTCTCCGAGTCGCCCTTTTCGGCCGTGATCTTGGAGTCTTCCAGCAAACGGATGGCTTCGCCGTCGGCCGAATTCGGCTCCATTCCTGCGGCAAGCACGACCAAGTCCACTTTCACCTGCATTTGTTCCGCGGGCATGGTGTTGTTGACCGTCAGAAGCAGTCCTCCGTCATCATCACGAGCGACCTCAGCCACTTCGCCGCGCGTCAAGAACACGCCGGGATCCTCCTGTGCCCTGCGATAGAAATCCTCGTACTGGCCGGGGGTGCGAAGGAACTCGTAGAAGATGTACGCTTTGGCACCGTCGTCGGATTCTCGGAGATACAAAGCTTGTTTCAGCGAAGTAAGGCAGCAAATCGACGAGCAATAAGAATGATGCTCCTTCTCCTTGGAACCGCCGCACTGAATAAACGCGATGCTCTTCACTTCCTTGCCGTCGGACGGGCGAGTGATTGTGCCCTGCTCCTTGACCATCGCCTCCAGTTCGACGTTTCGAACGACATCTTCAAGCTCGCCGTACGGAAGACTGCTCTTAGGCTCCACCGGCCGCCAACCCGTGGCTTGGATAATTGCACCAACACGGAATGTGTCCACGACTTCGCCTTCCGGCTTGCCGTTGCCGGTCGACTTGAGCGTCACATCGAACAAACCGGGCGCTCCGACGATCTCGCCTGTGGTCGCTGATGTGTACACCTTGATCTTCGAATTTCCTTCGATCTTGGCTATCAGTTCATCAACGCCTGTATCCTCCAACTCGCGATACGGCGGTTTTGTCGGAACCGATTTGTGCTGTTTGGCCAACCAGCCGCCCAATTGGCCGGCCTGTTCGACCAAGCGGACCTCGTATCCGGTCTTGGCCGATTCCAGCGCAGCCGTAATACCAGCGATACCGCCGCCAACCACCAGAATGCTCTTGTCGATGGCTTCTTCCGGCTGGAAAGGCTCCAGCGGCTCCATCTTCTGCACCTTGGTCAGGTACATGCGGAGATAGTCCTCCGCCATCATCTGCGTGTCTTCCTCGTTCGGCGGCTGGGTCCAAACGACGTGCTCCCGTAAGGCGATGCCCTCGACGATAACACTCTCGGGAAACATGCCGTCCGTATACCGTCGCGGCGAGATCCCGGCGATGACTACCTTGGTCAGGCCTTCGTCCTGGATGTCCTTGTTGATGGATTCCAGGCCGGCCCCTTCGCAAGATTCAACGGTCTTGCAGAACGGCACGCTGAATTCTTCCGTGGCGACGTTGCACAGAGCATCAACATCAATCGCTTCGGCTATCCCAT
>CAZUAH010000367.1:0-13785 GCA_964617665.1 uncultured Pirellulaceae bacterium
TTGCCGTAAACCCCGCCTGAGAATACACTTTACATTCATCAGTGCCATTCCTGTCGGGAGTCGTTTTGAGTACGGACTCCCGACCCTTGGATCGTTCTTTGAAGGCCTGGAGAAGGATGGGCATCGGCGTTATTTCGTTTGAGTGGTCACACTTTTCCAGCTAGACCCTAGCCGCAACTCATCCATCGTTACGTCACCTTGGGATACGCTGAGGATGATTCGGTCCTGCAGGACGCCGGTCTGACCGCCAGTAGTCACAACATCCCACTGCAACCCGCGCTGGCGGGCAGGCACCTTGTCCTTGCCGACTTCGGACAGCTTCACGCGGGCAACAGCACCGGTCTTTCCTCCGGCGTTGCTGAACTTCAGCACAACCAAGTAAGGCGTGTTGGCCTTGAACAAACCGGGCGTGCTGGAAGTTTTCACGGTAGCTCCCTGCGCGGTGACGGTCCCGTCGGCCGTGACCTCAAGCCCTAGTCGAATATGCTGGCCATTGCTGGTTTCGATGCGGAAGCGTCCGCTCTCGTTCTTCTGCGCGAGGAAGCTCAAATAGAAGTAGCCGCCGCCAAGGCCGATGGGCTCCGCCAGTAGGCGCTGGCTGCCCACGCCGCCGGATCGCTCCAGCAGACTACCGCCCCGCGGCGACAAATCCGTACCATCGGGATAGCGCAAGCTCTTTTCAGCGGTAGTCGGGCCCTCGCCAGTCTTCGCAGTCCATTTTCCGGCCCAACCCGAACCGGAACCGCTGTCGCAGAGTCTGCCTGTGAAGTCAAAAGGTTCATGGGCCAGCGTCTTTATCGGAAGGCGTGCCCCGGTGCCCTCATCCATGAGTGCGAAAAGCTCTTCCAGGTGGTTCTCGTAAACACCGCGCGGGTCCACGCCGTGCGTGATGCAGAGCATGGCGGCCATGCCGACGATCTCGCCCATCATGCCCGTGGTGGCCTGTACCCGCACCGAGCCCAGGGCCTCCTGCGTGACAGAGATGTCGCGACCAGCCATGAACATGTTCGGGACATTGCGCGAGTAGAGCGTGCGGTACGGTAGCCAGTAGGGAAAGGGGAAGCGGTCGTCGTCGGCATGCGGCGCGTGGGAAATGAAGGGCCACTCGTAGAAGCTCCCCTCCCGGTACTTGTCCGAATCGAAGAAGTGCGGGTGCGGAAAGTGAAAATCCATCCGCCAACTAAGCGGCACCACGCCGTCCTCGAACTCGCGCCCCGACTTCAGGTCCCGCGCACTGAGGATCACGTCGCCCATCAGGCGGCGCGACTCGCGCTTGCCGGAAATCCAGCGGGAGAAGTGAATCTCGTGGGTCGGATAGGCCTTGTCCACATTCTTGATGGCATCCCAGGCTCCGTACATGGCCCGGAAGTTGTTGTCGCGGATCCACTCGCCCTTTCTGATCGGGTCGTGGTTGAAGCCGCTCTCCCAGAACCAGCCGAAGAAACTGTCGTAGCTCCTGATGGGCGGGAACTCCGGCGTATCGCGGCCGGGAAAGGGCCGCTGGGAGAGATCGATCGCCCACGGGCATTTCGGGAACGGGGTTGGCTTGCCCGTATCCTGGACCGTCCAGAGATTGGTGCGTCCCATGTGAAAGACGCCGATGTCGTAGTCGGCTCCCGCCAGCACCCCGATGCATCCATCACCCGTGCTGTCGACGAAGAGCCGGCCGCCCGCGCGGATGCGGCTCGAATCGACGATGTTGGTTGCCCCGATCCCGCGAATGCGGGCCTTGTCCATGAAGACCTCGTTGGCGCGGAAATTCAGGAACAGCTCGACCCCGGCCTCCCTGAGCGCCTTGATCTGGTAGTCCCCGGCATCCTGCGGGTTGCCGAAGGCAAACCCCTTGGCGAATCCCGCTTTGCCATAAGTCCAGACAATTTCGTTTGTCAGCGAGCCGACGCGCGGAAAGGGCTCGAAGCACGTGTTGCCTACCACCCCCACCGTGGACTCGGCACTCGACGCGCCGCCGGTCACCGGGCGGTCGTGAATCAGCGCGACCTTGACGCCGAGGCGGGCCGCCGACAAGCAAGTGGTAATACCGGCAATACCACCGCCGACAACCACTAGGTCATAGTTCCCTTCGGGCACCGGCGTTTCGGGCAGTCTAAGCAGCTTGCGGCGCCAAGGCGACGGGGCATCATCCGGCGGGATGTACTCCAGATCAGACGAAAGCAACACCGCATCGCAACGGCCTTCGAAACCGGTCAAATCATGCAGCTTCAGCGAAGCTTCTCTTTTGTCGATTTGAACAACGCCACCGTCCTGCCAGTGCCAATCGACGCCTTCAGTTCCGAAAACCGCTTCCAACGGTTTGTCATTGATGAGCACCTGGAACTTACCCGGAGCATCAACGCGGCCCTTGGTCCACTGCGCCACCCAGTCGCGGGTGCGCACCCACACGCGGTACTTGTCGGATGAGGGTATTTGGACGGTCGTCTCCGCATCCTCGACCGGACACCCGAGGCCGTGCGCCAGCAGGAAAGGCGATCCCATCTGATCCATGAACTGCGAGTCATTCACCCAGCCGCCAGTATTCTCGAATGCTTCGGCCTCGACCAGCACGGCAGGCTGATCAGCACGGGCCGGCAGCGCCAGCATCAGCCCACCGAGCGCCGCTAAACACACATCAAGCATCCTATTTCTCATGGTCTTAACCGTGGATTTTCGTTTCAACACCATCGTGTGGTTTCCATTCGACATCGGTGAAGCCGTCCGTGCTCGAGGTTTTGTGTGCTGCGTGCCCGTATTATGGCACGACGGATTCGAGGAGAATATGCCACCGCCGTGCATCGGTCACCGCGTGGGGCAACGAGGGTGAGGCGGTTTATCGCGATGATGCCGACCGGTAGCGGAAGTCCTTGCGTGACTCACCGACTTCAGCGAAGGGCCGAGTTCGATCAAGCGCTGGCACGGCGCTTGAGGAGCCTTGCCGCCAGAGCGTCACGAATCAAGAGGTGATCCCTTGTTTCACCAGACTCTCCCGGCTAAGCTCGGGTTTGTGGTCGGGAATCAAATCTCCTAGCGGTTGTCCAGCCATGCATTGGTTCAAGTTCTTGTCGGCCTCGATGTCGCCGACGGTCACTTGCCGAATCGGCCTGATGCTGGCCGCGTTGTCCGCGCCGCCACACCACTCGACAGCAGTGGCCGACGAGGGGGCGTTTCAGCGATGGGCGATCGTCGCAGATCGGGCGACCGAGCAGGCGGGGATTGTGGATCTGCTGACAGCAGCGATGACTCGCCTGGACGATGTGACGCTTGTCGAACGCCAGCAGATCGCCGCAATCCGCAGCGAATGGCAACTGTCCGCTACGCTGGTGGCCGAGGCCAGTGACAAGCGGCTGGAACTGGGTCGCGTGCTGAACGCTGACGCCATCGTGACACTTTCCATGACCGACGGGGAAGACGCTCGTCTCGCTCCCGACGGTGCGTCGGCCCAGCGGCACATCCAGGTGGTTGTGAGCGAGAGTCGTTTCGGGGCGCGCGTGCGGCTGGAGTATCTCGCCTATCATCCTCAGCAGCGAGAAGCCATCGCCGCCGAGCTGTGCCGTGTGGTCGGCCAGTTGCGTGAGCAGTTCCCGGAGGGCGTGACGCACATGATCGCCGTGCCTCATTTCCTCACCTCGAATCTGCTCCGCGACTACGATCATCTCCAGGCCGGATACGCGCGATTGCTGCAGGCGGCATGGACGGGCCGACACGGGCTGGCCGTCTTGGAAACGGAGGAGGCCCGAGCGATCTGCCGCGAACGGGAACTGGTGGGTGAGTCACGAGTCCGCCAAACCATCGTCCCTTGGTTTGTCGAGGGGCAGTTCGAGGTCTCGCCAGCCACCGCCGATGCCGAACCGACGGTGCGGCTAGCGATCCAGGTGTCGGACGGCCAAACCGTGCGTTGGGAAAAACAACGCGACAGCATGTCGCTGGCCGAGGTTCCGGAGTTCCTCGTCAGCACCGTGGCGGATCAGGTTTCGGGCCTCCCCCGTGACGGTCCCGCGCTCGACCACCGAACGCTCTTCACCCAACTCGCTGCCCGAGCCGAAGCGTTCAGCAATCTGGCAAGGCACCAGCATGCCGCCGAACTTCGCGCAGCTGCTTTGTTGCTGGAACCGGACGACTTGGAACAACGGCTGGGAGTGATCGGTGATCTTTTTCATTGGCGTCAACCGCGGGATCGCGAGCAGTACGAAGATGTGCGGCAACAGTACGGGCATAGCCGGGCGGCCAAGTTCCTTGAAGCGGAGTCGGAAGCACGGGGAAGGCAGCGGCGCATCAAGCTGACGCTCGCCTGCGGCCATCTGGAGCACCTGCTGCGCCGCCGCGCTTTGAACGTGGGCGAAGCGAGTTTGATCGCCTCACGGCTGTTGAGTCAGTTGGACTTCTTCTCAAGGCACTTTCACGACGGCGCACCCGAAGTGCGAGCCGACGCCCGTGCCTGGTTCTGGAGGATCTACGGCTTATTCCCGCAGCTCGACCCGGAACTCGCCGAGGGCATGGTGCGGGTCCCGGTCGCCAAGTCGATGCGAGGAGGCTTTGCGGAGCGAGTGCCTGCTTCCGCTCTGTCGCAGCAGCAACGCTTTGTCGTTCGGGCCGCCGGGCTTCTTTTGGCCGAAGCGGCTCGATCGCGATCGCCCAACTGGAAGCAACTCGCCGACGACTACTACCGTCTCCTGACCGAAGTGGCCGATCCCGACTTGCTGCTCCCATTGCCAGCACATCCACCAGGCGACGCCGCGCAGAAAGCCAGTTTTGCGCAACGGCTGATCGATAGCGAGCAACCGGCCAACGTTTTCCGCGGTCGATTGGAACTGCTCGCCATGGAAGTCGATGGGCGGCGGCCAAGGCGGCCCTGGCCGGAATTGCGCAGCGAGTGGCAGGAATTGTCGGCTTGGTGGAAGAAGTGTTTGGACGACGATCCAGACTACCGGACCTCAGGCGGCTACCACGCCGCCGGAGGTCCAATCGCGATCGGCCGCCGCCTGACCGCGCTGGACGCGGAACTTCGCCGCCACGACGCGGCCACACCGACGGAAAAGCGATGGCCGCTGCCGCAGAATCCGTTGAAGAGCGAACCGTTTGCGCGCCGCGTGGTCTTCGAGCCGGTCCCAGATATTCAAGCGGGATGGTCGATGATCGCCAAGTGCCACGAAACACTCGATGTCGCGTGGGGAGTCCGGCACGTCGACGTGCTACCCGCGCCCGGGATCGTGCAAACGATCTTTCGCATTCCGCGGGATTTCTCGCGTTCCTCGACGGAGCAGGATGCGATCTACTGGGTGGTCTGGGATGGAACCGCGTTTTGGATCGCGTGCCGTCAATCGGGCATCCACATCGTATCCCCGACCGGAGAACGACTGGGGTGCGTCGATCGAGAGCGCGGATTGCCGCCAAATGAACCGGGCAACTTGGTCTCGATGGGCATCCGGCTGCAGCCGGGCCCGATTGCTATCCACGCGCTCGGCCCGGGGAGTTGTTTTGCGATGGGCCGGACGCCCAGGGATCGTCGGCTGTGGTTCGCACGCATCGACCGGGTACCAGACGCAACGGATCAGGCGACCTATGCCGTCAACGTCTTCCACAAAGCGGTCAAGGAGCCATCCGTGCCGGAGGAGGGCCGCGACGATGATCCCGCGGAACGCTTTCGTCCCAGTTGGATTACCGAATACCACGCGCCGGCTTCCGGACGCCGGATGCTGCTGGTGGGGCGCGAGCCGCAGCCCGGCGCGCCGATGCATGGCCGCTCGCCGCTGGCAATCGACCTGGAAACACTCGAAGTCTCGATCCTCCCCATCCTCCTTCCTCCGTGTCCGTACAATCCCACGATTTGTCAGGGCATTGCAGGACATCTGCTGGCTGCTTCGTGGTGGCAGGTCGAGGTCTTTGAAGCGTCTGGAGAGCACGGGAAAAGCTGGCAACGGCGATCGCTGATGGAGACGGACGGACGGGGATTTGGCCCTCGCCGCGAAGCGCTACTCCCGGTGGAGGATCAGTTCGTGCTGCCAGGAACCCGCTGGTTGATAGTTGATGTGCAACGCGGGACGACCGAATGGCTAGCCAGCCCCTTCATGCCCCGGCAGCATCCCTTGTCGCGTTACGCGGACTCCGCGCACTACGGTCTTGTCGGCTGGGACGTTGGCGGCCCGTTGTTTCGCTTTTCCATCGGTCCCGTGCCCGGCCCGGACGATGCTGCTGACGCACACTATCCATTCATACCTGCCGAACACCGAGAAAAGCATCGCAGTGCGGTCGAAGCGATTCGCCGCCTGGGAGGTGAAGTCGACATCCGCTGGGGCCATTGCCGGCATCGAATTCCTCGAATCTCTGGCCGCCGTCCCGCCACGTTCCCCAAACGCTGGCGGACCACAGTTTACTTGTCCGAGCAATGGCGTGGCGGGGACGAAGGGCTCTCGCAGCTTGGCGGCCTCTACAACCTGGCCGATCTTTACCTGGTGCGCACACCTGTTTCCAACGCTGGCATGCCGACCTTGGCAGGCATCGGTTCCTTGGAGTCGCTGTATCTGGTCGAAACGCCGGTCACCGATGCGGGACTCAAACCTCTTGCCGCACTGGAGGAACTCATCTACTTGCGTCTGGAAGGTGCCGCTGGCGACGAGTTCAGCCATTACGGACTCGCACATTTGACCGGATTGCCCAAGCTCCGCAAGCTGACCCTCTACGGCAACGGATTCAGCGAGCAGGCTATCAAGCCGCTGGGGATGCTCACAATGTTGGAAGAATTGATGGTCTTGGAAACTCAGATTTCTGCCGCTGCGCTGCAGTCCTTGGCCGCCAGCCGCAAGGCTGCCAACAGCGCTCGCAAGTCCCTTCCCGCAGACGGCTCGCGGTCGAACTCTGCTCGGCCTCTCGTGTTCTGGCGGAATCCGCCATTCGGTTTCGTCAATTCGTGGTGATCTGCGCCCGCCGCCGTTGTACGTTCGGGAAGAAGTCCAGGCCGAAAGTAGCGCCGCTGGTTGTACATTTGACGAAGAAACGGCGAAGAAAAGCTGACAGGCGGATCAATTCCTTGACCACTCCTTCTTTGGACGGCCGCGCGGTTGGAGTGTTGCTTCGAGACCAAGTGTGACAGCGATCCGCAGATGAGAGTCTTCCACCCCTCACCGGTTCAGCATTCAGCTATCAGCCCGGAGGATGCTTTTGGATCTGCCGTACGGCTGACTGCCGTGCACGCGACGACGCAGGGCTTCCAGTTCCGCCTCCGTCTGAGGCTGATTCACCCGTCAACACCATTGCCGAGGCAAGTGGGCCCGACCCAGCGAAGCGCCGTTCCGGCACGGCCAAGCAGTGCTTGGAAACAAATGCGCGGTTGCCCGCGCTGAATCTGGGAGAAATACAGCATTCAACGCGCTTCGATGTGTGCAAACAGTATCAACCTCCGCTCAGTATAGCAGAACGTGTCGTTCATCGCGTGCCGGAGTCCGCCGCGGCGCGGGGCAACGAGGGCAGGGCGATTTGCCGCTTCCCCCGAAATCTTGGCGAGTTTGGCTTCACTGCAGCGGCCTAGACGGCACGGCCGACGTCGGGGATTTCGTAAGGCTTGCGTTGCTCGCGTGAGCAAAGTGCATTCGCCTTTGCATCGCCGGGAAACGTTCGTGTCTTTGGATCGTACACGACCTTCCGACCAAGCCAACGAGCAATATTGCCAACGTGGCAGCAGTCCGTTGCACGAACGGCGATGTCGATATTCGCCGAAGGATCTTCACGCGTCTTAATCGAGTCGAGGAAATCTTCGTGATGCGGGGGGATCCCAGTCCGAAGCGTCTTGCCTTCGAGCAGTTTGGTCGCGATTTCAGACGGATTACTTGCAAAGCGGTTGCGATTGACTTCGATCTTTCCTTTTTCCCCGGTGAAGATCCCGCCGAAGCTGTTGCCGCCTTTGCCGAAATAGACTTCGGTCCCACTGGCATACTTCATATGGACAGGCGGCTTGCTGCAGACGCTGTAGCCCCAACTGCGCGGCTTCGGCTCCGTGAAGACGAGCTCTTCGTATTCACCTTCGATCCACGCTTCGATCGGGCCGGAATCGTCGGCGCCGAGTGCGTACTGAACCATATCAAAGCTATGCGCTCCCCAGCCGGTCATTTCGCCGCCGCTGTACGGCTTGAACGATAGCCAGCCGGGATTAACACGCGGCAAATAAATATCCTGATGATAGGGACGCACTTCCGTTTGACCGAGCCACATATCCCAATTGATTTCTTTCGGGCACGGCTGCCCCGGAAGCTTGCAGATCCACGGTGATTCAAGGTTCTTCATCAACACTTTGTCGATCGCGCCGATCGCGCCGTCACGTACAGCCTCGCAGCCGGTCACGGATCGTGTATCGGAACGTTGTTGCGAGCCCGCTTGGAAGATTCGCTTGTATTTACGTACCGCGTTGATCATGAGTTGACCTTCCGCGATCGTGAGACTGATCGCCTTCTCGCAGTAGACATCCTTGCCAGCCATACAGGCGTGGATCGTGTGCAGCGCGTGCCAATGGTCCGGCGTGGCGATAAACACAGCGTCGAGATCATCACGGTCGAGCAACTCTCGATAATCTTGATAGGCATCGCAGCCGAGGTCTTTGGCCCATTGTTTTGCACGAGCGATATTACAGTCGGCGGTCCCCACGATTTTGGTATAGGGCGGCAAACGACGATGCGCACCCTGCTGCCGCCCACAGCCAATGTAGCCGATCGTGATCGTCTCGTTTGCGCCCGGCAAGTCTTCGCTCGCTAGAACATGTCGCGGGATGAGATAGGGCGCACTCACAGCCGCTGCGGCAACGGCTGCGTCTTTCAAGAACGATCGTCGGTCGAGAGTTGGAGATCTTCGTTTCATCTTGTCTTTCATCCTTTGTTATTGGGTCCAAATGCGAATCCCATTGTAATCATCCCATTGGATGACTTCGACCAGAGGCCGTCTGCCTCTGGCCGCACTCATTCCAGCGCGAGTGCACGTTGCTGCACCGAAACCATCAAAGCTACGAGCGGTTCCGAAGAACTTCCCATTGAACGTCTTTCCGTTCCGGCGGCACGATGATTTCTGCCTTTTCGGCTCTGACGGTCACTTCTACTGTCCCGCGTTTTCTGATCCAGGCGACTTCGATGCGACCGTTTGGCGAGTCGAATGATCCCTTAGCCCACTGGAGATCATCGGGAATGAAGGGGTCGATCAGGACCTTTTCGTAACCGGTGCTGCCGGGCGCTTGACAGATTCCGAGCAGGTATTTTCCGAACCATTCCTGGATATGACCGAACATGCAGTGGTTCAACGACGAACCGGGCCGGTCCCAGCGCTCCGACAAGGTCTTCAGACCATGCTGTTTGAGCATGCATCCGTAGCCGGGGGGATCGGTGCGATTGATCATACGGTACACCACGTCGTTGCGGCCGGCTTCTGCAAGGGACAACACCAGGTAGCGAAAGCTCACTTCACCCGTGCTCGGACGGTATTGGTTCCTTTCAACACTTCGAACCAGGTTAGCCAGAACGGCGTCCCGATCTTGGTCCGGCACCAGACCGAAATACAGACCGAGGGCCAGCGCGCATTGACTACCGGTGGCCACGGTCTTGTTCTTCCTGTCGTAGTAGGACGCCAGGAAATCACGGCGCACTTCTTCCGACAGTTCTTTCCACTTCCGCGCCTCGGCCGCCTTGCCTTGCATCGTGGCCGCTTGACGGAGAATTCGCGCATTGTCGTAAAGCATACACGTGGCGGGCAGTTCAGGCGGTGTCAGTTGTGACGGCCCGACGTGTCCCTTCTCTGGCGTCCAGTCATACCAATCGCCCAGGCCTCCTTTGACCAGGCCGGCGTCGTTGCGCGTACCGGCCAGGTAATCGGTGTAGCGAACCATCGTCGGGTATTGCTCGCGCAAGATTCGCTCGTCGCCATACCAGCGATGGATCAGCCACGGAAGCTGAACGGACGCGCTGCCCCACTCGGGAGATTCGAAGAATCCATTCTTGAACCGCACGAACTCCGGGGCAATGTCGGGAACCGATCCGTTTTCTAACTGCGAGTCGGTGGTGTCGCGACAGATCTTACGGTACAGCTCGCCCATGTCGTAATTCAAGAGGATCGACGGTCCCATGAGATGCGACACTTCGAGCCAGCCCAATTTTTCGCGGTGAGGGCAGTCGGTCAGTACATGCTGCAAGTTGCTGGCCACGCTGCGGTCGATCATGGCGTCGATTTCGTTCAGCAGCGGGTTGCTGCAGGCGAACGCGCCGATTCGCGGTCCGCAACTGCTGACAAAATCCGCCCCTACATCGACCAGTTCGGGCAACCCATGGGCACTCTTGACGTCGTCTCCCCATGCGGCGCCGCTGACGTAGAGATACTGAAAACTGAAGTAGGTGAAGCGAGGCGCAAAGGACTCCGGTTCGGCATCCCCTTTGAGCGTGTAGGTGTAGGAGTGCCCCGGCCACGGCTGGCCTTTGCGTTCTGCGGTCTCGATGGTCACTCGGCTGCCCGCTTTGCCTTTCACCTTGATCACCGGACGCGACGACAGATTCTCGCCCAGGTCGACCTCGTATCGCCCGTCATTCAGCTTCGCGACCGATGCCGGTTTCAGATGCCGAATGATCTTGATGGGCGGTGAGGTTGCCGGGCGCAGCTTACCGCCAGGCCCATCGACAACCTTCACGGGTTTCCAGTGGCCATCATCAAAACCGGGCGTGTCCCAGCCGGGCTGTTCGGTGCGCGCGTCGTAGTCCTCGCCACCGTAGATGCAACTGAATGCAATGGGACCGTCATCCGTTTTCCAGGTGTCGTCGCTGGTAATGATCTGCTGTTTGTCGCCCTGCGAAACCATCAGGCAAAGGATAAGCTTCGGCGGACCGAAGGACCCGACAAACTTGGTATAGCGGCCGCCGGGGACGTTGTACATGCCGTTGCCCAGCATGACGCCGAGCACGTTTTCGCCGGGTTTCAGAAACTCGGCAACATCGAAACGAACGTAATAACACGTGTCGGCATAGTCGGACCACGGCGGGTCGAGAAAATGGTCCCCAACCTTCTCGCCATTGACCGACAATTCGAGATGTCCGAGGCCGCAGACCGCCACTTGCGCGCGTGAAATCGCGGTTTCATCGAGAACGAAGGATTTGCGAAAGATTGGCAATGGCACGTTGGGTCCAGCGGGTGGTTGCGTGCCCCCGTGCACATGCACGCCCGGCATCCCGATCGAGGATGCTTCGATCCGGGCTGAGGCAATCCATTCCGCGTTTGTGATGGGAATGGGGTCTTCTTCCGCGGCCGTAGTATCCCGCGAAGAAAACGATGCGAGCACCATTCCCAGGAATAGAAGACCCGACTTGGTGAAACATGAACTCACGGGATTCTCCTCATCTTGTGCTGTCGATGTTCAGCGTTACCGGTCCCAACAGCCCGGATGGTTCCAGTTCCCACTTTGGCTGTCGTTTGTTCAAGGTATGTTCAAGAACCTCGATGTTGGTTCGGGTAAGGCGTTGTTCCTCTGGCAGTTCCCGATCGCCGATTAGGCGGTTACGCCATGAGTTGACGACCATGACTTCCAATTTGTTCTCGCCGAGTTTGGCAGTCCTGCTGATATCGGCGCGGAACGGGGGCCGCCAGACCACGCCCAGATCCATCCCGTTTAGCGTCACCCTGGCAATGCCGACATCCTCGACATTGCCGAGTTCGATAGCGAGCGGCTTGCCAGCCGGGTCGTGGTCCAGCTTGAAAGTCGCCTGGTAGACGGCCTTGCCGGAGTAGTACCTGATCCCAGGGTCTTTGTGCTCGGTCCAGCTTGTTAGAGTATCGAAGCGAACAGGTTGCTCGGGGCCGCCCCACGTTGCGTCGAAGATGACGTGCCACGGTCCGGCAATCGTTTGCGTCTGCTGCCATGCCGGGAAGTTCGGACCGGCGCTGCGTTTGCTATCGGCAGTCCGTTTCCGGAACACGACGAAGATGCTGCCATAGGGATCGAACTCCAACGGCACCTGGGTGCACCCGCTGATGAACTTAAACGTGGCGGCTTCTCGAATGGACCCATCTAACGCGTCCCAGAATTCTGGAATCTGGCCATCGACACGGAAAGTCACGTCGATGCTGGTTGCCTTGCCGGCCAGTTCCGCCAAGAAATAGACCTCCGCCTCGCCGATCTGGTAGTGGATCCAGTCCATGTCGGGCGCGGTGTTTCCATCCTCGAGCGTCATTGCCACGTCCGGCGCGATGCCGTCGGCCTGCAGCAGATCGCGGGCGGGCATTCCCCAGGCCACGCGGCCTAAGCCGACCTTGTGGCTTCCATTTGTGTCCTCGGCCAAGTCCTCCGGCCCCCAAAGACCGTCAGCCAGCTTTCGGAATTCCTCTCGGCCTTCCGCACCGCCTTCAAGACTGACCGCACGCAGAGGCTTTGGTCCCAGAACCGTAGCTCCGGCGCGGACCAATTCGTCGATTTTCTTTAGTGCCCCAAGCGATAGAACGCGATGGTCAGGCAGAACCAGTACGCGATATTCCATGCCCGAAAGCAGCGCGAGCCGCCCGTTTTGCACCGTCAGGCTGGAAAGCAACAGTTCCTCGCAGAGTACGTCATAATCAAAGCCGGGCAAAGCGCCCGCCGGGTCGGATTCCTTGAGCGTGGCGATGTTCGGGATGTGATCACCGTAGTAGTAAACCACGTCGGCCACGAAATCGCCCTGCTGCGCGAGATACTGGCAGCGTTTGAAATAGTCGATGAACGCTGGAGCTTCGTTCCACCAGGTCACTTGGGGATTGAAATGCGTGCCGGCAAAGTATTCCTGGCCGGGGATGCCCATCTCTCTTGGAGAGCATGTGAATGTGTGGGTGAATAGCAGATTCAAACCCGCGCAGAATTCGTGATCAAAGCTTGGTTTCATCGCCGACCAGGGCACGCCGTTCCAATGCGGGCCGATGGTGGTGAAGCCCTCGGCGCCAACCAGTCGTCTGCCATAGGTGTGCGCGGCGGACGACGCTTGTTTGACGAAGAAGCGGTTCGGCGGGTCTGGTCGATGCGGAGAAGGCGACCAGAACTCGCTCATCATCAGCTCGCTGCGACCGTAGTTCTTGAGTCCATCCAGCGGTCCCGCGTGCGGGCCGGAGCACTCGGGGTGAGTTGCCATGCCGTGACTACGTGCCAGCTCGGCCAGATGGCCGTAATGGTCGGCCACCCGGTCGCCGATCGTCTTGCGAAAGTCAGCGAGAAAGGCGTTCGAATCTCCTCGGCTGTCGACCACGTATCCGGCCAGAACGGCGAGCCAGGGCAGCGGATCGTAGCCACGTCTTTCCCGGAACGTCCTGTCGAATCCTGGCGTCCAGTTCATGCCGCCGCCTTCCCAGCTATCGGTATGTACGTACCGCAGAGTCGTTCCGGCCATCGGGCCAATGGCCTCGAACAACGGCTCAATATTCCGACTCCAAAAAGCGTCCAGCGAATCCGGGTTCATATAGTCCAGCACGCGGCCGCCCCATCCGGCACTCTGAGTAGAAACATGCGCACCGGTGGCGGTGTGACCGATGCGCAAGATCACCCAATCGCCTTCCGGAACCTCCCAGCGAAGCGTCCCGCCGTCGTCCATCTTCGCAGAGTCGTGGGGTAAGCTTCAAAAAAGGCACGAAACAAGCGCGCCCACCCACCGCACCGCCGCCCTTCCCGCCATGGCTGCCGGCGATCCCCCGCGCCGCGCCCCGCGCGAAACCAAACGCCCGCCAAATGTACGATTCGGATCCAATTAATTAATTAAAATTTAATTACTTATTTAGTTGGGACTGACCACGGTAATTGACAATCGTTAAAGCAATGCCAGG
>CAZUAH010000368.1:0-13754 GCA_964617665.1 uncultured Pirellulaceae bacterium
GGGGGGGCCCCTCGGGCGGCAGCGCGCCCCTTTGGCCCGCCCGCCCGCACTAGTGGCCGGGGCTGGGCAGGGTAAACCGTCTGTCATGGCGTCAAGCGACCGTGACGCTTACACTTTGTCCGCGTCGGGGATTTCGTAGCCCTGGCGGTTGGGGTCGCGGACCAGCTTGTTGGCCTCGTCGGCATGGTCGCCTGTGAACTGCTCCGTCTTCGGATCGAACGTCAACCACGGACCGACAATGTAGTTCTCGTCGTTCTCGGGAACGCCACAGCCGTCGCGGGTAATTTCGTGCAGCTCCATGAAGTGCGGGTAGGCGTCCTTGACGTCGCCGAACTGGCCGGCCTTGGTGTTGAACGGGACCGATTTGCCGATTCGATACGAGTTGTTCATCAAGTGCCCGACCACGCAGGAATGGTGCGCTATGTCCATGTTCGCATTCGACATTTGGGGATCGCCGGCGCGGCAAGCTGCGACAAAGCTGCCGAAACACCCTCCGTCGGTAATTTCCACCGCGGGGAAGCTGACCTTCTGGCCCTCGTTGCTGCCTTTCTTGTAGTACAGGCCTTTGTCGTCCATCCAGCCGCCATCCTCGAAGTAGAACTCGTTCATCACTTCGCGCTTGTAGTCTTTGTAGTTCACGTTGCGGACGTTGAAGAAGACGAACTGACCGTTCGGATACTCGGCGATGCCGAACATCGTGTTGGGCGTTTCGCCCTGATCCTTCCAGTTGAACCGGCCGCCCAACGCCATCGCGCGGACCGGGTGGGTCTGGTCTTCGTCGATCGCCCATTGTGCCACGTCAAGCTGGTGCGTGCCCTGGTTGTTTAAGTCGCCGTTGCCCGTCTTCCAGAACCAGTGCCAATTGTAGTGGACGTAGTTGCCGTGATACTGGTCGATCACGGCTGGGCCCCGCCACAGGTCCCAGTCCAAATTCGGCGGCGGATCGCTGGGCTCTTTGAAGCCGATGCCATTGCGCGGCTTGCAGCAGTACCCGTAGGAAATTTTCAGCTTGCCGAACATGCCATCGCGAATGGCCTTGATTTGGGCCGCCCGGCCGGCGCTGCTTCGCTGCTGAGTGCCGTGTTGCACGACGACGCCGTACTTCTTCCAAGCCTCCAGAGCGACGCGGCCCTCGTAGATGTCGTGGCTGGCCGGCTTCTCGACATAGCAGTGCTTGCCAGCCTGAGCCGCCCAGATCACCATCAGCGAGTGCCAATGGTTGGGTGTGGCTACCGAGATGGCATCCAGGTTCTTGTCTTCCAGCGCCTCGCGGACATCGGCAACGCCTTGAACTGTGTAGCCCTTTGCTTTGTCCGCGCAAGCTGCCACCCCGCGCGCCTGGACGCTTTCGTCCGGATCAATCACGTAGGCCAATTCCACGTTTGGCATCCCGATGTAGGAGCCCGCGTGGGACCGGCCCCGTCCGTTAATGCCGCAGACGCCAATCCGAAAACGGTCGTTGGCACCCAGCACTCGGGCCGAGGCTTTGGTGCCGGCGATCGTGAAACTGGTCGCAACTCCCGCAGCCGCGGCGGTCTTGAGAAAGTCTCGACGGGTGTGACGAGTCATAGAGTTCTCCTCGTGGTTTGGTGGGTGGTGATGTCGAATTTGCGCCGCCGGCATTTGCCGCATCGGACTGTGGGACTCGATGCCGCCGACGTGGCCTCGGTTGGATTGCGGAGTACGTATTCGGGTCGGAACTCCGCCGACGCGTAGTCTGCACCATATTTTGGACTACATGGGAACCGAAATGCAAGCCTATCTTTGACTTCTGGCCGGATATCAGCACAGCGTCCGCCAGCCGAATACTGGCTCGGCCGCACTACGGGCGGCGTATCGCGAAGGTCATGTCAACGCGAGAAACACAGATTTGCGCCGACACCGAGGTAGGAGAATTCGGACGAGACGGAAAAACGCGGAGGCTGCCGTAACCACAGACCTCGCTTTCGATGAGAACGAGCACATGGCTTGCGCTCGGTAGAACGTCTACTTCTTCTACCGCGACTCGCGTTTCTTTCGTCCCTCGACTGCCTCAAGCTCTTGCTTTTGCCCCCACCAGTAGAAGATGAGCCCAACGAGGACTCCAACAATTGTCGCCGAGAGCACCGCAGCGGGGCTGGATGTGAAAGTCGAGTTTTCCGTCGCTGCTTGCGTGGTCAGAACCAGACCTACGAGACTGATAACGAATCCCAACGCATCTGAGAGAAGCTCTTTCAGACTGAATCCCAGCTTGCTTAGCACGACAAGTTTAGCCAATACCAACTGTAGGGCGAATCCTACAACGCCGGCGACCATGATCGCAAATGCGACCCAGTGAAACGCGGAAAACGAAAGATATTCCGCTATCGTATAGATCGGTTTAAGAACTCCGGCCGACACCTCTTGCGCTTCGGAACTCTCGTCCACCTTCGCGGCAAATTCTTCTACCTTTTCGCGTGTATCAGCAACAACCTGCTCGGCCTGCCCCGTCACGCCTTCTTCGCTGGCGGGTTCAGGATCCTGGGCGTGGACTGAAACAGCCCCCGAAAGAAGCAGCGCAAACAACGGGACGATGCTAAACACGTTCTTCATTCTTCTGCCCTCTATATAGCGACAAGGCTGGTACAGACTGTAATTCGCCACAAGCATCGAAATCTATCGGGAAATCTTCTGCAGGTCAATGAAATCTTGTGGATATGAGGCCAGTTGCCATGACGGAACTTATGCCAACTTCTGCTATCGCGTGAATGGCGAGCGGTCAGCGGGTCGAGAATATTCACGCGGAATTCGATGCGCTATAGCGAGAGATGCTGATCGCCAATCCGCTGGTAGCGGGCAGTTGATCCTGTTCGTTGTTTGGAGGCGATACGGAGCGTCCCAGACATCGGCCGACAAGCGAGGCGGAAGGCTTTGGCAGGAATCGAGTCCGATATGCGCCAAGCTATTCTCGACGGCGGGAGACGCTACGAACAACAAAGTGGCACCTCGTCTGCGTCATCCTTGGAACTCACTCGTCCTCAGGAAAAGCGGGAAGGTTGATGCCCAACGCCTGACGCCACCGATATGGGACCCATGGCGGAAACATCTGTGTCTCGTCGAGAAAATACTGTATTCCGCGCAGACAGATCTTCTGCGATGGACCAGCGGTGAAGGTGAAACGCCAGTCCTGCGCCGTTGTCCGCGAGAACTCGACACGTTCATCGGCTTGCTCGACGCGCTGCGATGCAACGGGTTGGAAGCCCTCGGTAGTCTTGGCTTCGATGACGACGGATTCGGCCCTGTTGTACTTCCCACTGTGTTGCGAATGAAGCATGACCGACGACAGCGGTATCTCTTCGGGAAAGGACACGTTGATCACGACCTTGCGGTTCGGCTGCTTTGTGGAAGCCCACATATATCGAGCCCGAAATGTGACGCCTGGCCCTGTGCTTGGCAGAATCTCTCGGTTGATAAAGGTGACCTTGGACCCGTTATCTTCGCCCGAGGGTGTCGCCAGGATGGGATCAAAGTCGGGATAGCCGGGCAGCTTCATCGGTCCTATCAGCGGTACCTGCGGAAACAGCCGATATCCCGCTGGAAGATCCTTCGCCACATCGAATCTCAGTTTCGAGAAGACGCGCGTGTTGAGGGCAAGTACACGGAGATCCTCGGGAATGAAACGCGGCGGATGCTTGGCTTCCTTGAACCCGTCTGTCCTGTGACTTGTGTTATACGCCATGACCGACGGATTCGTCTTCATGTCGTAACCGAAGGCCGCCACATGAAGCAAACCGCATGCATGAGCGATCTCATGGCGTAACGTCGATTGAAAGTTTGGTATCTGGTCCAACGCAAAGGACGATATCTGCAGCATGCCGCCACCGCGATTGACGCCACCGTTAATTGGCCTTCCACCTCCGATCGGCCAACGTTCGCTTGGATTCATTACCGCACAGCAAAAGATGTAAGGACACTTGAAGCGGCTGACGCCATAGTGATCGAGTAACTCGGAAATGAAGTGGCAAGCGGACTGCCCTTTGGCCAGTTGCTTGTAGAAGTCGATGGGTTTCTTCAACCGCACGACATCAGGAACATCCTTCGCCAGCTCAAACGTATCGCGTCCGGAAAGACCGTCGCGGAACCAGGTTTGCGCCCACTTCACATGCCTCATGAGTCGCAAGGTTTGGTCACGAGTCGGTGGCTTCTTGTCCAGCGGGACCAGAAACACAGGCAATAGAGTAATCCGATCCGGCGGTATGAATTTATCGATTTCGGACGGCGGACTCTTCTTGGCCTGCGTGACGTAGTCTCGGTCTTGCTTGCTCAATTTCGCTAGCGGAACGGAGATCACCGTCCCATCGGCTTTCCGTAGCCGAACTCCCTCCTCGCCAACCTCGAACAATTCCGCCTCGACCGTAAACTTGCCATCGGCGCTCGTCCATGTTCGCGACTGCTCGGCGAAGACTTCACCAGTAATCGTCGCTGCGACGCTAACGACAATCAAGAACGCATGTTGAAGCTGCAACGACATGAGAATAATCCGGCACACCCAACGGAAGGTCTTACGCCACCGCCCTGAACGAAGCCGGTGAGTCTGAATTGTACCAATCAGAGCCTGCGTTGCGAAACGTGGAAGGTGATTCCGAAGGGACTTTACCCAAGAGCCGTGCTGCCCCAGTGGTATCACTCAATCGTCGACATTCCAGAGGAGATAAGCCCTATCTGATGCTGTCCAAAACCGGCCGCCGTATGCAAGGCCGTGATCATCTGCTTCGCGTCCTCGTACAAGCGACCAACATATTGGTCAGAAAGCCGCTCAATCATTTGGGGGTCGAACGATGGGATATCCGCCTCCCGTGGCAAATCATCATTGACCGTCCGTTCGATGGATTCCGTGCGGCCGTGAGCGAAGTAGTTACGAAACTGGAATATTTCTCGAAAGTTCTGAAATGGACGTCGCGAACGATCGACATTGAATCCGATTACCTCGGCGACGAGTGCAAGCTTTTGATCGGGATTCAGTTTTCGTTCGATGTCGGCCCACGACTGTAGTTTCTGTTCGCCAACGTGATTCAGGTGCGCTTCTAAAGCGAAAGCGGCAAACAGGATCGCGGAAAGGCGTTGATAGTTGGAGCCCGTCCGGTATTCGCGGGCAGTCTCGATTGCGTTGTAGGCACCGTTAAGGAGGTAGGAGTATGTGTAAAACGTGCCTTCGTGCTGAATCGTGCGCATGGAATCCTCCGTGTAGTGCCACAGGTCATGTACACGGACACTTTCGCCGGCAATTGGTTCGCACAACATCTTTATTTACGACACCGGCTTTGTCGCCACTTGCCGCAGTATACTGCAACGACTCGGTTTACAGAAATGCCGGGGGTAGATTCTGGTCTTGGACTTCTCGATCACAGGTCGTTCTTGACGCGTTGCTCCTGCGACAGACGCTGGCAAGCCGCCGTCGCTTCGTGATGCACGCCCCTGGGTTCCGTGACAGGTTTTCCGAGAGCCACTTCGCAATCGACCAAACAGCGAGATTCTTTCGCTAACGCAGAACCGGCGTCACTCTCCGATGCAATAGAGGGCTTTGTCGCTTCGCAACAACAGTTGACCGCGGCTGACGACGAACGATCCGTTGAAGATGCTGTCGTCGTCTTCGATCACATTGTGGGCCGACTGCTTGAACTCCGGCCCGGCGGACAATACGTAGCTTCCTTTTTCGCGACTGACCAGATAGATCTTGCCGTCGGCGGCTAGCGGCGAGGCGTAGACGCGCCCGGACGAGGGTTGGAGACGCTCCCGGTAAACCACCTCGCCGTTCGCGGCGTCAACGCAACTAACCACACCATCGTCCGCGTGGACACTGAAAAGGTAACCGTCGTGGAACACTGGGGACGAGACATTCGACGACACTTTGGGGAGGACCCAAATGCGGTGTGACTCGGTCACATCGCCGTTGCCGCCGGGCCGCACAGCGGAAAATGGACCGTGAGAGCCGTGCGTGGCGTAGACAATTCCATCGTGGACGATCGGGCTGGGGCAGATATATCGCGGCGGTTGGCTGCCCGCGCAACGCCACAGTTCGCTGCCATTCGCGGGATCGAACGCGCGCAGTGTATCTTTCGTATCCACCACCAATTCCAGACGGCCGTCCGCGTCGACCAGTACCGGAGTGTTCCACGAGTCCTTGATACCTTGAGCTTGCCAGACTTCGCGTCCGGTCTGCTTGTCCAATGCTACCAACCTGCCACTTTCTATGCTGGCGTTCACGATCACCAGATTGTCGTGCAGGATGGGCGAAGCCCCCGTGCCAAAGCCGTGAGTATTCTGCCCCACATCGGCGTGCCACTGTTCCTGACCACTCAGATCAAAGGCGTACACACCCGAACTGCCATAGAGGCAATACACTCGCTCGCCATCACAGGCTGGGCTACTGGAGGCGAAGCCATGCAGCGCAATCCAATTCTGGTAATTGGAGACCGAGTGCCCGGACGGCGTGCCTGTGTTCCAAAGGATCTTGCCATTGTCGCGATCTACGCAGATCAAGTGCCGCACGAGATCGGCCTGATCGCCCGACGTTTGCTGTTCGGTGCCGTACCCCGTGTAGCACGTCAGATAGATGCGGTCGCCGAAGGTGATGGGGCTTGATGCGCCGGGGCCGGGCAAATCGGTTTTCCACACGATGTTCTTGGTCTCGCTCCACTCCAACGGAAGGCCCTTCACGTTGGAGGTACCCGAACCATCCGGACCGCGAAACCGAGGCCAATTGTCGTCCGTTGCGCCCGGCTTTGGGCCGCTTGCCAAGCCGCGAATATAGTCCTGATCGGCCTGCGAAAAGACCGATACCGGAACAGTGAACTGTCTGCCGTCGTTTCGCTGAATGGTTACATCGTCACCGCTCACACTCAGTACACGCGCCTGAATCGTGCGTCCCCGCTGGTCCTTGAAGTTGCGTAATTCGGCCTCTTCACCGCTCGTTTGAGCCGAGCAAGATGCGTGGACGAAAACGCCTAGTAACATCGCCGCGAAAACAGTACGTCGAATCATAACGGACCTCCCTCTGCGAATCGTCGAAATATCTGGTGTACCGCAATCGGATACCATACGAAAACCGCCCCGTCCGTAACAGCGGGGCGACACCGCCGTGACGACATTCTCGGGCAGACCTGACGATACGTTTTGGGTTCTTTGCCAACGCCGCTGTTGCACGCCGGTACGGTGTGCGATAGTCTCGGCTGTAGCGTGAAACGCAATTCGATGTCCGTTCGACTGGCGTCAGCAAGGTTGCTCCGATTTCGTCCCGGTCGGGCGTTTTCAATCATGATTCGAAAGGAGTGGTCCCAATGAAAGATATTCGAGCCGCCTCGGTGCAGTTCAATCATGCGCCGGGAGACAAGGCATACAACATGAGCAGAATCCGCGCCTTCGTGTCGGAGGCTCAGGCGGCGGGGGTCAATCTGCTCGTCTTTCCGGAGATGTGCATCACCGGCTACTGGCATGTGAGAAAGCTGTCACGGCAGGAGATCGAATCGCTGGCTGAACCCGTGCCGTCTGGTCCGTCGTCCGAGGAGCTTCTTTCGTTGGCATCGGACCATTCCATGACCATCGGTGCCGGTCTGATTGAACGAACAGACGACGGGACGTTGTACAACACGTACGTGGTGGCGATGCCGGATGGAAACACGGCGCGTCACCGCAAGCTCCACTGTTTCATCAGCGAGCACATGGCCTCGGGCAATGAATACACGGTGTTCGATATACCTCAAGGAGCCAAAGTTGGCGTGCTGATCTGCTACGACAACAACATTGGCGAGAACGTCCGAATTACGGCACTGCAAGGAGCGGAGATCCTGCTGGCACCGCATCAAACGGGCGGTTGCGATTCGCCTAGCCCTCGTTGCATGGGCAGAATCGATACTGAACTGTGGAAGAACCGAGAGCAGGATCCGGCAGCGATCGAAGCCGAACTGCGTGGGCCGAAGGGCCGAGAGTGGATTATGCGCTGGTTGCCGGCCCGAGCGCACGACAATGGTCTGTTCCTTGTCTACAGCAACGGCGTAGGGATTGACGACGACGAAGTTCGTACTGGGAATTCGACGATCCTTGATCCATACGGGGAAGTGCTCGCCGAAACATGCAAGGCAGGCGACGATATGATCATTGCAGATCTCCAGGCGTCCGTCCGACACATGTGTACCGGACAACGCTGGCTAAGAAGCCGTCGCCCCGAGTTATACGAACCGCTGGTTGTTCCCACGGGCAAAGAAGAGGACACTCGCAAAGTGCGATTCGAACGGAAGCCGCAATCGTAGACGAGACTGGCCAAGCAAGTACAATTGTTCATTCAGTGCCTATCCGAAAACCTCGTGACGGGCAGAAGTGCCCATCCTACGGCGAGGTTTTCGGATAGACTCTTAGACGCCCGGCGGGGTAGCTGGGCGGAGGTCAACTGGGAAATGTCGACTTGAAGGAGTTCTCGTAATGAACAGATCAACCCGTCCTTTCTCTTTTGCCAACCCATCGCTTCTTCCGGCCGCACTCGCGGCGGCCATGATGATCGCGTCGTCCCGTTCCGCGTCCGCTGAACCGGCGCCGGCCGCGGAAGCCGAACGCGCCGCAAGAGTCTTTTCTGCGACCGGTATCGGGGGTGGCGTCATTGTGCATCTCGGCGCCACGGATGGAAAGTTCACTGCCGCCTTGAAGGCCAATGACCATTGCTGTGTCCAGGGGCTGACCACCGACACGGCCGCGTGTGATGCCGCCCGCCAGTACATCCAGTCCCGGGGACTGTATGGAACCGTCTCGGTGGCGACGTATGATGGGAAACACCTGCCTTACGTCGATAACCTGGCCGCGCTGGTAGTGGTTGACGACCCGTCCGTGCCCATGGCGGAAGTCATGCGGGTGCTCCGCCCGCTCGGCGCGGCCGTGGTCAACCGAGCCGGCCAAGACGAGGTGACCGTCAAGCCCTGGCCCGAAGAATACGACGAATGGCAGCAGCATTATCACGGCCCGGATAACAACGCCGTGGCTCATGACACCGCCGTGGGCCCACCCCGCCGTTACCAGTGGATCGCCTTTCCGCAGTGGCAGCGCTCCCACCATATCATGCCCTCCATGAACAGCCTGCTCGCATCGCAGTCGCGGCTCTATACGGTCGAGGACGTGGCCTCGGCGGAACATCCGGCCCTGCCGGGCAAGTACGCGCTGATCTGCCGCGATGCATTTTCCGGCATCGAGCTCTGGCGGGTGCCCTTCCCCGACTGGCATTCGACGCTGATTTATGACAAGAACATGCCGGTGCAGTTGCAGCGGCGCTGCGCAGCGATCGGCGACACGGTCTACTGCACGCCGGGCTATTTCGCCCCGGTTACCGCCTTCGATGCCGCCACAGGCGCCGTGAAGAAGAAATATGAGGGAACGAAGAACACGACGGAATTCGTCTACGATCGCGGCACGCTCTACGTGGTGACCGGCCAGCCAACCTACGATCGGGGCGAAGGGACCGATGCCCTCGGCTCCTCCAAATTTGATACCAAACTCTACGGCCCGCGGGTCATCACCTTCAGAGACCCCAAGAGCACCATCACCGCCATCGACGCGGCGAGCGGGGAAACGCTCTGGCAGAAATCCGGCGAGGATACGGCAGGTTATCTTGGCGCCACCCTTGCTGTCAGCGGCGACAGCGTAGTGCTCTACACGGCCGGAGGCGTGACCGCCTGGGACCGAGACACCGGCAAGACCCTGTGGAACACCCCCGCGCCGGTCTCGTTCTTCAACGCGACCATCGGAATCGCGATCTCGCTCGTGCTTTCCGAAGACGGCGCGTATATGGCCGACGGCAAACAGTTGCGCGCCTTCCGGCTCTCCGACGGCAAGGAGCTTTGGTCCGCGCCGGCCACTTACAACCACCACAAGGAGCCGGACGTGTTTCTGACCGGCGGCCTGGTCTGGGCGGCCGGCTATAACGCGAACAAGGGGCAGTTAACACCGGAGGTGGACCTGACCTATATGGGCGTCAATGGCTACGACCCGGAAACGGGAAAACTGGTGAAGCAGATTCCCCAGCGAATGATTCGCCCCATGGGCCATGATCGCTGCTACCGCAACCGGATCACCGATTCGTACTACATCAACAGCGCGACCGGAGGCAGCGATTACCTGGAATTCGGGACCGGCACGGAGCTTCCCCATCCCTGGGTGCGGGGAACCTGTGGCATCGGCTTCATGCCCTGCAATGGCTTGCTCTACGCGGGGCCGCCGTCCTGCTCCTGCTGCAACTGGGTCATGCTCAACGCGCTGAACGCCCTGGCGCCGGAACCGGGGCTGGCGAAATCGAACGACCCGGTCAAGGTCAAGCCGGTGAACCGGTTGGAGAAAGGACCTGCCTTTGGGAAAACCCGAAACTCGAAATCCGAAATTCGAAAGGGAGATTGGCCGACCTACCGGCATGACGATAGTCGCTCGGGTGTCTCGAAAGACCGCGTCGGTAGCTCGATTTCGCGGCAATGGGAAATCGAATTCACCGGGCGCCCAAGCGCTCCGGTTATCGCTGCCGGCACTCTTTTTGTCGCGGATATAGACGCGCATCAGCTATGCGCATTCAACGCCCAGACCGGCGAGCCGCTCTGGAAGTTCTCCGCCGGCAGCCGGATCGATTCTCCGCCGGCCTACGCGGACGGATTTGTGTATTTCGGCTCGCGCGATGGGGCCGTCTATTCGCTCCGGGCGTCGGACGGCGCCCTGGCGTGGCGTTTCACGCCCCTGCCCGACCGCGTGATCTGCGCGTATGAACAACTAGAATCCGCGTGGCCGGTCAACGGCACGGTGCTGATCAAGGATGGGCTGGTGTACTTTGCCGCCGGCAGAAACTCATTTGTGGACGGCGGCATCTTCGTCTATGCGCTCGATATGAAGACCGGAGAGGTCCACCACCAGCGCCGCATGTACGGCCCGTTCGGCGAGGACACGTTCCCCATTCTCACCGGGTCGGATCTCAAGACCGGAATGGGCATCTATGGTTTCAAGGCCGATGTCCCGGTGGACGGCGGGGCATACGTCTTCTTCAAACAGCAGGCGTTTAAACCGGACCTCACGCCGGTGAAACAGACCGAGGTGACCCAGCGGCATCTGATCCCCAACCCCGGTTTCCTGGAATCCACTCCCCAGCACCGCACGTTCTGGACGCTGGACACGATGACCCGCTACGACATTCCCACCGGCCTGGCCGGGGTGCACGGCGATATCCTGGTAGTGGATGGGAATCGTTTCGTCGAGGTGCGCGGGTACCAGCCGGCGCGCCAGACGCCGTTTGATCCCAGAGTCAGTGGCTATGCGCTGTACTGCGGCATCGCGGGAGAGACGGACGCTGACTCCCCCGCTGCCCGCCTGGCCAAAGCACAAGCCAACGCCAAAGGCAAGAAAGCCGGCAAGATGACCAAAGCCGCCAGGAGAAAGACAAATGCCCTGAGATTGGCGTCGGCCGCCACACAATCGAAGGAGATCTGGCAAAGTCCCATCCCGCTGACCGGCAAAGCCATGGCCATGTCCGAGAACGTGGTTTTTGTCGCCGGCACCCCGGTCGTCTTCCCCGACGGTGACATCGCCAAGGCGTATGAGGGAAGAATGGGCGGCCTGCTCTGGCTGGCAGACGCAGCGACCGGAAAGAAACTCGCCGAGTACCCGCTGCCTGCGCCCCCGGCCTGGGACAGCCTGGCCGTGGCTAACGGCTCGGTCTACATCGCCCTCACCGACGGCCGCTTGTTGTGCTTCGCGGGAAAGTGAGGAGCTTCCCGGTAACGATCAACCTGATCATGACCGCCGACGTGACGGCCGATCACCCAATCGATCCCAAATGCATGGCGATCATGGAAGGAGTGCGAAAAGCGATTCGCGGACGCTCCGTGCACCAGCGATGTGGCAAGAACCGCGTGTTTAGCACGCGGCTTAAACATTCGCGGTTTCCTTGGAAACCGCGAACTTATCTTGAATCCTAAAAGTTCGCGGTTATACTGAGCTGCATGTCAGAAAACTTCTTCGGTCGCGAGGCGGAGTTGGCTCGGCTTCGGTCCTTCGTCGATTCCCCCAAATCAGGTTTCCTGGTCCTGCGCGGACGCCGTCGGATTGGGAAAACATGGCTGCTGGCACAATTTGCCCGTAGCGTCCCGGCCCTCTCTTTCCAGGGAGATGAGGACAGTTCGTCCCGGCAACTGCTGAGGAAGTTTGCCCACGAGTGGAAACGCTTTTCCGGGGACGACACGCTGTCGATCATCCGGGTCGTCGATTTGAGTTGGCTTCGCGCGTTCCGGGCCATGACAGCCTTCTTCCGAAATCAACCCGACCGGAAACACGTGATCGTCTTTGATGAGATTCAATGGATCGCGAAACGGAAGTCAGGATTCCTCGGCCAACTAAAAGAAGCCTGGGTGGATTGGGAGCAGTTGGGAAACGTGAAGGTCATTATCTGCGGTTCCTCTCACCGGTTCTTCGCGAACAAAACCGCGTCGGAAACATCCGTGCTGCATCGCATGCGGACCGTAGGCGATCTCCGAGTTCTGCCTTTCAGCCTCTCAGAAATCGGGCGGCATTACTTTCCCCAATGGACCAAAGAACAGATTTGTTTGGTGTTCATGATGACCGGTGGTGTGCCGTATTACCTGGCGCGGATTCCTCGCGACGACAATTTCATCCGGGCGATCAACAAGACGTTCTTCACGCGCGACACCATCTTTCTCGATGAATTTCGGGAGGTCATCAATCTGGAGTTCACCAGGGAGTCTGCCCGGACTGCGGAAACGATTCTGGCCGCGCTGGGACAGGACGGCTCCACGCTGGAGAACATACGTCGGAAGACGTCCATCTCGAACGAATCGACCGTGAGGACGATGATCGGCCAATTGCTTGAATTTGAGATCGTCACCGAAAAAGCTCAGGCCGGTGCCACCAGGGCCAATCGGCGCGGCAACAAGTATTATATTAGAGACCCGTTTTTGAACTTCTATTTTCAAATCCTCAGAATCCGGGCGCGTCGCATCCGCAAAAACGTGCGTTCAAATCTATTTCGTGAATGTATCGGCTCGAAGACCGGCTATTACATCGAAGGCTTCTCGGGCAAAGCCTTCGAGTTGTTGGCCGAATGGGTATTACGTCGCCAGCTCAGTCCCGCTGGCCGGGAGAGCATTCTCGCGAAGCTGAACGTACAAGATGACGAGTACGAAGTCGGGCATCATTGGGTCGAGGGCGAGACTCAGGTGGACTTGATTATCGAGAATGAAGCGGACCGGGAAAGCCGGTTGCTGGAACTGAAGTGGATCAGCGGGACGGCGGATCGCGGTTCAGGATACCTCGATCAGGTCAGAGAAAAGGCCTACTCACCGCCGAAGGGTTGGACGATCAGTTATCATCTGCTGTTGTCCGGCGAAGCTTCCATTCCGTTGCGGAAGAAGGCGAAGGCCATGAAGATTCAGATCCTGGGATTGAGCGATCTCTTCGCGGATTGAGCAGGTCGATGAAAGTGAAAAACACGCCAAGTGGTAAACATCCTCAGAAGAACAACTCTCGTAGGGCGCGTTCTTGCTTGCCTCGGCAGGATGCGACTTTGCCTCTTCACAACACGTATGATTGCTTGTTGCTTGTCTCTGATTACCGTAGCGTTGGTTTTGCTGGTCGGCAGCCATGTCACGCTCAGAGAAGGAGACGGGGGCACTTGTGCGAAGCACCCGGGGGCGTCCCGGCAAATGACCCCCGTCCCAATAGCGTTCGGCCCCAGATTTGCTAGTCCAAATTCCTTCTTCTTTGGCACG
>CAZUAH010000369.1:0-13753 GCA_964617665.1 uncultured Pirellulaceae bacterium
CAATCGTCGCTGAAAGAACCGGCCGCTTTCGATCAGTTGACATCGCTCGAAACGGGGACTGGCACCCGTGGCATCGAACTTCTTGCCGTTGCCTTCGAGCGTGAAACGCAGTGATGCGTTGGGCTTGCCAAAGACCTCGGCGTTCTGCTGCGCCAGAGCCTCCGACATAGCCGGCGGGTCTTCGATGGGTCGTAGATGGGTGAGCTGAAGCCTCGGTACGTCGAACTGTGTGGCGAAGCGGTTTGTTTGTGTGCTGAATGTCTTTCGCTCATCCCGCAGGCCATGTGTCCACCACATGTAGGTGTAGTCGCTGGCGTTGCTCATCAGGGCTCTCGCATTCGCCAATCGAAGAGCACGCTCGTCTTGCGCGAAAACTACGCTTGGGAGCACGGCATCGGAACAACAGAAAGCTCCGAACAAAGCCAAATGCAGATGAAACCAGGGCCGGCTCATGGTCATTCTTCCGTGCTTTCCGGTCGAACGACCAGCCGAACCGACTTGCCGGGAGCGACGCGCACGGGCAATCCTTCGCTGAGCGATTTGCCCGATACGACCTCTGTCGTTCCGGCATCCACGTTTTCCACTCGGTACTGATGCACTTCATCCGGTTCGACAGTGAACCATTCGGGGACGGAGTTCATGCGCGGCCAGTCTTGCTCGAAGCCCATGTAGATGCGGTGTCGCGGGATGTCGAATTGCAGGCGGCCTTCGTAGGCTTCGGCGGATTTCATGAAGAGACAGATTCCGTCACCACATGGAGCCGCGCCCAACTGAAGACCTTGCTGCCAAGGTCGAGCGATCGTGTTGCGGGTGTGCAGCATCGTGTGGATAAGTACCGTGCGGACTGTGTTGGCTTCCAGCTTGTGTACACCCCAAAGCCGATCGGGATCTGTGTGATCGACCAGCAAAGTTGCGATTTCGCGGTCGGCCCAAATGAAAGCCTCCGCCGTGGGGAAGCGACACAAGAGATATAGTCCTCCTTCGACCGAATCAGCCACGTTGTCACGAGAGCCGTGGTCCCAGTTGAATTCCAGGTAACGCGGTTTCAGGAGGTTCGTCATCGGCCGGCATATCGCCTCGCGATAGCGCTGGGTCCCCAACGCCAAATCATAGTCGAGAAAACCGATGAAATCGTATCCCCAACCGTCGCGAATCGAAACGCTATCGTGCGGTCCTGGCGTATCCTGCAAGATGCCGATGATCACTCCGTCGGAATTGGTTCCCCGACGCAGAATTTCGTCGAACAGGTATTCTAGGTGCGGCTGATACTGCTTGTTCTTTTCCGGACACGCTTTCTGATCGACCGCGAACAGCAATCCCAACCCGCCGATGATTTCGCAGCCGTGATCGGACAGCCGCGACGGAACAAACTTGCCGGGCAACATGTAGTAGTCGGCCAGTCGGTGCGCCCAATCGAGATACTTCACATCGCCTGTCATGCAGTACAGTCGCGGAAGAATCTGCAGCAGTTCTCCATTAACTTCGATGTTCGTCGAGGGGATCTTGCCGTAGGGCGTGTCGATCGCGGCGTGTTTGAATATGCCTTCCACCAGTGAGCGCATACGTTCAAACCACGGATAGTCCTTGCCCGTAATTTCTACGATGGGCACCAAGCCGTCTTTGGCGTACTCGCTTGCGCCGAAAATTATGGTGTCCAGCGACGTAACGATTTTCTCGCCCGCGTCCATGTCATACCGAACGGGCAAGCTATCGAGATGATTGCACAGCCGCTGTTCGGCATCGAGCACGTCGATCATCACCGTGTCGAGCACTTCCTTGTCGGTGTAGAAGGCTGCCCAGACGTAGAATGGATAGCAGTCGGCTGCCGTATCGCGATAGCTCCATTCCCGCCCAGTGGGGCGAAACAGACCGGATCGCTCGTCCCGGATTGGAAGGCAGTGTTCGCGCAGCCAACGTTGGATTTTGCTGAGCGCGATACCGGCGTACTGCGACGAACGTTCCGCTCGGCGCCAATCAGGCTCCAAAGTCGATGGTTCCCAGAGACTTCGCGTTTCGTCGTTCGCCTCGAATCCGGGAAGTTCCGCCCAGGACGCCGACTGATTGCCGGGCGACGAGAGATTGGCGATTCGCGTCGCCTTGACCTTCAACTCTGCGGTCGACTTTCCCACGATTCGGACGCCTGCCAGAAACGCGATCGCCGAGCGCCCTCTGCCGGTCAGCACAACCTGTTTGCCGGCGGCAAGCTCGCCCAAGGGTAGCTCGATCCACTCGAACGCCTGCGGCCGGACTTCGGCCAGCGTCCCGGTCTTGCCATTGTATTCGTACTGAAGCGGTCGTTTCGTTGGCCCCTTCGTGCCGTAAAGAACCTCGAACCGATCACCTGGCCTCACATCGTCCGGCAACGTCACGTCGAGTTTCCACTCGGCCAGCCAGTAGTAGTTGCGGCCTCCAAACTCCTGCGGCCCCGACGTGAATAGAGCCTCGCCGGCCGAGGCAAGGGATGCGACATAGAATAGGTAAAGCAAAGGACTCCAGTATTTCACGAGCATGTCCTCCTGAAATGAAATGCCAAGTGTTGGATGTCGCGTGTGTACGATGCATGAAGGTGCCGCCCGCCACACTGCAACTAAGGCTAGGCCATACGTGTTGGCAGTGCAACCGGCGGGAACACTCTGGTGGACCCCCGAACTTCCTGCTACATTGAGACGTCGTTAGGGTGTCCCCAGTCAGGTGCCCGGTACGTTCGTGCAGACTTCAATAGCTTGCCACACTCGCTACGTCTATTCACGGGAGAAAGCGGATGTCAGACCAGATTGAGACTCCGGACCAAGAGCCGATGGACGAACCGGAATACGAGATCGACCAAGAGGGCTTGCAGGCGTACATGGCCGAAGTGGAACGTGACCAAAACATGGTGGGCGGCTTGCTGGGTGGCTTGGCCGCCGCCGCCGTCGGTGCGACGGCTTGGGCGTTGATCACGATCACCACGGAACGCGAATTCGCGTTGGTGGCCATCGGCATCGGCTTTTTGGTCGGCTACGGCGTTCGCATCTCGGGCAAGGGAGTCACCACACGCTTCGGCGTTATGGGCGCGGCTTTCGCCTTGTTGGGGTGCTTGGCCGGGAAACTAATGACGATCGTGATCCTCGTGTCAAACGAACAGCAACTGCCGTTCGCGGACGTGACGACCGCACTGATGACAAACCCCGCCGCGGTTATCGAGATTCTGGTCGCCACATTCCATCCATTGGACTTGTTGTTCTACGGCATTGCACTCTACGAAGGCTATCGTTTCTCCTTCCGCAGAATCGCCCAGGAAGAATTGGCACGGTTCGTGAGACCCGTCACGGACCAGCCACCCGCGTCCGACGCCGCCGGGCCCGCGGCTTCCGAGTAGCTGTTAGTGCGTCGAAGTCTCAGTAGTCTGTAGGTCAGGCTGTGCCTGACGAATTGCTGGTTCAACACCGTTCAGGCCCGTTTCCGTCAGGCATAGCCTGACCTACTTGCTCTCGCGGCTCGGCCCTTCAGGCGGAGAGCAACTCATCAGGCCGTCGAGATCGGCTCGCCCGCCATGTCCACTGGCGTAAAATCAGCCAGCTTGCAGAACTGCAAGACTGTGGACTTGAAATCTCCTAACACTGCCGAGCCGTGCAGGTCCGTAGCGTCCAGGTCCATGATGTTGCCGTCCCAGTCCAAATCGAATTCGACGATCGTGCGACAGCCTCCACAAGGCGGCTGTTGATAAACGTCGTTGTTGGCAGTCACTTTCGCCGATGCGACGATGAACTTGTCGTTCGTCAATGAAACGCGATCTAGAATCGTCGCCTCGCGCTCGAGGGGCCAGCTTACTTGAAGGCTCACGCCCTGGTTGGCGTGGAAGTTGCGGATCTTGAACGGCGCACGGTAGTCCTTGTCCAAGCCATCCAATTTCAGGGCGCTCGTACAGTGCGACAAGATCAGGCGGTTGGCCAGATTGTCGAAGGTGACGTTCCCCATGTAGCTGGGGCGTCCGAGTAGCGAAAGGGCCAGCCGTTGCACGTAAGCCTGCGCGTGGCCGCCATGCTTCGCTTGGCATTGTGCAGGAACGCCTTCATCCAGCAGTTTCGATAATGCCATGCAAGCCGGAAGATAGCCGTCCTTGCCTGCGCCGACACACAGCGACCCCGTCACTGCGACGCCGTTCGCCCCGTGGCGTTCCATCATCCGCCGAAGTAGCACATAGTGCTTTGCCGAATCCAGCATCAGCGGCTTGCACGTAGGCTCGACCCATTGGGCGTTCTTCTCGTAGAACTCCGCGATCGCCTTCACTTCGTCCGTATCGCCGACCGTTTTCAGTTCCTCGTAGTAGCCTTCGCAAGGGCAATCCAGAACATTGAGGTTGTTGACGTCCCACAGAGCGCGATGCAGACGAACGGCTGTGTCCAACCATTCGACGCGCGGCGTGTGCGCCAGCAATGTGCCGGGCAACTTGCGTAGCGGTTCGAACTTGCGCCCCATGTGGACGATGTTGGCGTACGCAACCGTCGGGATGTCTCCGCGTTTCTGGCAGAACTCGATCCAGGGCCCGATATCGAAATCCATCCCAACGGCGATCAGACCGTCGGGTTTGCTCTGATTGATTCTCTCCAGAGTCGCGTTCAGGTCGGTCACTCGCTCGCTCAGGACGTTCAAGTGCACACCGTACTTTGCGGCAGCCTCTTGCATGATCTTGTTCAGCAATTGCTGTGTCTGCGCCAGTTCCTCCGTGGAAGATGGCGGCCAGACACAACCGCCGCCTTCCTCGCGACGGAAGTACACGACCGCGACGCGAGGTCTGTCGGTCGACGCCGACTCGGCCGCGAAGAGCGACGATGCGAAATCGAGAACGCCGCGTTGTGCACTCAGCAGCGCCGCGCCAGCGGTGGCAAGAAAACGACGCCGGCCCAGCGTCAGTCCACTGCATTGGCCAGAGCAGGTCACACAGGCCGATTGGCTCTGACGTGAATTGCTCGGCCTCGTCGGATCAGTGGTTCGTCCAGACTTGTCCTTGCTCATCGCATGCTCTCCCGTGCATTGTCACCGGTCCGCTGTTTCTGCCGAAAGACGCCGCCATTGCGGTCACGAAATCACGGCGATCGCAACGGCGTCCTTCGATCGGATCGTGTTCGTGCATTGTCAGATCCTCTGCCGTTCGAGAAATCGGTTGCGTCTATCATAGTCTAGTTCGTGGCGTGGGTCGCAAGGCCGAGCCGCCAGACTCTTGCTTCTTGCTCTTCAGGGGTATAATGCACGCCGCTCGACCCCCAAAAGCAGGTATCTAGTCATGGTCGATGTCACACGCATCCTGGGGCAAATCGAAGATGGCGATGGCCAGGCAGCCGAGAAGCTGTTGCCGCTGGTCTACGACGAGTTACGTAAGCTGGCGGCTGCCAAGATGGCTCAGGAGAATCCGGGGCAGACTTTGCAGGCGACGGCGCTGGTGCATGAAGCGTATATCCGACTGGTGGACGTGGACAAAGCCCAGCATTGGGATTCGCGTGGACACTTCTTCTCGGCTGCTGCCGAGGCCATGCGGCGGATACTGGTGGAAGCGGCACGACGCAAGAATCGGATTAGGCATGGTGGCGGCCAGGAGCAGGTGGAGCTGGACGAAGACCCGTTGGCAGTTGACGTCCCATTCGATGACCTGCTGACGATCGACGAAGCGTTGCACAAACTCGAAGAGCGTGATGAACAGGCAGCAAGGCTGTTGAAGCTCAGATATTTCGCCGGCTTGAGCACGGAGCAAGCTGCCGAAATGCTGGGTATCCCTGCTCGAAGTGCTTACCGCAACTGGGCTTACGCGAGAGCCTGGGTCTTTCGATGCGTCGGCGTGACCGATACGCCATCAGTTGGCTGATCGATTTCGGAAAAATCTGCATTTTCTTGGCAGCGGGCAGCTCTTTACGTCGCATTGCTCTATAGAGGACGAACAAAGGACCTGCACCATGAGCAACGAAAACGATCGCGCTAAAGCAGTCTTTGGTGAAGCGTTGGACATTGAATCACCAAAGGAGCGACTCGCATACCTTGATCAGTCCTGTGGCGATGATGCCGAGCTTCGTGCAGAAGTCGAGGAGCTGCTACGGGCGATAGATCAGGCGGGCAGCTTCATGGCCCGTCCCGTGTTTGAGTCGCCGGCAACCCTCGACGCTCCGCCCATTGCCGAACGCGCCGGCTCGATGATCGGGCGGTACAAGCTGCTCGAGGAGATCGGCGAAGGGGGCTTCGGCGTGGTGTTCATGGCCGAGCAGCGGGAACCGGTGCGTCGCAAAGTGGCGTTGAAGATCATCAAACCCGGCATGGACACGCGGCAAGTGATCGGCCGCTTCGAGGCCGAGCGGCAGGCCCTGGCGATGATGGACCACCCTAACATCGCGCATGTGTTCGATGGCGGTGCCACCGAATCCGGCCGACCGTATTTCGTGATGGAGCTGGTCCGCGGGATGCGTATCACGAAGTACTGTGACGAGGCCAAGCTGACCACGGATGAACGTCTGCGGCTGGTCATTTCCGTCTGCGACGCGGTGCAGCACGCTCACCAAAAAGGGATCATCCACCGCGACATCAAACCGAGGAACGTCCTGGTCACATTGCACGGCGAGACTCCCGTGCCCAAGATCATCGACTTCGGCGTGGCCAAAGCGACGCAAGGGCAACTGACCGAGAAGACGGTGTTCACCGGTTTCGGCCAAATGATCGGCACGCCGGCGTACATGAGCCCAGAGCAAGTGGCACTCAGTGGCTTGGATGTCGACACGCGTTCGGACATCTATTCGCTGGGCGTCCTGCTCTATGAGTTACTGAGCGGCGTCCCCCCTTTCGACAAGGATCGGTTTCGAGAGGCCAGTTATGACGAGATTCGCGACGTGATCCGCGAGGAGGAGCCGCCGCGGCCGAGCAGCCGATTCAGTACGTTGGCAGCCGAAGCGACCTCGACCATCACAGCTAACCGCAAGACCGACACGTCGAGGCTCCGCCATTCGCTGCGCGGCGAGTTGGACTGGATCGTCATGAAGGCTCTGGAAAAGGACCGCACGCGACGCTACGAATCGGCCAATGAACTGGCCAAGGATGTTCAGCGGTATCTGGACGGCGAAGCGGTCGAGGCTTGCCCGCCATCGGCCTGGTATCGCCTGCGAAAGTACGCCAAACGCCGTAAAGGCCTGCTCACTACGGCCGCCCTGCTGGCGGCGACGATGCTGGTTGCGACGGGAGTCAGCGTTTCATTTGCTATCCAGGCGAATGCCGAAAAGGACAAGGCTGTCGCCGCCCAGGAACTAGCGGACAAACGACTCGCGCAGTCCCGCCTGGATTTCGAGCGCGCTCTCAAGGCGTTGGATACGGTCGTTGAAGAATTGTCTTCGGAGGAGGTTGCCCAGATTCCTGACGTCGAGAAGATTCGCTCCGAGGTGCTCGAACGGATACTGGAGCTTTACGAAGCCATCGCCGAAGAACACGGCGACGATCCCTACGCTCGCCAGCAACAGGCAATCGCTTACGGCCGCATCGCGTCTATCCTACGGCTCTCCCGCCAACTTGAGGAATCGCTAATCGCGATCAACCAAGGTGTCTCGATTCTTGAGGAATTGCTGGAGGCAAGTCCAGGCGACAGAGGTCTCAAGCTGCAATTGTCAAATCTGCTGTTTAATCGCTTGCACTTGATGCAGGTTCGGCCGCGTGAAGAAAGGCTTAAGGATGCCCAGAAGGCGTTGGCGCTACGCGAGGAACTCGTTGAACCAGGCAGCAACAAGCACATCTATATGGTCTCGCTGCTTCACTTGAAGGTGGCCCACTTTCTGCCGGAAGACTCACCGCACATCGACGAGCACATTTCCGACTCGATTCGAGTTGCTGAAGAACACGGAATTGCACCGCACATCGAATCCTATATCCTGCTTGCAACACGTGCCGCGAGAAAGGGCGACACTGCGGTGGCAGAGAGAAACTATCGTCGTGCCATCGACAGGGCGCGGCCATCGGTACGCGAACAGCCCCCCACTGAACGCAGGCTGTATTGCAATTATTGCAGCAGCTTTGCCAGATTGCTGGCCTCCCAGGGGCGATTTGATGAAGCGAAGGTTTTGCACTTGGAGTCAATCGAAGTTGCCCAACAGCTTTACAGGGAATACGGCAAGGTTACGTGGTACGGACAGTGTCTGGACGATAGCGTGCGATGGTACTTGCAGGACGCGAAAACCCAGCAACAGAAGGAGGAAGCCGCCGAACTTCTTGACAAATTGATCGCCGATTTTCCAGAAGCCCGGAGTCTCCATCGGACGCGTGCTGAGTTGCTGTCTGGACTAGCCGGTGCGGAAGCGAGATTGTCTGCCGCGATTGAAGAGTTTCCTCGGCGGGCAGAGTACTACCTCCTTCGCGCAAGGGTGTTCGACAATCAGGGGGACTCGCAAAGGGTGATTGCCGACTACGAGAAAGGCGTGGCCATCCTGGAGAGCCTGGTGGCGGAGTTCCCAGACCAACCCGACCGGGCGGCCCGACTCAATTCCGAGTACAGCGTCCTGGGCAATCTACTGCGACACGTCGGGCGGCTTGAGGACGCAGAAAAAGCCTACCGTAAGGCCATAGCGATCTCTGAGAAGCTGACGGCCGACGTTTCAGCAAACGAATACTACTGGAACCAGTACTTCGACAGTTATGGCCGTCTGATCAAACTACTGAAATCGATCGGCCGCACTGAAGAGGCGGAACAGATCCTCCACGGCATGGAAAGTCCCCCGACGGCTGGCGCCTATTCTCGACGTGCTAACCTGTTTGGAGAACTGGGGAAATTCGACGGAGCCCTGGCTGACCTGAATCGGGCCATCGAGCTGAATTCTTCCGACGCCGGCGCCTATCACCTCCACGCGCTGGCGCAGTTGGGTGCGGAAGATATCGACGGCTATCGCACTGCGTGCGGCCAAATGTTGGAGCAGTCTAGTGTTTCCAAAGAGCATCCGAGGGTCGGTTGGGTGACGTGGTGGACCTTCGCGTTGGCGCCCGATGCGGTCACAGACTTCTCCCAGGTGATCCCGGCGGCAGAGCTTCTGTTACGGAATGCTCCTCAAGCGTTTTCTCAGCTGAGACTGCTCGGCGCCATCCTCTACCGGGCCGGCCGCTTTGAAGAAGCCCTCGAGCGGCTGACCGAAGCCAACAACATGATCGAGGAGCCTGACACCGAGTCGACTTTGACGCCCTCCTATATCTGTATCTGGTATTTCTTGGCCATGGCCCACCACAAGCTCGGCCACGACGCGGAAGCCGAGAAGTGGCTCGACAAGGCGACCGAGTGGACGGACAAGGTTCTGGGTGAACACGACGAGGGTAAGTCGCCGCTATCGTGGAATCGACGGCTGACGTTGAAGCTGCTCCGCGAGGAGGCGGAGGAGATGATTGGCAACGAGGAGGGATGAAGATGAAGGCCCCTACACCGAAGGCGTTTCACCCACTGCCCTCCCTACGCCAAAGGCGTTACATCCCACAGCCCAGGGTCGCGTCGCGGTGAAACCGCAAAGCGCACCCTGGGTTACGGACCCCACAACACGTTCGTACCCCGAAGGGGTTTTACAAATGACGGAATCGACGTTCGACCGTCCGCACAACCGCGAAATGGCACAACATCGCCACCCGTTGTGTAACGCCTTCGGCGTATGGGATGGTTGGATCGTTCGGCCACCCAGGGTGCGCCGCGAACGACGGCCCCGTCGTATCGCGGCGACCCTGGGCTATGGAATACAACCGCTTCGCGGTAAAGAGCCGATGGCGCGCCGGCCCGTTCCCTACACCGAACGTCACACTCAATGGTTTCTTTACGCCGAAGGCGTTACATCCCACAGCCCAGGGTCGCGACGCGGCCAAGCCGCCAAGCGCACCCTGGGTCACGGACCACACAACACGTTCATACCCCGAAGGGGTTTCACAAATGCGGCAACCACATTCGACCGCCGACACGACCACGAAATGGCACAACATCGCCACCCATTGTGTAACGCCTTCGGCGTATGGGATGGTTGGATCGTTCGGCCACCCAGGGTGCGCCGCGAACGACGGCCCCGTCGTATCGCGGCGACCCTGGGCTATGGAATACAACCGCTTCGCGGTAAAGAGCCGATGGCGCGCCGGCCCGTTCCCTACACCGAACGTCACACTCAATGGTTTCTTTACGCCGAAGGCGTGTCACCCCACAGCCCAGGGTCGCGCCGCGGCAAAGACGCAAAACGCACCCTGGGTCACGGATCACACGACACACGAATATACCCCGAAGGGGTTTTACAAATGACGACGCTCAATCCCAAACATAACGTTCGTCGATCTCGATACCGTATTTGCGACATATCCGGCGGAACTCGTCCTGGAACGTCTCCGTCTTATGATGTTCCGCTTGGTTGGCAATGTACCGTTTGAGATCTTCGACATGAGAGGGGCTGATCGAAAACGCACCGTATCCGTTTTGCCATTGAAACATCGAAAGCCGAGGAGATTCCGATTTGACCCATTTCGAAGACTCGCGTTTGAGCTCGCGAATCAAGTCGGAGACGGAGATGGTCTTCGAGAGCCGGCAAAGGATGTGTACATGATCGTCAACACCACCAACGATCAGCGACGGCGAATCGAGCTTCCGGCACGCACCGACCAGATAGGCATGGAGCTTTCCGCGGAGGTCATCGTCTTTGAGATACGGCTTGCGGAGTTTCGTCGAGAACACAAGGTGGGTGTAGAGTTGGACGAGGGATTGCGGCATCGTTCGTGCTCCCGTTGTAAAACGCCTTCGGCGTATGGGGTGGTTTTGGACTTCGCCCACCCAGGGTGCGCTACGCGACCCTCGGCTTTGGAATATAACCGCTTCGCGGTAAGGAAACGATGGCCCCGACCGTCCAATTCCATTAGCGCAGCCGCCGCTCACCAAACTCGAGGGCCGCATCGGGGCGTTCTTTACGCCGAAGGCGTTACATCCCAAAGCCCAGGGTCGCGCCGCGGCAAAGCCGCCAAGCGCACCCTGGGTTACAGACCACAATTCCCTCCCTACGCCGAAGGCGTTACATGCCAAAGCCCAGGGTCGCGCCGCGGCAAAGCCGCACAGCGCACCCTGGGTCACAGACCACAATTCCCTCCCTACGCCGAAGGCGTGTCACCCCAAAGCCCAGGGTCGCGCCGCGGCAAAGCCGCACAGCGCACCCTGGGTTACGGATCGCAAAAGACACGTTCATACGCCGAAGGCGTTATACAAATGCCGGAAACGACGTTCGACCGTCCACACAAGCGCGAAACGGGACAACGTCGCGCCCATTGTGTAACGCCTTCGGCGTACGGGGTGGGTGGATCATGTGTCTACCCAGGGTCGCGACGCGGCCAAGCCGCAAAGCGCACCCTGGGTAACGTATCGCACAATACGCAAATACCCCGAAGGGGTTTTACATATGACGGAAACGACAATCCAACACCCACACGACCACGAAACGGGACAACATCACCGCCGATGTGTAACGCCTTCGGCGTATGGGATGTGTTCGGGTTTCCACCACCCAGGGTGCGCCGCGAACCACGGCTTCGCCGTGTCGCGCCGACCCTGGGCTTTGGAATGTAACCGCTTCGCGGTATGGAGACGATGACGTGCCCGGAACTTGACCCCCGTATCTCGTATCCCGTATCCCGACAACTGACACCTAGAAAAGTGGCCGGTGAGGCCCCAGGCTGCAACCAAGTTCCTCACCGGCCCGGCATCCCCCGGGCGCTCGTTGTGCGCGCTCGGGGCGATGTCCATTTGAATTATAACCCTGACCCTAAATCAGCAAACTCGAATATTGACTTTCCTGACCCATCCGTGACGTACCGCCTGACCCTCGAATAGGAGAACGCAAATGAGTTTCCTCGGCAATCGCTTTGGTCGGAAGTCGTTCAACACGCAAGACCCGCCGGGCGCGCAACTTTGGCAAGTCCTCGCGGTCGACTTATCTGCAGCGTCGCCTCCTGCTGGAACCACTGGAATGCCGGCACTTGCTGGCCGCGATCCTATTCGATCCGGGCGATTACCTTGGGCAGTACAACACGGGCGCCGGATACGTGACGGGCTCCTCGGCGATCGAGTTGGACGAGGGGGCTCATAGCGTTGCAGTCTACGGCGTCGGGGCGATTGACTTCAGCGTCGACGAACTGGGCGGAGTGACGAGCGCGGACACCACGGTCGCGGTTGCCATCGACACCGACGGCGATTCCGTCAACGTGACGCTGCAGTTCAATAACGCTCAGATCACGACCGATCCGGCGGACTACTTGGGGGCGCACTACGTGCAAACTGCGGGGGGGCAAATCCTGGGCGGTGGTACGGGGCTGCAGAGTGCAGTCATAATCCCCGGCTTTAGCTATACCGTTTTGGTGAACGGTGTCGGGTATTCCGACTTCGATGTCGACGCGGCCGGCAACGTAACGAGCCAGAACGCGGCAGCAGTAGGCACCGACACGGACGGCGATCAGATCGACGAGACGCTGCAGTTCATCAACACGAAAGAAATCGTCGTCGATCCGGCGGACTTCGTGGGGTCCTACAATGTGCAAGCAGCCGGGCATAACGTGCTAGGTGCCGGTACGGGGGTGCAGAGTGCTGTCGTAATCCCCGGCTATAGCTACCGCGTTTTGGTGAATGGTGTCGGGTATTTCGACTTCAATGTCGACGCGGCCGGCAACGTAACGAGCCAGAACGCGGCAGCAGTAGGCACCGACACGGACGGCGATCAGATCGACGAGACGCTGCAGTTCATCAACACGAAAGAAATCGTCGTCGATCCGGCGGACTTCGTGGGGTCCTACAATGTGCAAGCAGCCGGGCATAACGTGCTAGGTGCCGGTACGGGGGTGCAGAGTGCTGTCGTAATCCCCGGCTATAGCTACCGCGTTTTGGTGAATGGTGTCGGGTATTCCGACTTCGACGTTGATTCGGACGGCAACGTGACGAGCCAGAACACGGCCGCAGCGTTCGGTGCCGACGTAGATGGCGATCAGATCGACGAGACGCTTCGGTTCAACAACGCGCAGATCATGATCGATCCGGGCGACTACACAGGCACTTACTACGTGGAAGGGGGCAGTCTGCTTCCCTCGACCACCGGTACGGCTGGTGTGATCGTCGTACCCGGCATGGACCACTATACGCTTAGCGTATCGGGTGTTGGCAGTTACGATTTCAGCGTGGATGACAACGGGGAACCCGTGCCCTCTAGCATTGACGTGGACGTGTCCGGAGCCATCTATACCTTCCTGCTGTCCCAAGTCACTCACGTGAACATCGATCCGCAGGGCTTTACGGGCTCGTATATGATATTCGGCGGACCTTCCGAATGGCTTACCGGATATCAGACACTGGAACTTGATCCAGGAACGTACACGATTGATCTCGCAGGCACCGGCACAGCCACAGACATCACGTTCGACGTGAATTCGGGCCACATCGTAACCAGCCAAGACCCATCGCGGGCGGTTGCCTACGGTAATTCGCTGACATTCAACAATCAAACCATCACCATCAATCCAGCCGCCTACGAAGGTCAGTACTTAGTGAGCGGTGGAGTAACGACCGGGACGAGCGGATGGTGGAGTTCAGGTGTTCTCGACGTTGTGGTCGTTCCCGACATGCAGGATTACAGCGTGCTTTTTTTCGGGCCGTCACCGACAATCACCTTTGATGTCGATGCCGACGGCAATGTGACCAGCGACCGGCCAACTTCGGCGACCGCTCCGGCGGCCCAGATTCTCTTCACGATTGGGGATCATTTTGAGGGACTCC
>CAZUAH010000370.1:0-13739 GCA_964617665.1 uncultured Pirellulaceae bacterium
AAATCCGAGCCGCTACTTCATGGCCACGCGCTCGCAGAGTGCGCCGCCGGATCTGAGGCGTTGGAAAGAACTGTAGGAAGGGAGCCTTATCATCTTGAGTCTAGTGTGTGGGGCGCTTTAGAAAGGATCGGAGAGCCCGCTTTCCCGCTTCTCGCTAACCTCAGTGCGGACCATGACGACGACTATTCCGGCCCCGCTCGATATATGCTCAAGGAGTTTGCTGACGATCCCACTCACGCCGAAGCGGTACTGAAGGCCCTCGGCACCATAGCAAAGTCAGACAAGAGCAAAAGAAGTGCCAGAGCGCAGAAACTACTGCGGGAAATCAAGGGTTCCAATCAGGAGAAACGCTAGTGGTAAAGAGTGTTTCAGCCAGGCAAGCTCGTGATCACCAGTAGTCTACTTCGCACAAAGTCCAACGGCAGACCTACGGACATTTGGTCTGTAGCTCCGCAGCACCTACGGGTCTTTAGTTCACTGAACTACCTGAATTCATCGCAGAAGACAAGTGAGGCTAGTAGGGCTTGTACGTTCCGGGCATCGCCACAGCGTGCTCGTAGCTGCCGTTCGCATCGGGCAGAACCGGAGGATCCGCGTCCCATGCCAGGTTTTCGGGCAAGAGACTTGGCCCTTTCGCGGCTGCTTCGTCCCACTTGATGATTTTCCCAGAGTAGGTCGCCATGTATCCCAGAACCGCCGTAAAACTGCTGTTGGCGCCGTACCAACCTTCGTTGCGGGGCGTGTCTTCGCGGATAGCGTTGACCAGGTCGACGTGCTCTTGATCCGTCATCACCACGCTGGGTCCGTCGTACTCCCATGCATGCACGCCGAAGATCTTGCCCGTCAAGTTTGAGTCGCCTTCGGTGCCTTGGGCAAGATTCGCCGAATTGTTCCAGCAGCGGCGGATGTGCCGGTTCTGGCTGAATAGCTTCATGTCGTCGGCAAAGGTGTACTCGACGAACTGGTGGTCGTAGATATGGCCCACCGAGCCTGGGCCGTGGCCCAACGTCTGGGCCCATTTGTCGGTGCGAACCTGACGGCCGCCCATGCCGTTGGCCTCGACCGGATGTTGGTCTCCATTGGCCCACAGGACCATGTCCAGGTGATGAACGTGCTGTTCGGCGATCTGGTCGCCCGAGAGCCAGACGAAGTAGTACCAGTTATTCACCTGGTATTCCATCTCGGTGGGCTTGCGTCCCAGGCGTTCGGCGAGCGTCTCGCGGTTCCGCACCCAAACCCCGCTTCCGTTTCGGTACGCGCGCAGGTAGGTGAGCTTGCCTATTGCACCGTCGTGGACCCGCTTCATAGTCTCGATCTGCTTGGGATCGTGGCGGAGTTGCAGGCCGACTACCACCTTTCTGTTCGTCTCATCGGCCAGCTTGTTAGCTGCCATCACGGTCCGATAGCCGCCAGCGTCGACACAAACCGGCTTTTCCATGAACACGTGTTTGCCGGCTTCGATCGCCGCCTTGTACTGCATGGGCCGAAAGCCGGGCGGGGTGGTCAGCAGGACCAAATCCACGTCGGATGCGATTGCCCGTTTGTAGGCGTCAAGTCCGACGAAGACGCGATCGTCGGGTACGTCCACTCGGTCGCCGTACTTCGGCTTCAATCGTTCCAGTGTGCGTCGTGCCTGGTCTTCAAAGGCGTCCGCAACGACGGTCAGCTTGGTACCCTCCGGCACATTCAAGCAGTTAGCGGCGGCGCCATTACCACGCCCCCCGCATCCGATCAAAGCAACTCTCAGCATATCGCTACCCGCAGCATGCGCACTCCGACCGATCGCCAAGCTCCCAACGGCAGCCCCGGACAGAGCAGCCGCAGAACTCGCAAGAAAGTCACGACGTGAAGCCCCGTCGCCCGTGGCCCGTTTTCCCGAGTTCGACATGATGGCACCTTTCCTGGAGAGGTTAGTTGGCAGTCTGTTAATCCGTCGCAGACCATGGCCCGTTGATTAGGCGCCGGCCATTGTACTCGCCCAGCACGCGTACCAAAAGCAATCCCATAGCATTCGCCTTCAGTCTGCCCGCTTGGGAAACGGGAAGTTAGGTTGGTGTTTCGATTTACCGCCGTGCCACAGGTCGTACTTCGGATCCGCATAACGATCGAAGAACACGTGGAGCCGCTCGCGCAGCTCTCGTCGCGTCGTTGCGTGCGCCGTCTCATCAGCCAAGTTGTTTCGCTCGCCCGGGTCGTTCTTAAGGTCGTAGAGCTCTCGTGGCAGAACCTCTCCCTGGCGTTCGATGTATTTCCATTCGGCCGTGCGAATTGCGTGGACGTTCAGGAAGTCGTAGAAGACGGTGTTGTCCCACGGCCCAAGCTCGTCGCCCCGCAGGAGCGGCGCATAGTCGCGTCCGGGCGATTCGGGCTCCGGGGCAATCCGGTCCTTCAAACCCACGTACGACAGCAGCGTGAGCATCAAGTCGTAATTCGATGTCAGGATATCGGAATTGCGTCCTGCAGGAATGCCTTGCGAGTGGCGCCAGATCAAGGGAACGTGCATAGTCCAATCGAAACCGGTCTTCGGCGCAGTATGCCACCCCATGCCCCAGAAACCTCCGTGGCCGCAGGCAAAGCCTTGATCTGCGGTGAAGATCACCAACGTGTCGCGATCGAGTTCGTTTCTCTGGATGGCGTCAAGAATTTCTCCCACGCCATCGTCGATTCCGCTGACCTCCGCGGCATAGGCTCGATACGCGTCGACATTGCCTACTTGTTGGCGGTCCATTTTCAGCCAAGGATGTACCGGTTCGCGGGGAAAGGCGTTCATTGGCTGCCCAGCGTAGTGGGCCACGTGGCGATTTTGTGCCGGCCGCGCCCCGTGACCGTACGGTCCGTTGTACGCCAGAAATAGGAAGAACGGTTGCTCTTTGTTCTGCTCGATGAACTCAATGCCGCGTCGAGTCCAATACTCGGTCGCATAGCCGGTCACTGTGGTGACTTGGCCGTCTTCGATCACCGGCGTGCTGTAAAGGCTGCTTGTGCCCCCGTGCGGCTTGGTCACCCAGAAGCCGAACCCCACCTGGGGCCGCATGTTGTCGCCCAAGTGCCACTTCCCGCTTAGACCGCAAGCGTAGCCTGCTTCGGCAAGGATCTCCGGAAGTGTTCGGAACTCCTCGATCGTACTGTGCGCGTTTGGTCCAACCTGCCATCCCCCGGCACGAAGGAAATCGTGTACGCCGTGCTGGGAAGGAATCAGGCCGGTCAACAACGTTGCCCGTGTCGGCGAACACACGGCGTTGGAGCTGTAACAACGAGTGAACCGGATTCCCTCCTGGGCCATGAGGTCGATATTGGGCGTGCGGACGTCAGTGTTCCCGTAACAGCCCAACGACCACGCGCCATGGTTGTCGGTCACGATCAGGACAACATTAGGGCGCCGGGGCGTTGTTGGATCTGCCAGAGCCGTAGCCGCAAAGATGGCGAGTATCCAGCCTGCGGTCACCAGACAGCCAACGCGAATAGCTAACTTGCTGGGACGGGCCAATCGTCTCATGGTAGATGCCTCCTCATTGACGGACATTTTGGCCAACTCAAGATCTTCTGCGCTGCATTCTGGGAGCATACAATAGCCGGCGTCAAGTCAACCGATTACCATCTTGTGACACAAATCAAGAGCTTGTCTGAGCCACCGCGTTTTCGACGAGAGAAAGGATTTAACCATGAATCGCAGAAAAGCATCTCTGTTGGTAATACTTGGCCTCGTCGTCATCTTGCGGGAATCAACAAACGCCGTGGCCGAAGGCGGCGTGCCTGCGGTGAACAAGGAGTTCACTATTGTGGACTGTGGTACGCCGATCGAAGTGCTGCGGCTATACGCGTCGACGGTCTACAGACATCCGGACACCGACCAACTCCATCTACTGCTGGAATACGGCAACAACAACGGCTACGGCATCGGTGAGCAGGAATGGGAGGACACGGCGCATCGGTTGGTGGATGTAAATCTCGAATCCGGCGAGATGCGACGCACGAAGGGTAGTGACGGAATGACCTGCAACCATTTCTTTCACCCCAACGGCAAGATCTACTTTTTCGAAGGTAAGACTCATCCTGCCAGCTTCTCCGAGTACGATCCGCGCACGGCTACGTATCGTCGGATATGCGCCACGTCGAACGCGGCCTACAAAGTGGTGCTCGCACCGAGCGGTCGTGTCTATGTCGGCCACGTTGGCGGCGACGCCATGATGTACGATCCCGCGATTCGAAAGATCACGCACTACTCCATGCCCGCTGGGCGGCCAGCTCACTGGGGAGTCTATACCATGGAAGTTGAGGAGCCGTGGATCTATTGCGGCATGACCAATCACGGCAAGTGGTGGCTGACCGTGATCGACACGCGCACGGGCGAGGCAAAGAACTACTTCGACGATCCGCCATCCACTAGCGGTGGTGTTTTTCGTACAGAAGCCGGCAACATCTTCTTCCGCAATTACTTGCTGAAGGACGGCGAGCCACTCGTGGAGGATGACGGCAAGCCCGTCCGTCTGTCCACGCCCGACAAGAGCGAACGTCTCGCCGGCAACCGGCCTTGGCCCAACATGTGGCGAGTCTCCGGTTATGCAGGCCGCCAGTACGAGGAAACGGCTGACGCAGGGCTGGAATTCGATCTGAACGACGCCGAGCCGAACAACTGGAACGAAGGCATCGCCACGATCCGATGGCGCAAGGACGGCGAGCAGAGTTGGCGCACGATCGAGGTCAAAGGTCTTGAACTCGTCGGCAGCTCGCCCAAATGCCTCGCCGTGGCCCCGGACGACAGGCTGGTCGGCGTTGCGCAGTTCTACGGTTCAGTGTTTCGCTTCGATCCGGCAACGGGTAAGAGCAGAAACGTGGGCATCGCACCGGGCAGCGTGTACCAGATCTTACCACTTGAAGACCACACATACTTCTGTGGTTACGTCGCCTACCTAGCCGACTACGATCACGGCAAACCGTATTCGATGACGAACCGCAAAACGGCGTTCGACGAGGATACGAATCCGAAACGCTATCGCACCGAGGGCAAATGGACGCATTGTATGGTGCGTGGACCAGACGGCTGCATCTACCTGGGCGGCAGGTACGGCCGTCACAAGACCGGCGGTGGGTTATCCATCTTTGATCCGAAGACGAACGAGATTCAGTGCATCCGCGAACCGTTCGAGTACCTGGGCGTACGCGGCCTTTTCTTGATTCAGGGTGGCAAGACGCTGGCCATTACCACGTCGCCTGTGGGCGCGGGTGGGCCGCCGAGGGGCAGCATCTTTCTATTCGACATAGCCAAGCAGGAAGTGGTCAAGGAGGTCACGCTGGACAAACTCGACGTCAATCCGGGACAGCTCTTCGTGGCCGGGGACAAAACCGTGATCGGCGTGTCGCGTGGTAGCGAAACGAACGAACTGGAACGCGAGAGCCATTTTACGTTGGTCTACGGACTCGATCTGAACAGCGGGAAGATGCTCTTTCAGAAGCGTTACCCAGGGCGAGCGTTTACGGGCATTTGTCAGTATGACCGCACGCCGCTGGTCCGCGGCCCGGACGGCTGCGGTTGGCTGTTCGTTGACGAAGCGCTCTGTCGCATCCATCCGGATGGCACGTTGGAGACCGTGCGCGACAAGATCGAGTATCGCGGAAAGATGATTTGGCAGGGAAAGACGCTGTACATCTACAACGGCGGTCGAGTCTACAACCGGCTCTTCGCCAATGTGGTACGCATCCCCGATCTATTCCTGTAGACTAGACCACCGGACACGGTTTTCGCTCAATCGCCGAGCTGCGATTGCTCACTGGTTTTGGAAAGGACAATTCGTGCAAGCAGACAAAAAGACAGTTAAGACCAACAAAGGACTCAAAGAATACACCTGCCTGGGTTGCCCGTTGACTCGCAATCATGCTGCTTGGTGCTTTCGGCTTTGTTCTCCGGACGAGGAGGGAAATGGTCGTTGTGGCAGAATTGCCCCGCATGCCCTGAAGGGCAGGACCCAATTGAGCATAGAACGGCATGACAAGAAGCGACTTGACGCCCATTGCGAGGAACTGGAACGCCGCTATCTTGCCACCCCGATCAATGAGCATGTCGATGCCGGTGTGAGGATTTCGGAAGGCGAAGCGGAGATCCTGATCCCTCCCCAGGAACGATTCTCTGACGTGGCGGGGGCCGTCCATGCGTCAGCCTGTTTCACCGCCATGGCTGATTCCGCCGCTCTTGCCGTGAATTCAATCGTCGACAAAGCCATTATTGCGGTCGTGAGATTCGACATCCAACTGCCTCGCCCAGTTGCCGCCGGAGCACTCGTAGCCAGGAGTCGTTTTGTGGGTATGTCCGGCAATCACTATCTGGCCGAATCGGTACTGACGGACTCGGAGGGCCAAGAGATTGGCAAGGGCAGTGGTGAATTCGCGGAAAGTGATGTTTCATTGTCGCCTGACGCGGAGGATGCGTGACTGCCTCTGCAAGATGAAACGATTGTTTGGGAACTCGATCAACGGGCATCCGTTCTTTGTCGAGCAACCTCTGTGACGAAAGGGACACGTCATGACTCGAATCCCCCATAGCGTGTTTGCTGTGGTTTTAGGCGGCATTTTAGTGGCACCGTTGAATGCCCAGGACGCTTCGTCCGAACCGATTCCGAATCGCCCGAAAGTCCCCGGTCGGTTTCGACTTCAACTTCGCGAACGGCAGGAGACCGAGCCGGACAGCAAACAGTTCAAGGTCCTCGAGCGGACCGTCGAGTGGGACGTCTCAGAGACCGCCATCATCATCATCGACATGTGGGACGGCCATTACTGTCGTTCCGCGGCGCAGCGTGTCGGCGTAATGGCTCCGCACATGAACCGCGTCGTGACTGCCGCACGCAACCATGGCGTGATGATCATTCACGCTCCCAGCGGCACGGTAAACATGTATGCCGATACGCAATACCGCAAACGCATGCAGCAGGCGCCGGCCGCCAAGGGCCCCGAAGGCTGGAAGTTTAACAAATGGTGCGACCTGGATCCGTCCCATGAGCCTCCTATGCCGGTCGACACGTCGGAATGTGCCAGCGACGATCCCATCGTCTACACGGCCGTCAGGCAGTTTAGCAAGCAGCATCCGGGGATCGACATCATCGGCTACGACGGCGTCAGCGACAGTGGTCAGGAGATCTACAACTTCTGCGAAGCCCACGGCATCACAAACATCGTCATTATGGGCGTGCACACGAACATGTGCGTATTGGGCCGCCCTTTTGGCATTCGTGCGAACGTACGGCTGGGCCGAAACGTGGTGCTGGTACGCGATTTGACCGACGCCATGTACGATCCGCGCCAACCGCCTCATGTGAGCCACACACGCGGCACTGAGTTGGTGATCGAGCACATAGAGAAGTACTGGTGCCCGTCGATCCTGTCGGATGACCTACTGCAAGTCGTGCCCGGGTCCGCGGGACCGTAGCGTCGTTTGCGAAAGGATAAGGACTGATATGTTGCAGTATCGCATCTCTCTGTCGAAGGCGATTGGGGCCTTTCTGCTTGCTGGGGTCTCTGGCGCATTCGCGTCCGACGGCATCATAGACACGGTTGCTGGAACGGGGCAGGCGGAAAACAACGGTGACGCCGGCATGGCGACGAAAGTCAATGTTGGCGCTCCATTTGGAGTCGAAATCGGACCGGACGGTGCGCTGTACGTTACCGAGGTTGGTAATCACCGTGTGTTCCGAATGGATCTGAAGAGCGGCAAATTGACGACGGTTTCCGGCTGCGGTCGCCAGGGGTATTCGGGGGATGGCGGACCCGCGACGGAAGCGGAATTGAACGAGCCCTACGAAGTGCGTTTCGACAAGGATGGCAACATGTACTTCGTCGAAATGAGGAACCACATCATACGCAAGGTCGATGCGAAAACACAAATCATCTCAACCGTCGCCGGTACCGGCACAGCGGGCTACGGCGGCGATGGCGGATCCGCAACCAAGGCGCAGTTCAAGAATCCACACAGCATTGCGTTGGACGACCGCGGCGGCTTGTATGTAGCCGACATCAGCAACCATCGGATTCGGCGAATCGACCCGGAGACGGGAATCGTCGAGTCGATTGCCGGCGATGGACAAAGGAAGCTGCCTCGCGACGGACAAACCGCCCGCGGCAATCCAGTGCTGGGACCTCGGGCGTTGTTCATCGAGGGAACGACGATGTGGGTGGCGTTGCGCGAGGGGCACAGCGTTTGGACGCTGGATTTGGCCAACGGCAAATGGAGCCACATCGCTGGGACTGGCCAGAAGGGGTTTTCCGGAGATGGCGGAGCGGCAAAGGCCGCAACGTTCAACGGGCCGAAGGGAATCGCTGTCGGGCCAAATGGTCACGTGTACGTGGTTGATACGGAAAACCAAGCCATTCGCAAGATTGACACCAAATCCGGCCTAATTTCTACCGTTGCCGGCAGCGGGCCGGACGCGCGAGGCGGAGGAGGAGACGGCGGCCCTGCCACGAAAGCGCAGTTGGATCGCCCACACGGAATCTGCGTAGAATCAAATGGGACAATCTACATCGGCGATACCCTCAACCACCGCGTGCGGCGTATCCGGCCGTAGATGTGCGGACGGGATGGTCGATCCTCCCTGACATCATGTCGCGTTGCCGTCAGGGCACGGAGGCTCATCCGGTTCCGCGAGCACCTCCTGCAGGAGTTCTGACAACCGGAGTTCGACGCTCAAGTCCAAGATGGTTTGGCGCTCAGCGTGGCTGGATGTCCTCACGATTTGCCGAAGGTCACGGCGGCTCTTGTGACTGCCCTTACTAATCCAAACGAGCTTGGATGCGGCGGCATCGCTGCGCGCCGCTACTGGTAGACACATCCCCTCGAAGACTTCGAGCATCACCGATCGCCCCAGTTCTCCTGGGATCAACTCTCGCGAGTAGATGTCGAGCTTGAGCGATTCTCGCATGTCAAGCAGTTGGAACATCTGTTTCCTTGAGACGGCCGACCGGATTGATCTCTCCTCAAACATGAAGTCTGACTGCAGCAGCGATTGGAAAAACTGCTCAAGCCTGTTCGCTATAGCATCGTTGTCGATGACGACGTCGATGTCTTGCGTCATCCGCGGCTCACCGTAGGCAATCGTGGTGATTCCGCCGGTCAGATGAAACCGAATCGAGAGTGACTCGAAGATCCCGACGGCCTTGGACAGCGTGTTCTGAAATGCATCAATCGGAAACACGATCAAGTATCCCCTGGATCATAGCCTTCAGTTTGGGGTCCGAGCCATACTGACGCATGGCGACTTCCCATTTCAGACGCTCAAAGCTACGTGGACCGTCCGCTTCCAGAATCTGCCTGCCGATCAGATCTCGCGACCATTTCAACAAGGCAACGGATCGAGCCACGCGCTCCTTTGGCGTCAGGCGATCCATCTGCGATTCATATTCTTGCTGGACGATTGACATCCCAATTCGCTCTTCAGAATCACATGCCGAGGTTGTTGAGTCGGTCCGATTGACTGTTCCGAATGGACGATTCGATCAAGCACGGAATCTCATTCTACCAGATGCGGTGGTCCCCGAGGAGTTGACATTGGGCAGGCGGCTCGCGACTAGCGCGGCCCGCCGTTCGGCTCACTGACTCACGAGGACTGCTCCCTCTCGCGGCTGTAGTGTCAAGTCCAATAGGCCATCACATACCCTGCATTCGCCCACGGCCCCAAACAGTGGCGTGAGAAGTTCCCCGTCCGAAACATGTCGGCTGATCGGTATAGTAACCTCGGTCGTTTCGTCACTCGCGTTCAGAATCACCAACAGCGTCTCTGATGAACCTTGCCTGACAAACGCGTATTGCTGCGTCTCTGCGTACACTTGGTCGAACTCGCCGTGGCGAAGGGCGGGATGTGCATGCCGGAGGGCAATCACTTGGCGAAAGTACTGCAGCATCTCTTGACCCCAGATCGAATCATCATGCCACGGAAAAGGCCAGCGAGCATCCGGGTCTCGGTGAGGACGATTGTAACGTTTGGTCCCTCGCAGGGCGATTTCATCGCCATAGTAGACGCATGGTGTACCTGGATATGTCATCTGAAAGAGTGTGGCGAGACGAAGAGTTGCTTTGTCGCCGCGTGCGATGCTCAACAGACGCGGTGTATCGTGGCTGTCCAGGAGATTGAACTGTACCTGCGTCGTTTCCCAATCGTACAAGGCGAGCAACTGGCTGATACGCTCTCCAAACTCGCCAGCATCAATGCCGGGAAAAGCATCATAGTCTCGATCGCCGACAAGTGTGCCACTGACTCGGTCGCCGGCCGAGAAGGCTATCGTGGCTGCCGAAAAGACGTAATTCATGGTGGCGTCAAAACGATTGCCGCCGAGCCACTCGGCGCTCTCGCGCCAGACCTCGCCAACAAGGTAGGCGTCTGACTTGATCGCGCGGACCCGGCTTCGGAATTCTTCCCAGAAGCCCGGTGTAGTGATCTCAGCAGGTACGTCCAGTCGCCAGCCGTCGATGTCGTATTCGCGGATCCAGAATTCGGCGATCCCCATCAGGAACTCTCGCACGTGTGGATTGTCCGTGTTGAATTTCGGCAGAGCGCGGTTACCGATCCAACTCACGTAGTTCGCCGGTCGTCTCCCGTCGTACGGCGCCAGCGGCCAGCCCTCGACGCTGAACCAATCCAGCCACGGCGAATGCGGGCCATTTTCCAGGATATCATTGAACTGAAAGAACCCGCGACTTGCATGGTTGAATACGCCATCCAAGATGATCCGAATGTCTTTCGAATGCGCCGCTTCGACTAGCTCCCGAAAAGCATCGTTGCCGCCCAACAGCGGATCGACGTTCTCGTAGTCGTGCGTGTGATAACGGTGATTGCAGGCGGATCGGAAGATCGGGTTCAGGTAGATCGCATTGATGCCCAGATCGACCAAGTAGTCCAAATGCTCGGCGATGCCCAGCAGATCGCCGCCGTGGTAACCTTCCAGTGACGGCGCTGTGTCCCAGGACAGGAGATTCCCGGGCTTTGGTACCCGCTCGCTGCGGGCAAAACGATCGGGGAAGATTTGGTAAAAGACGGCATCCTTGGCCCACGCGGGGCGTTCACTCACATCGCGGTTGCTCTGGTTTGTCACTGCCCACTCCAGGACGAAGGTGAATTCACTCATTTAGATTGAACGAGGAGCCATCTCCAACGCCTCGACATCGAGAATTCCGGTCCAGAGCCCGCTCGCGCATTACATTCAACCCGACAACCACTCATCGCGGTGCTCCGCCACGAACTCGTCGTCAGTCAGGTGGGGATACATCCGGTAGATGCGGTCGAGTTCTTCGCTTTGGCCCGCACTCAGCGTCTCGTTCGGATCCAAACACCACGTTCCTTCCAGCAAGCCTTGGCGGCGCAAAACTTCGTGAACACCGGGAATACAGCCGGCGAAGTTATTGGCCACGTCGAACAAGGCGGCATTGGCGTCGGTGACTTCGACGTTTCGTTGAAGCAGTTCTTGCGGGACGTGGCCGTCGTCGCAGGTGTACGGCTGGCACTGTTCGAGCATTTCGACAGCCCCACGCGTCCAGCATGCCCAGTGTCCAAGCAAACCACCGACGAACCGCCGTTGGACCGGCGTGCCTTCCACAACAAAACGGTACGACGTGAGGAGGTCGAGGACGATATTGTCGTCGTTTCCAGTGTAGAGGGCTACGTCCTCGCGCCCCGATTCGGCCAGCGCCCGGACCACGTCGATTGTCTGGTAGCGATTGAACGGTGCCACCTTGATTGCCACCACGTTGGCGATCTCCAGGAACTCTCGCCAGAAGGCGTGTGGCAGAAGCACGCCGCCCACGGCCGGCTGTAAGTAGAAACCAAATACGGGTATTACGTCAGCCACGGCGCGGCAGTGGTCCAGCAACTCGATTTGGCTGGCCTTGCGCATCGCCGCGAGACTCAACAGGCCCGCGTGAAAACCCTTGTCGCGAGCCAACGTCGCCTCGGCCACCGCCTGTGCGGTTTGTCCGCAAATCCCCGCGACGCGGGCCATTGGCACGCTGCGCCCGGCGTCCGCTCGATCGAATTCCTCGCGGGCAAGCTCCAGCAGTGGTTCGAACAGACCGATCTCGGAATCGCGAATAGCAAACTGCGTGGTGTGTACGCCCACGGCAATCCCACCTGCGCCGGCCGAGGCGTAGTAACGCCACAACGCGCGCTGGCGACGTTCGTCCAAATGCCGCCCGGCATCAAGCGCCAGCGGACTGGCCGGAATGACTACACCTCGTAGCAAGGATTCGCGTATCTGAGTATCCATCTTCGCCTCCGAAAACACTCGCAGTCAAGCCGCTACATTCCCAAAGCGCGGCGGGGAAGTCAAGGAGACACGCGGCGGTAGCGGAGCAGAGCCGGGGCGTTCCTCGATTCTCACGCCTAGTCGCGTCAGCTCATCGCCGCGCGTTTCTTTCCGATCAGGCTGGTTGGTGGTTTCTCCTGTGATAGTAATCAATTAGGTCGCTTGAGGGTGGATATTGTGCAGTCGGCAGTTCACTCTGCTAGAATAACGCGCACGGGCAATGGATGGGAGTTGTAACCGCTGAAGATGAGGCGTGAACCAATGGCCTGTGGCATTGACGCGGCCTCGAGTCAGTTCCAATCGCGTAGCTTAGAAGGAAACGGCATGACTCATCTACGAAGTATGTTACCCTGCGTCCTCGCAGTGCTTGTGGTTCTTGCAGGCGAGTCGCGCAACACGGCCAACGCGGGCGATAACGCGGTGGAGGAGCTTTTCGTCGCCAAGCCGTTCACCGCGCCCGGCAGCTTTACGGGCGGTGTCGAGGGGCCTGCGTGCGATGCCCAAGGCAATCTGTACTCAGTCAACTTCGCTCGCCAGCAAACGATCGGCCGCGTCACGCCGGAGGGCCGCGCGAGCTTGTTTGTGGAGTTGCCCGGCAAAAGCACTGGCAACGGCATCCGCTTCGATCGCGCGGGTCGTATGTACGTGGCTGACTACGTCGAGCACAACGTGCTTCGTGTCGACATGCAGACGCGTGTCGTCACTGTGTTCGCACATAACGACGCGATGAACCAGCCGAACGATGTAGCCATCGCCCCGGATGACACACTGTACGCCAGCGACCCGAACTGGAAAGAGGGCACGGGGCAACTCTGGCGGATCGACACGGACGGGACCATGGAACGTCTTGCCAAGGACATGGGCACGACCAACGGGATCGAAGTCAGCCCGGACGGCCGCACGCTGTACGTGAACGAATCTGTTCAGCGCAACGTGTGGGCCTTTGATATCACGGCTGAACGTGGCTTGGCGAACAAGCGTCTGCTTAAGAAGTTCGACGCCCACGGTTTCGACGGAATGCGTTGCGACGTGGACGGCAACCTTTACATCACTCGATACGGCAAGGGAACCGTGGTGAAATTCACTCCCGCGGGCAAGATCCTTCGCGAAGTCGACGTTCTGGGCCCGAACCCGACAAACGTGTGTTTCGGCGGCACGGACGGCCGGACCGTCTACGTGACCGAGGCCAAGCAGAAACGCATCGTGAAGTTCCGCGTGGATCGGCCAGGCTTGGCGTGGGCTCGCTGGCAAGAACGCGCCAAATGAGCGCGACGGATCATCTACACACTCCGTAGGTCAGGCTGTGCCTGACGCAATCCGGCTCGAAGGGTTTGAAACCAGAATTCGTCATGCACAGCCTGACCTACTGGATCGTCTATCGATGTTTGTCAGGTAGGTTGAGGCTAGGGTGGCCGGGGTTGGAGGGCGTAAGCCCGAAACCCCGGGGCTTACCTCGCTGA
>CAZUAH010000371.1:0-13714 GCA_964617665.1 uncultured Pirellulaceae bacterium
AAACCCGAACGATCGGAATATTTACGCTATAGCAACTTTGGTGCACCCGAGACCGTGTCTCGATTTTCGTGAGATCTGCTTGGCCAATCTTTCTCGGTGTTAGTCGGGCAAGGTCGTGGTGGATAGAGGGGCAACGGTTGGAGTCGAGGCAGGCGAATGCAGAAATCCCAGATTGGGGTGATTATCAGGGGATTCGGCGCGGAAGTCAAATGCGACGCCCCCTGAGTTCAGTATTTCGAAGGCCGCTGCCTCGTTGGCGATCTGCCGACGCCAATTTGCTTGAAGAGAAACAACGGCCCAGTGCTCCGGAAATGCTCAATCTTAGGGTAGCGAAACTCGCCAAGAGTTTCGGCTGCCCCGAGCACTACCGAAAGTCTTGGCGACTTCCGCTACAACCAGCAACCCGAATTCTTAGACTTGACAAAGCACTAGAGCAGGCTTTCGAGCAGCAGACGCATCTTGCGCATTTCCGCCATGTGTTCAACGCCGTCCAACTCGCCCAGGTGAACGGACAGCGTGCGGTCATAACCGGACTTTTTCAACATATTGACCAGACGACCATACTCCACCTCGCCTTGCCCGATACGAACGTGCAGGTCGGTTTTCGTACTGTCGCGCAAGTGGACGTGGTAGGTGTACTTCATCAACCGGTCATAGTTCTTGGAGCCGTTGGGGTTGCAGATGTAGTGACTGGGATCAAGCGTTACCCCCAGCCCTTTAACGTTGTCACACAGCACAATAACCGTATTGGGATCCTCGGACAGCCGACCGACTTGGCTCTTGATGGCCACTCGTACGCCTTCCGACTCGGCAATGGCGACCAACTGTTGCAGATGCTCGACCTCCTGGTTGAACGGCGTCCCCAACTCGCCGGATGGCACCGTCAAGGTCACCACCTTCGTCGCTTTCGCTAGACGGCAACACGCAGCGAACTGGTGATAGTGCTCCGCACCCTCGGCCTCGATTTCGATGCTGTACGAGACTACATCGGCTCGATGCGTCTGGCGGCAGATCTCAAAGGCCTCGTCCAAATTGGCCGCGACCTGCGACGGGCGCAAATGGTTACCGCCCTCGTGGATGTCGATTTCGACGTTGGTAAACTCCAGATCAATGATCTTGTCAACGGCTTGGTTCAGCGGCAACCCGTAATAACACTCCGTCGACGCAGCCACTATCACTGTGCAACTCCTTTTCCGAATCGATTACCCTAGAGAAGCTCCAAATCCTGCCGCGTAGCTTAACGAAAACGGTACTCGGTCGGCAACACCAGCCGTCAAGTTGCCGTATTCCAGTTGCTAATTACAATGAAATACAGCGAAATGCCTTGCTAAGAGGAGGCCTAGGATGGCAGAAACCAACCACGATTCCACCCCCGAACGTCCCGAACAGCCCAGAGAACGCCAAGTACCAACTCAGACCATAGTGCTGCAGACCGGCGGCGGTCGCCTGGGGAGGGTCGCCTGCTGGCTCGGATGGGCGGGGTTTGCCGCGTGCGCGATCCTGTTGGCGGTCCTGTTGAAGATGCAGGATGTGGCCATGGACGACTATTTCGATACAACGGAGGGGATCGAGGAGAAGTATCACTCTGGCTACAAGTATGGCCGGAACAAGGTCGCGATTATCTCCATCACCGGCGCGATTCTGAATGGGAAATCCGTCAAACGGCAGATCGACCGGATACGTGACGACGACGACGTGAAAGCGGTCGTCCTACGTGTTGATTCGCCTGGCGGGACGATCTACGGATCCGACTACATCCACCACCACTTGAAGAAACTGCGAAAAGAGAAGGCGATTCCACTTGTCGTTAGTATGGGCGGCATCGCGGCTAGCGGGGGCTACTACGTCTCGATGGCTGTAGGTGACCAAAAGAAGGCGATCTTCGCGGAACCGACGACAACAACTGGCTCGATCGGAGTCATGATTCCGCACTACGACCTTAGTGGCTTGCTGGCGCGTTTCGACGTCAAAGACGACACGCTTGTCACTCATCCGCGCAAAGGGATGCTAAGTATGACACGTCCGATGTCCGAGGACCATCGCCAGGTATTGCAGGCCTATCTCGATGAGGCTTTCGGCCGTTTCAAGGACATCATCAAAGAGGGAAGGCCGGCGTTTCGCATGCACCCCGACGCTCTGGACCAATTGGCTACGGGCGAACCTTTCACCGCGATGCAGGCCAAGAAGCACGGGTTGGTGGACGAAATCGACTTCATCGAGGCCGCCATCGACCGCGCGATCGAACTGGCCCAACTAGACAAAGGAAAGACAAGGGTTGTCGAACTGAAGCGTCCTTCGTCACGCTTGGAGTCACTATTGGAGATTCCCGGTCTGATCGAAACGAACGGGCAGAGTTTAGACCTCGCAACTTGGCTTGATATGAACGCGCCCAGGGCGTACTACCTGGCGACGACATTGCCACCGCTGGTCACAAATCGGCGTGAAGACTTGGATCAGTGACGCGCTGTTTCCGCTACGGAGGAGCCTTCCTTGAATCAGGCACCTGCCGGTTGTCCTGGGGACGTCTGGGCAGCCCACCGAATGGTGGTTTGCGTTCGCCAGTTCGCCCTGGGTAACCACGGCCTCGCCATCCGCTGCCCGGCCGGATAAACGGCGGCTTCTCGCCACCGAAGAACTGCTCGAAGCGGTGGCGGTTGTACATGCGAGTCAACTCGGCCAGCATCTCATCGGGCCGCATGTTATCGAGGTACTCGCGCATCTTTGGATCCTTCGACGCTACATCATTGTAGAATTGACGTAACTCGTCGCGATCCACGGGCGCCGACGTTATCTTGCTGAACATGGCCGCTCGCATCCATCGCTGGGCCAGTTCTGCCAAATGTCCCTCTTGCTGAGCTTTGTCAAGTTCCAGCCGCGCCTTGGGCGAAAGTTGGCTCTTCAGGCGTTCGATATCCTCTTGGTTCGGTCGCAGCACGTCTTTCCGGCCCGAAAACCGAAGTGCCACGTGGATCAGCATCTGCCGTCTCTTCGGGTCGTCAAGCTGTGCCAATCTCTCCTTCAGCATCGGCATCCGAGCCAGGATCTCCTGCTCGTGCCGCTTGACGAAGTCGTCCATCCATTTGACGATTGCCACGGAGTCTTCTTCTGCCAGCTCGTGGGTGACGATGCCTCGAAATCGCGAGGTGTGCTGCTTCTGCATCAGCCCCTTGATCATTTCGATGCGCTCTTTCGGCGGCAAACTCAGCAGGTCCGCCCGTTGGCCGGATGGTAGTGTCTTCAACCAACTCGCATATCGCTCCATCACACCACGTAAATGAACGGCTCGCGTGTCATGTGAGATATCTCGATGAATTCTCTTCAGGCGATCCTGCTCTTCGACAGACAGTCCGTAGAATCGCTCCTGCTTCCGCTGCAGTTCCTTCTTCTCGGCCGCCGACATTTCGTCGAGCCGTTTGATAACCGCTTCTTGAGAGCCCTCCGAACCGGCCACTGCTTGCTGGGCAACAAAGAACACAACGGAAAGCACAGACGCAACCAGAGCGGCCACACCGAGGACACCGAGAGCGGGCCTCTCTTCACGAAGAGAGCGTGTGTCACATCGCCACGTCCTCACTTGCGGTTTAGATCTCATCTTCGATCTCTTCCTCCGCAAACAGTCCCTCGGCGTCCAGCATTTGGAGGAACTCGATGCTGTCGGCGTAACGGTACTCGTCCATCCGCTCGATGACAGGCAGATCGCGCAGGAGCCGCTTGTTCTCTCGATTGGCCACAGCAAAAACCAGCAAGTACCCAACCAGAAACGACGCTGCGATGCTGCCGGTACCCAACCACCAGACGGTCTTCTTCCGCTTGGTGTTTTTCGTCTTCATTTCCTCCACGTCATCTGCCGCCGTCACTGCGATCATGGCTACAGTGCTCTGCGTGAAGACATCGCTAACGTCGGCTTTGGGCAAGCGGTCCAGCAGATCCCACGATTTCTGCAGTTGGCGGAGCTTCTGACGATACTGAGCGTCCTGCGATAGCCGGCGCTCGACATCACGGCTCGCCTCCGCATCCAGTTCACCGTCCAGGTATGCCACCAACTCTTCAATCATCTCATTAGTCGCTTCGGGGGGGGCGATCGTCTGCGTTCATGGCCTGGCGCCCTCCTCGATGTAAGGTTCCAGAACAAGTCGAAGGTTTTCCCTTGCTCGCGAAAGCAAAGACTTGACGGCCTGGACCGACAACTCCATTGTCCGAGCGATGTCCGCGTAACTCATCTGCTCGAATTTCGACAGCAGAAGAGCCATGCGCTGACGCTCGTTCAGGGAATCAATCGCGAGTCGTACCACTTCCGCCATTTCAGCCTTATCCACCTGTCGCGTGGGCATTAAGCCACTGGGGGCACGAGCCATGGCTTCCAGCGGTTTGACTGACAGCACACCGCTTTGTTCGACGGTCACATTCACTTCGCGCCGCCGCGACATCGACCGCAGCGCGTTGCTGGCTACGTTGTGTGCGATGGTGTACAGCCAAGTCGAAAACTTCGCGTTTGGGGCATAGTTCTTCCGGGCGCGGAAAACTCGCAGAAACACATCCTGGGCCAACTCCTCGGCCCTGTCGCGGCTGCGTACAATGTTCTCCAACACAGTGATTAACCTGCCCTGGTAGCGCACCACTAGCTCTTCAAACGCCGCGGCATTGTCGTCGCGCACCTGCAACATCAACCGAACGTCAGGATCGCTCGCTTCGTAGCTCGTCTTTTCAAATTCGATGGTTTCAGTGAGCGTCAACGCTTGGGCCCCGGCTGTCGATATCTCGGGACATGTCGATAGGACCGTTACGCCAGATCAAGGGGCAAAGAGTCATGTACCCGTGCGAAGGAATCCCCCGCCATTCCGGTCGAATTACCAATCTGACCGGTGGGCCTACTCTCTGCCACCCCATCGTCTAAAGCATAACGTACCGACAAAAGATCAAACACCTCGGATCGGCGGAAGTTTCTCAACTCTGCAACAAGTTTCTGTGAGGTGGGCTTTTCCTGCGTACCGGATCGGGTAAAAAGGCCCCGTGGACATGCACGGAGGACACGCCCCGGTGAAAAGCAGGCCAGCAGATAGTCGGCGGAAACTCGTCAACCGAATCATTCATGGCCAGGCATTGGATTGCCTGGAGGGATTCCCGAAAGGACTGGTCGACACGATCGTGACCAGCCCGCCGTACTTCCGCCAACGCGATTATCGCGGAGACGGACAAATCGGGCTGGAAAAGACGCCCGACGAGTACGTCCATCGCCTAGCGCAGGTCTTCACCGAGTGCCTTCGAGTGTTAAAGGACACGGGATCCCTCTGGTTGGTCATTGGCGACAAGTACGTGAAGGGCGAACAACTGGGCATGCCCTGGCAGGTTGCGTTGGCGCTGAAGAACGAAGGATGGATACTTCGGAGCGATATCATCTGGCACAAGCCCAACGCCATGCCGTCATCGGCCAAGACGCGACCGACCACGGACCACGAGTATGTGTTCTTCTTCACAAAGTCCAAAGACTACTACTACGACGCAGACGCGATCCGCGAGCCCCATGTGACCTTCAGCGAGAAAAGCAAGATGCGCGGTGGGCGAAATCACTTCTTCAAACGCGACGGCACGCCGGAGAAGGGCAAGAACGAGGGTGACTCGAACCTGCACGACGGACGTTGGGATCAGGCGTTTCACCCAAAGGGTCGCAACAAGCGAACGGTTTGGTCGATCCCGTTATCGAAGTTCCGCGATGCCCATTTTGCGGTATTCCCGGAAGCCCTGGTAGAAGCGTGTATCTTGGCCGGATCACCTGAAGATGGCGTGGTACTGGATCCCTTCATGGGCAGTGGCACAACAGCCCTGGTGGCCAAACGCCTCGGCCGAAAGTACATCGGCATCGACTGCGCGGAAGAATACTGCAAGATGGCGCAACGACGGCTTCGAGAGTTGCTGTGCTAGTTCTCTGTCAAATCGCTTCGTCGCCGCGTTCGCCGGTGCGTATGCGGATACAGTCTTCAAGCGGGAGCACAAATACCTTGCCGTCGCCAATCTCACCGTTCTCGCTGGTTCGGCCGCCGTCTTTGATTGCTTTGACTGTACGATCTACGTGTTCTTCATTCACCGCGATCTGAAGCTGCACCTTGCGGAGCAGATTCACGGCGACATCGCCCCCACGGGGAACATCTGCCTGCACCTTCTGGCGGCCAAATCCCTGGCAATCCATCACCGTCAGCCGAAAAATCTCGACATCGGCCAACGCAGCCTTGACCGACTCAAGCTGGCTGGACCGTATGAGTGCAACGATCAACTTCATTGCAGTTGGCTCCGGTCTTATAGTTGTCTGACTGTCTCGGTTCAGAGAACCGACGCACAACGCCCACGGATCAGGACCCGTGGGCGTTTCGCGTAAAACACACCGTCGCCCGCGTCAGAGGCAGTCGACTGCGACACCTACGAACGCGGGCGATTCGTGGACGACGGGCCGCCTACCCGGCTCCGTTGCCATTCATGATATCCATTGCCTGCGCCCGGTAGGCGTCCATGACATACGGAATTCCGCTAATCTTGGCCGCTTCTTCGGTCAGGCAGCACAGGTCGTCACGGGTGAGGCAGGTGGTGTTGAAACGTCGAGCACCGGCCATCAGTTGCTGTAGGCCGACCTGGAGCTTCTGAGCGAAGCTATACAGGGCGATTGCTCCGAGGGGCATCTCGTCGGCCTCGGCTCCGTACTTGGCCTTGACCTCTTCGTAGCACACGAACAGCTCTTCCTTGGTGCTGCCGAAAGGCTTGATTTCCTTGGGCAGCTTCTTGGTCTTGATCCATTCGTCGAAGTTCTTGCCAACCATGCCCGGAATCATCAGGGCGCGGCCCATGCAGACGGCCTTGGTGAACGGTGCACCCATAGCCAGCACCTTGAAGATGTGATCCTCGGTCGAGAATCCACCGGCCATGGCGATGTCGGGGACGAAAGCGCCCGTCTTCTGCAGCATCCCAACCAGTTCGTTCGTCATGGACTGCAGGTAGAACGTTGGGACTCCCCATTCCTGCATCATGCGCCAGGGGCTCATTCCCGTGCCTCCGCCGGAGCCGTCGATCGTCAGCAAGTCGATCTTGGCGTCCGACGACCATTTGATCGCCATGGCCAGCTCGCGCATCGGGTAGGCACCCGTCTTGAGCGTGACTCGTTTGGCGCCCAAGCCGCGAAGACGCTCGACTTCCTGCATAAAGCCTTCCTGGTCCACGAAGCCGAGTCGCGAATGCCGCTCGAATTCCGTGATCGCACCGGCCTTGAATGCCGCCTGATTGGCTTCGTTGGACGGATCGGGCGTGACGATATACCCGCGCTTCTGCAGTTCCAGTGCTCGCTCCAGCGTGTCTACCTTGATCTCGCCGCCGATGCACTTGGCACCTTGGCCCCATTTCAGTTCCATGGTGGTGACATCAAGTTTGTCCACCACGTACTCGGCCACTCCCAGACGCGTGTCTTCGACATTCATCTGGACCATGATGTCGCCGTAGGGAGCTTCGCGGTACTTCCGATACGATTCCACCCGCCGCCTCATATCGGGAGCCTCTGTCACCTTGCCATTCGCGTCCCGTTCCAGACCGGGATCGATTCCGCAGACATTCTCGCCGCAAACGCACGAAATGCCGGCAATCGCCGCCCCCATCGCAAAGTGCTCCCAGTTCTTCCTCGCGACGTCGGTTGACCCGAGCGCACCGGTGAAAACAGGTACCTTCAATTTGATCTTGTCGTTTACACCATACTCCGTCTCGGTGCTGACGTTCGGGAATTGGGCGTGGTCCGGGTCGGCAGGCATACCCTCGGGCAGCCCCTCGGCGCCCAAAGCGTACCCCATGATGTTCAAGTGGGAATAGTCGACCGGGTATTCTTTGTCGCCACCGGCGGTCAAGTGCCCAAAGGGCCCCGGGTACAGGAGTTCACGGCCGCGGAAGGAAGCCTTCCAAACATCACAACCGCCTTTGCAGCCGTCCATACAACGCGTGCACAGGCCGGATTGCGGCGCTACACTGGTCGAACGGTTTTCCGTCTCCAAACATTCATTCGAGTTCGGTCGTTCCAGGTTCCCCATTTCATGTCCTCTTTCGTTTGAGTGATTGTGATTACTTCGTTCGTTTTGTCATTCGAGCACACAGTCTTCGCAGATCTCCGGGCACTCGTCGTTCTTGGAAAGCTCCGAGCCGCATACGCCTCCCGGCTTTCCTCTCTTGGATACGGCATCGATCTCCAGAGGGCAGCGTTCCTTGCACTCATCGCATTTCTGACAGTACTTATCCTGGTACAAAGGCAAACCGATGTGCCGCTCACTGCCCCGGCCGATCGAGCCTTTGGCTCCCGTACCGGCAACGACGGCGCATGCCGCCACGCACCGGCCACACAAGATGCAATCCTCTTCGCGCTCCGGATAGCGAACTTCGTCCACTTCCAGACGCTCGGCAATCGCCTGAAGCACGTCCGACTCAGGAACCTCTGCCAGCAAGAGTTCGACGATGTTGCGCCGAGCTCGCAACACATTCTCGGAGTGGGCATGGATCACCATGCCTTCTTTAGCCTCCAGCGTGCACGAGGCGGTCATCTTGGTTCGGCCGTTCTTCTCGACCTCGACCACGCAAATACGACAAGCTCCCGTGGGCGGAGTCTCCGGCAGGTAGCAAAGATTAGGAATACAAATCCCCGCTTCCAACGCCGCCGCAAGAACGCTCTTGCCTTCGGTCGTCTCGACCGTTTCGTCGTCAATCGTGATGGTAACCGTTTCACACATGAGCTATTCCTGCTACTCTGTTAACAGCCTCGCTCGGACACTTCTCCGCACAAAGCCCACACCGCGTGCAAATGTTGTTATCAATCTTGTACTCGTCCGATTCATCGACGCTAATCGCGTCGACAGGGCAGTCTTCCTCGCATTCCCCGCAAACCGCGCACGTATCGGGATCGATCTCGTAGCGATAGAGTGCACGACAGACAAACGCCGGGCACTCTTTCTGTTCGATATGTGCTTCGAACTCATCCCGGAAGTACTTCAGCGTTGAGAGGACTGGATTGGGCGAGGTCTTACCCAGAGCGCAAAGCGAGCCAACGGAAACCGTCCAGGCCAGATCCTCCAGCAGGTCCAGTTGCTCCGAGGTGCCCCGGCCTTCGCAGATATCGGTGACGATCTCCAACATGCGGCTGATACCGATTCGGCACGTCACGCACTTGCCACAGGACTCGTCCTGGAGGAAGGTCAGGAAGTACTTGGCCACATCGACCATGCAGGCCGAATCGTCCATGACGACCATGCCGCCGGAGCCCATCATCGAGCCGGCTTCGTACAACTCGTCGAAGTCCAGCGGCAAGTGGAATTCGGATTCGGGTAAACACCCACCCGATGGCCCGCCGGTCTGAACCGCCTTGATCTGCCTGCCATCCTTTGGACCGCCGCCGATGTCGAAGATGACCTTCTGCAGGCTGGTGCCCATATCCACCTCGACCAGCCCGGTGTTTTTGACCTGGCCGGTCAACGCAAAGATCTTTGTGCCCTTGCTGCCCTCTGTACCGCGAGCGGCGAAGTCGGCCGCACCGTCCAAGATGATTTTGGGCACGTTTGCCCAGGTTTCGACGTTGTTCAGCGCGGTCGGCTGTTCCAGGTAGCCTTTCTCGACCGTGTGGACGTCTTTGGCGCGGGGTTCTCCGACCTTGCCTTCTAGCGAGGCCATCAGCGCCGTCGATTCACCACACACAAACGCGCCACCGCCACGAACGACCTGGATGTCTAAACTGAAATCCGTGCCCAGGATCTTCTCGCCCAACAGGCCCAGTTCTCTGGCTTGCTCGATCGCCTTCTGAATGTGAAGTACCGCCAGGGGGTACTCTCTTCGTACGTACACGAAACCTTCCGAGGAGCCGATGGCGAATGCACCGATCATCATGCCTTCGAGGACGCTGTGGGGGTTGCCCTCCAGAAGGGCTCGGTCCATGTACGCCCCCGGGTCGCCCTCGTCCGCATTGCAGATGACGTAGCGTTGGTCGCCTTCTGCGGCACTACACTGCTCCCATTTGCGACCTGTCGGGTAGCCGCCACCGCCGCGTCCGCGCAGGTCCGACGCCTTCACTTCCTGGATGACGTCCGCGGGCGCCATGCCCGTTAGGATCTTGGCCAGAGCCGAGTAGCCACCGTTAGCGACGTAGTCGCCTATATCGCAGGGGTCCATGCGGCGGTTCTGACTCATCAACTGGCGGTCTTGCTTGGCGAAGAAAGGAAGGTCTTCCTCCTTCCGGATCTTTGCCCCGGAAACGGAATCCGTGAACAAGAGGCGTTCGACAACGTTCCCCTTGTCCAACGATTCGGAAACGATCTCGCCGACGTCTTCCGGCTTGACGCGGCAATAGAGGACATCGAGCGGCTCCACAATGACAAGCGGTTCGTACTGACAGAAGCCCTGGCAGCCGGTGACACGCAAATCGACGCGGTCACTCAGCCCGCCTTCGCTCAGATGCTTTTCGAGCGCCTTCTGCACCGCCATAGCCCCAGCAGCTTGTCCACATGTGCCGGAAGAGAGGATCACTCTGGCCGTGTATGAATCGCGTTCCTTGCTGAGTTCTTCTCTCAGCGAGGCAAGGTCTTCGAGACTCTGAATTCTAGGCATGGGCCGCCACCTCCTCGTCTTGTTGCTGGATCGTCTTCAACAGATCGCGCAACTTTGCAGGCGTCATGTGGTCGTAGTAATTGCCATCGATGATCACCACCGGGGCCAAGGCACAGGCGCCGACACAGTTGACTGTTTCGACCGTGAAAGCACCATCTTTCGTCGTCTCGCCCGCATCGACATTCAACTGGGCAAGGACCTCCTCGACCACTCTCGGCGAACCCTGCACGTGACAAGCAGTGCCCTCGCACACCGTAATCAAATGCCGCCCGCGCGGCTTCAGCGAAAAAGCTTTGTAGAAATTCGCCAAACGGAAGACCTCGATCAGCGGGACTTCCAGTGCCTCCGACACACGGCACATTGCCTCTTCGGGGAGATATCGAAACTCCTCCTGGATATCCTGGAGGGCTTCCATCACATCAAAGGGTCTTGCACCCTTTCCCTCCAATATCGCATCAACCTTATCCAACTCCATGTTCTTCCTCGGCTAGGAAAGTGGGCGTCAGGGGTGGCCCGAACGCTTAATGAGAGATGTTGTCCAAATGGGAGAAAAACCCGTGCTCGGAAAAGGGTTGGGGATGGCACCGACGGTAGGTATACGGCGATCCACCCAAGCGATACGGGCATCCTGAGTGAACTCAGTACCCTTTATTTCGGCATCTGACGATCAAATCTTCGGCATAAACATGCCGCACGAGCTCTTGTAGAGTCGCGAGATACTACTGTCAAGCCTCTCGCAACGCCCGAGTTATGGCACAATTGCCGCAACACCTACATCTCCGGCAAAAAAACCTTGCGATTTGCCAATCTGCTTGGTATGGTTACGACCTGGGCCAAGATGCCGGATCGGCAGCGGCATATTTGCCAGATACGGAGCCAAGAAAAGTGCCAAGAAAACTGGACAAAAAGATATCTATCCTTACTGTGCTCAAGGAACAGAGCGAGCCGGTCACCTCTTCCAGGATCACGGAACTGCTTTCCCTCAGCGGTTTCGACTTCAGCGAAAGGACTGTCCGTTTCCACTTGAAGGAATTGGACGAGGCAGGTCTGACCGTCGCCCACGGAAGGCGAGGGAGGAAGATCACCGACGCCGGGCTGGCAGAACTTCAATCTTCGCAGATTAGCCAACGGCCCGGTTATCTCTCGGCTAAGATCGATGAGATGATCTACCGCATGACTTTCGACCTGCCCATGCGCAGCGGCACGGTGGTGGTCAACACGTCGATGGTTGATCCCCATCAGCTAAACAGTTGCGTCGAGACGGTCTGTTCGGTCTTTGGCGAGAGCTACGGAATGGGCCGGTTGATGACGCTTGTCGGTCCAGGGGAAACCGTGGGCGAGCTGACTGTTCCGCAAGATAAGGTGGGCTTCTGTACGGTCTGCTCCATCACGCTGAACGGCATCCTGCTAAAACACGGCATTCCCATGACGTCTCGTTTTGGCGGTCTGTTGAGGCTGAAGGATGGTAAGGCATTTCACTTTGTGGAGATGATCCACTACGAGGGAACAAGCATCGACCCGCTGGAGGTTTTCATCCGCAGCGGCATGACCGACTATCATGGTGCGGTCAAAGATGGCAATGGCCTTATCGGTGCGAGTTTCCGCGAGGTCCCTGGAGAAAGCCGGCAGCGTCTGGTCAACATTGGAGAGCGTCTGAAAGAGGTCGGGCTGGACGCCATCATGGAGTTGGGCCTACCGGGCCAATCTTTGCTGCAGATCCCTGTGACGAACGGGCGAGTCGGCGTAGTCGTGGTTGGCGGACTTAACCCCATCGCAATTCTTGAAGAACGAGAGCATCGGATCTTCTCGCGAGCCTTGTCCGGCTTGATCGAGTACGATCGGCTCTTTAGCTATCAGGAATTCCCTGCAAGATTGCAGGAGTACCTCTGAGCCCAACGGCAGAAGCAAATGGGGCGGGCGCCCTGCTCGCACCCGCCCCAAGTTCTACGCTTGCCGCCAGACCACGCCGACGGCCAGTCGTCTCACACAATGTCGCCGTGGTAGCTCTGCAAGCTCTTCACGCGGCCATGGCCTTTCCGGCATGCGGCAATGCCTTTGGCGGCGGCAACTGCCGCGGCGAGTGTGGTGACATATGGCACATTGCACTTGATTGCCGTCTGTCGGATATAGGCGTCATCGGCCTTGCTGGCTTTGCCGCGAGGCGTGTTGATCACCATTTGGATCTCGCCGTCGATGATGGCGTCTGTGATGTTCGGCCGCCCTTCGCGCATCTTCACAACCGGCTCTGACTCGATCCCGGCTTCAGCCAGGAAAGCCTGGGTGCCGTTGGTCGCCTTGATCTTGAAACCCAGTTCCGCAAAGCGGCGGGCGACCTCGCGCACGGCGGGCTTGTCGCGGTCGGCAACGGTTATCAAAACCGTTCCTTCCAAGGGCAGTTTCTGTTGGGTGGCTTCCTGGGCCTTGTAGAAGGCTAGGCCAAACGAATTCGCCATTCCCAGCACTTCGCCCGTACTGCGCATCTCCGGACCGAGGATCGGATCCACCTCGTGATACATGTTGAACGGGAAGACCGCTTCCTTCACGCCAAAGTGAGGAATGGACTTCCGGGCCAGGTCCATATCCGCCAGCTTCTTGCCCATCATGATCTGCATGGCAATCCGAGCCATAGGAATATTGCAGACCTTGGACACCAGCGGCACGGTACGGCTGGCGCGAGGATTCGCCTCCAAGATGTAAACGGTGTCCTCGTGAATCGCGTACTGGATGTTCATCAACCCCACCACGTTCATCTCGATGGCAATCTTCCGGTTGTACTGGTAGATGGTGTCGATATGCTTGGCAGGCAGGCTGATGGGCGGAATCACACACGCGGAATCGCCCGAATGAACTCCGGCCAATTCGATGTGCTCCATAACGGCTGGAACAAAGGCATCCTCGCCGTCGGCAATGGCGTCGGCTTCCACTTCGATCGCGTTGGCCAAGAATTTGTCGATCAGGATTGGCCGCTCGGGCGAGACGTCGACTGCGGCAGCCATGTAATGCTTGAGCATCTGTTCGTCGTGCACGACCTCCATGGCTCGACCGCCAAGTACAAACGACGGGCGTACCATCAGCGGATAGCCGATCCTGTTGGCGACCTCGATGG
>CAZUAH010000372.1:0-13677 GCA_964617665.1 uncultured Pirellulaceae bacterium
TTGGGCCGTCGCGCTAGATCTCTTTTCCAATAGCGGATGAAATATCCGGGTTAGCCGCTTTGGCTGTTGCGACGACCACGCAGTCAGCAGAAGAGCCCAATGTCCTGTTCATTGCAGTCGACGATCTGAATGACTGGATCGGCTGTATGAAAGGACATCCGCAGGCACTGACTCCGAACTTGGATCGATTGGCGGCGCGCGGCGTGTTGTTTACGAATGCCCATTGTGCTGCACCGGCCTGCAATCCGTCGCGAGCGGCCGTGTTCGCCGGGCAGATGCCGCAGGTCACAGGGGTCTGGTCGAATCGGAGCGGTCCGATTGACCGACTGTACCCAAATGCCAACCTGCTGCCAAAAACCTTTTCGCAGGCTGGTTACCAAACACTTGGAACCGGGAAGCTATTACACTCGCGAGGAAAAGCAGCGTTCGACGAGTACTTCGGCACGGAACAGCGATGGAGCCCATTGTCGAAGAAGGCAGTCCAATACACGGATGAAGAACTGCCAAGCAAGGGCACCGACAATCCACGTCACGTAACAAACGATAGCATCGGGCGCGAGGTGATCTTGCCGTTGAACAGAATGCCTTCGGACCGAGGACCAGATCGCCATGACGGCGAATCCTTCGACTGGGGACCATGGGACGTTCCCGATTCCGACTTCGGTGACACACAAATCACCGATTGGGCGATCGAGAAGATCAAGCGGGCTCACGACAAGCCAATCTTCCTCGGCGTTGGCTACTACCGACCGCATATCCCGCTGTGGGCTCCGAAGCGATTCTTCGATCGTTTTGCCGATTCCCCCGGCGAGCTGCCGCCGATCAAGGATGATGACTTGGATGACTTAAGCGAGATCGCCAAACGCTGGGCCCTCGAACCGGTGACTGCAGGCAGTCACGGGACGGTCGTGAAGCACAAGCAATGGCGCGATGCGGTCGAGGCTTACCTCGTGTGCGTCACATATGTCGATTACGAAATCGGTCGACTGCTGGACGCACTGGCCAGCTCTTCCATCGGCGACAACACGGCAATCGTGCTGTGGTCCGATCATGGTTGGCATTTGGGCGAGAAACAGCATTGGGGCAAGTGGACCGGATGGGAACGATCCACCAAGGTTCCGTTGATCATCGTTCCACCAAAGAACGTGGCCGATCACTTCGCTGCCGCTGGATCGCGCTGTGACCAACCGGTAGGCCTGATCGACATCTATCCCACACTCGCGGACCTCTGCGCCATCGACGCACCTGACAACCTCGACGGCCAGTCGCTCGTACCGTTGTTGCGCGAACCCGAACGCAGCACTGGTCGAGCCGTTCTCACCACGTTCGATCCGAGCAATGTGTCTGTCCGTACGGAACGTTGGCGATACATACGATACGCCGATGGCTCTGAGGAGTTGTATGACCTCGACAATGATCCCGATGAGTGGAACAACCTTGCCGATTCGGTTGACCACACGGAAACAAAGAAACGACTGATCGAGAAACTCAAACGTCTGTAGACCACGCCAAACGAGATTCGTTAAGACCGAGGCTTATTCCACATGTCAGCAAAGCAACTGGTTATCCACCGTAATCTAGCGAAGGGAATCTGCGCACTTTTCACGATTGGCACACTCTGTGCGATAGTCGACGCACAAGTCGCGAGCGCAGATGAGGTGTACACCGTCAACCGCAAACCACCGACCGATGGACGGGTCGGCGCCAACTACACTCCGGCTTACGCAGTCAACCAAGTGCAATTCTGGCACGATTTCCGAGCCGACATCGTAGAGAAGGAACTGGCAGCGGCACAGGAGTATTTCGGAATATCGACGTTACGCGTCTACCTGCACAACATCAACTTCGATGAAGAAAAGGAGACGTTTCTGACCAACATCGAACGGTTCTTGCAGATATGCGACCGGCATGGGATTAAGCCGGGTTTCGTGTTCTTTGATGATTGCCATCGGCACGAGGGCATCTTTCTCGACAAACCGACCGAACCGGTCAAGGGTTATCACAATGGGCGTTGGGCCGCCTGTCCTCAGGATCGTGATCGTGATCCCGAAGAACCGGAGAGGTTCAAGCCTTACGTGCAGGCGGCGATCCGAGCGCATCGCGACGACCGGCGCGTGTTGTGGTGGGAGATCTTCAATGAGCCGCATTTGAAGTCACCCTACTCGGCCCGTCTCCGCAAGCTCGGCTACGCCTGGGCCAAGGAAGTGGCGCCGGTGCAACCGGTGATCTCCTGCTGGGACGACAACGAGGCCACCGACATCGTCGACGCTCACAACTACCGGGCCGCCTTTACACGCTGGGACCAGCAGGCAGACGTCAATCCTGCCAAGGGCTGTGTCTTTACCGAGGCCGGTGCTCGATGGTACGCGCCGCGGCCGAGCAACGGTGAGCCCTGCGAGGTGATCCACTGGCTCCAGTCTCGCAAGGACACCAACAAGTACGTTCCCGGCGTGTACTTATGTTGGGAACTGATGGTGGGCAATTCCAACTGCCGGTGGTACTGGGGTACGCCGGAAGGTACGCCCGAGCCGACCGTGCCGTGGTGCGGCCTCATGTGGCCGGATGCCACACCCGTTTCGTTGGCCGAGGCCGAGGCCGTTCGCCGTTACGTGACCGGTCAATCGCGGGCCCTGTTTTTCGACGACTTCCAAGACGCGCCGTCGCCACCAAGTCGCCCTGGCTGGACGACTTACGGCGGGCCCGGTCAGGACGGAAGCGGATACCTATCGGTCGAGGCCGGTACGAAGATGGTGGCTGGCGACGTGAAGTGGACCGACTATGTGTTGGAGGGCCGGGTGATGCTCCGGTCCGACGACAGGGGCAACGCCGGGTTGATTTTTCGCGCGCGCGATCCAGGCCCCGGCTATGACGAGATGCGCGGTTACTACGTCGGATTCGACGCGCAAAAGCTCTACCTCGGCAAGATGGAGAACAACTGGCAGCCCCTGGCCGAATTCGACCTGGACAAGCTTGACTGCAAGACGATACCAGGTGTGTGGAATCAAATCCGCGTGGCGGTCGAGGGGCCTCGGATCCGTGTGTGGTTCAACCGCATGCACCCTTCGGCCGATCCGGATCAAGGCTTGCGGATCGACATTACTGACGAGAAGAACCCGATCCTCTCCGGAGCCATCGGCGTTCGAGCCCATCGCGTACCAGCCTGGTTCGACAACATTGTCGCATTGCCGCTGGACGCACAGCCTCCGTCTGCCAAGGCCGATGCGCAGCCCCACCCTTGACGTTTCCATTCGGTAAGCCTGCAATCCTTGCTATTCGGGCTGGTGAAACGCGGTGCGCAAACCGAGCTAAACTTGGCGCAGGCCCCTATTTCGAGTAGGGTATAGGTAGTGGTCAGCAACGTTGTCGGGCGTTGTGTGCACTCTTCTTATCTGCTCGATCCGTCTTTCACACCGGCGACGTCGTTTGGCCGATTCTCCTCTAGGTGTTTGGCCATGCGCTGGGTACTTACCAACCCGGTGTGGCTCGGCGTGCCATTGTCGGCGTGCGTTCTCGTCGCCGCCATCGTGCGCGAGCAGTCTTGCTGTGTGTGTCCCCGTGCGCGCGGACCTCCTTTGCGATCAGGCCGGTAGTGCCGTGATCCTCTCAAATACCCCTCACTTCAATTTCCTATTTGTCGTTTGGTGTTCCTTGCTCTGAAAGGAGAACTACCATGATTTCCCGGGAACGATTGCCCGGGTTGGTCAGATTCATCTATACACACAATCCTTTCTATCTGATCAGCGCCGGTTTGATGCTGTACGGAATCTACGTCGCCTTTGGATCGAAAGATGCAAAGGTTGACGATCCGTGGCTCTTGATTATGTCGTTGTGCGGATACACCGCACTGATGGCGGTTGCGGCTTTTTTGGTCATCAAGCTTGGTCGAGTCTGGGAAGACGCACGATCCATCGTCCTTATTCTATTGCTTCAATTCGCCGCGCTTTCCATGAGCTTTGACGAAATCTGTGCCGTCTCGTCTGGAACGGCCTTTCGGTTGTTGTTGTTCGGCTTCTGCTTCTCGGCGCTTGTCTCCGAGGGGCTGCTATCCGGCTTGGGAATCAGGTTTCCGGCTTTGTTTCGGACGCCTTATTACTTGATCTTGGGCCTGTTCTTCTTCTATCCGCTGTGCCTTTCGCCGAAACTGACGGAAGCGTCCGTGGCCGCAATAACTTGGCGGATCTATCTGTTTCCAGCGCTGGCGGGTCTCGCGTTTCTGACACTGATTCCTGCCTTGCGCCGTGGTGCGGCTTTCGTTGCCAAGAACGGCACGCCGTGGCCATGGCCTTGGTTTCCCTGGACGGCGTTCGGCTTTCTTGCGTTTGCCGTAGGCGTACGGTCCTATGTCTTGTCCCAGTCGTTCAACATCATGGGGCTGCAGAACGGTTTCGGGGCCTATTATCTCGTGCCCTTTCTGTTCGCTTTGCTGTTGCTGTTGCTTGAACTGTCCGTCGTCCAGCGATGGAGAGGACTTCAGGTCATGCTCATGGGCCTCGCGCCCGTCCTGTTGGTGCTCTCGATCCCCATGGGCGACAACTACGTTTACCGTAGGTTTCTGGACATGCTTCAGCAGACCGCGGGATCTCCGGTCTGGCTGGCACTCTTGGGTCTGGTGGCCTTCTATGGCTATAGCTGGTATCGAAGGCTATTGGGAGCAGAACTTGGTTTGGTCGCCATGCTGGCCCTATTAATCATCGTGGACCGGCAGACGGTGGGCCTTGAAACGCTCAGCACTCTGAATTGGTGGCCGCTGGCAACAATTGGCGGCCTTCAACTCGTGTTGGCCGCCAACGGAGGTGGCTCCCGGCGATGCGCCGCATCCTGTCTTTGTCTCATCGGCGCATCCACGATCGCGTGGCACGATACGCAGTTTACGGCGTTGGGCGGTGTGTTTCCCTTTCATCTGCTGATGGCCGGTGTCCTTGTGACCGGCTGGATCTATCGCGATCGGTTTGCAGCATTCCTTCGCAAAGCGGGCATCGCACTAGCAGCGTTCGGCGTGACGGTGGCAATCGCCTCGATCGGGTTCGTAGAGATTTCCGAGCTGGCGCGACTGGGCTACTTGCTCGCCATGACCATCATCGCCGGGATCTACTGGTGGCTGGTCACAGAGAAGTGGTGGCTGTATGCCGCGTTGGCGCATGCGGTGGTGACGTGGTTCGCCGGCCTTTGGGCGTCGTACGGGGTGCTCAACACGCAACTCGGTTCGGATTCGCTGACTCCACTGGCCTTGGGCGCGGCAAGTTTCGTGATCGCAACAGCAATCAGTGCGATAAAAGGCGGTCTTGTGAAACGCCTGCAAGATCGGCTGACGACGTGTCGCGTTCTGCAGCGATAATTCGAAGCAGAACCGACTTGCTGACCTCTGCGAAAGCCCGGCTATCTGAAACGGCCGGGCTTTCTTTCATGCGCACCGAACGCGTTACCACAAAACCATGCGCAATGCAGCCAAGGCGGCCAAAGACAACACGATCGTGTTGAAGACAGCTTGCGGAATCCGCTTCAGCACCAACACGCCGACAATCGCCCCGACGACGACCACGGGAACAAGCATCGCATCGAGCTGCAGCGTCGACGGCGTAATCATATCGAGGCTCAGGAAGAACGGAATCTTGCTTAGATTCACGATGAAGAAGAACCAGGCGGCTGTTCCAAGGAACTCGTGCTTGTCCAACCGTTTGCTGATCAGGTAGATACTCATCACCGGCCCGGCCGCATTGCCTACGGCCGTGCCGAAGCCGGCCAGGACGCCGGTCGTGGCGATGAACCAACGTCGATCGGGCATCTTATCCCAACCGAATCTCTGTTGGGCTATCTGCAGGGCCAGCAGCCCGAGGATGATCCCGCCAATCAACACGCGCAAAGGGTCACTTTCCACCTTCCAGAGAACCAGGTACCCCGGAACCATGCCAATTGCGACGAAAGGGAACAATTCCAATAAGCGGTCCCAATTGGCGTGTCTGCGATAGTAGGCAAGCGCGAACAGATCGCCGAAAAGCAGTATCGGCAACATCGCGCCAACGGACAAACGCGTCTCCTCACGAAACGCCTCGGCCATCAGTGCCACCGCGGGAATCGCTGCGCCAGGCATTCCCGTCTTCGAGAAGCCAATCAACAGCGCCGCGCCAGCACCCAGCAAGAAAGTCACGAGGTTCACATGCATCAACAGAATCGCTCATCGGGCAGGATATTGCGGAGCGATTGTAGGAGACACTGTACGACCTGTGCAATGGGATGCGCAATGTGGCCCAAACTCAAAGGGGACCTACAAAGGCCGCTTTTCACGCCTTGACTCCAAGGAAACCTTCGTGCAGGAAGACTGGTTCGTAGCCGTTTTCCGTCACCCAGCGAATGGCTGTGTCCATGCGTGCCGGATGATCGGGAAGGTGGTTTCGGTAGAAGGGCCAGAAGTACTGCTCGTGTGTCAACAGATCCATGATCTCGGCGGTATTGGGGTCCTTGGGCAACGGGGCAAGCGTTGGCACGATCCGATCCAATGGCGTGTTGTTGATTACGATGTCAATTCTCGAGAAGACGATACCGCTCCCGAAATCCTTCCACGCGTCGTGACGAGAAAGATACTCGCTGCGCACATCGTCCAATCGATAATTGACGTCCCAAACGCCGCTCGAATTCTTGCGGAAGTACCCGCTCAGCGCGCGCACGCCTCGTTCGTAAAGCGGTTTGTACGTTTCGGGCCGGACCATGCCCCAGTGGACCACGGTCGTCGGTGAGTAGGTTTCTTCACCGGCGAAGCGAACGATCTGTTCGCCGATCTTGTCGAAGTCTCGAATAACCTGCTCGGCCGGTGCATCCTGGTACGGACGCGCCGGCTCGTTCGCATGGGCGTGGAACGCCAATTTCAGCCAATTCGCATTGTCTTTCCATTCGTTTCGGTACCGATCCGGAAACTTCGTCAGGTTGAATTCGTCGGCGGTCGTGTAGTAGATGTTCAGCACAAACCGTGCACCATATTTTTCGTGCAGGTCGCGCAACATCTTCAAATAGAAACACTCGAACAACGACTTGTAGCCCTTCTGCCAGATGTCGCGCAGAAAGAAGCTGTTATCATCGATGGCCACACGATAACGGGGCCGTGAGTTCCGATCCCACACGACGCGCACTCGCGACTTTCTGAAGCGGGCCCCGCCATTCGTCGTGGCAACGATCTCCGTCTCATGATCGCGCAGCACGACCTTGGCCGTAAACCGATCACCCTCGCGCTTTGCGGCTACCCCGTTCACCGAAATGGCTTGTCCGAGCGGTGCCTTTCCCGACACGCCTATTCGTAGCCCCCCGTCGACTTCGACGCCGTGTCTTCGGTTCAGCACAGCACCATCGAACGGTTCTTCGATCACAACGGCGTCGTCTGAGGCGGCCCGAACTGATCGATCCAACACCATCCCAACCGCGCCGGCTGCCGCTGCTTTCAAGAATCCACGCCGCTTCATCGCTTGCCCGCACATAAGCCTGCCTCCCAATCGCTTGCTGCCACGGATTGTCGCAAAATCGAACTCCAGCCCTCCGCCAGTTTACCGGACACCATCCTGTATGCAACAATCCATGATGCAAAGAGCCATGCCGACTGTTTGAACTCTTTCGGAGCAACCGGCTATGACACGGACCATCGTTGCGGCCGTTTTGATCGTCGGACTGGGTGTGATGCTGGGGCTCGCAGCAATCGTTCTTGCAGCCGACGAATCCGGCGTGGACCCCAGACTTCCGCGAGCTGCTGGGGGGATTGCTCAGGACAATGTCCAACCGCTCGCACACGCCTCTGTTAGGAGCAGCCCGAATTGACCTCAAAAACGCGTATCCTCCCGGGGCGAACATCACGGCCATTTCGCGCTGCTTGCTACACATCAAACCAGACGTATTCCTGGTGTTCGATCGTGTCGAGCTGTCCGGTGACGGCAAAGCCGAGTGGCGATTCCATACGGCATTCGTCGAGCCGCAGACGCCTTCTCGGCACTTCACTGCGTTTGGTTACGACGCAGCTTCGACCAACCCGATGAAAAACAAATCGAAGACGTACGAAGAAGCGTTCAGAAAGCGCCCCGACGTAAACTGCCAGCTTGCGTTTCTGACGCCCGACGTGAGGGCAACGATAGGAATGACCGACACCTATTTCCGCTGGAGTCCCTTTTCGCCCCCACAACGCCACCTGCGTGTGGTTCAACAGGGGCAGTCACTAACCTCACTAACCGCCTTCGGTCTGCAACTACCGATCCAGACGAAGGGCAACGCCTACCACGGCCAACACGGAGACACCGCCTGGGTAGCCATCGTTGGCGGCGGCACAGTGCAGGGCCTTGAATCCGACGCCCACTTCGCCATCGCTGTCGAATCGCCCAAGGCCGGCATCAGTCACGTGATGCGTTTCGGAGGAAGCAAACTGGCATTCCGCGGCGTCAACATCGACTCGGCCGCCCCGGATGTCTTTGCTGCCATTCGTGATCGCAAGATCGTCGAGAGCGTGGAAGCGTGTGCTGCCGGAGGTTAGCCACTCCAGTGGAGCCAGTGGCACGAGCAAGGTGCAAGTCGTTGGGCTGCAGCCGCATACGGCCTCGACAGTCTTTTCGACGTCAACCCGCCAGGGCTTCTCCAGCGAAGGACTTCTCTGAGGGCGGAAATCTTTGTGGACGAGGGATCTGCAGCGTATCATCGCAGTTGGGGCACGTGTAAAAGACCATCATGCTCCCACTGCTGGTTTGGCAGTCTGGGCAGAAGAGACTGTTGCACTGTGTGCAGTATCCCCAAGTTCTTTCCGCGGAGACTACGAATTCACGGTAGACGGCGGGGAGGGTGGATCCGCATTGAGCACAGGAATGTGCACACTTGATTGTCCAGTCATCGGATTCACGTTCTACTGGTTGAACGGATGCGACTTGATGATCGCAAAGACGATTGATACTTCTCTGCAGCGCCACCGTACCGACAAGAAGTGAGACGTCTGCCACGATGCAAGTCGCAACGTATACATACTGGAAGATCCCCGAGGAAGCGCCGGAAATCTCTATCGCAAGGGGCACGAACTTCAACGCGCCGCCCAGATAGCCGATCAGCATCAGTCTTCCGGCGGAGCTCTCGGGGAGGCCACGGGCACGGAATTGTTCGTTGAGTCGCAGCGCGAGTCGAAACAGTACGAAGAAAGGCCAATACAGGTTGACAAACGGGAGGAACAGGTAGCCGAACGCCTGACCGCCCGACGGGTCATCCGGCCTGTTCTTCGGCAGTTTGCCATGCACGAAGGCGAAGTAGGCCGGTGCGAAAAGACCAAGGGTGAGGATCTGCAGCGCAACGATTGCGAGGATGGGGAACTTCCCTAACGAATGGTTCATGTCGCATTGATCCGCTTCACGTCTGTGAGCGCACTCCCATCCGAGTACGACAAACGTTATGTATGCCAAGGCAAACGGCAAGTACAAGAATGCGAAGTAGAGCGAATCCCAGAAATAGGCTGTGGCCGAAGCGATAGGTGGCATTGAACTTACTCCCGTGTGAAGGCTCCTTGCGGGGTATTGGCGGTTTCGTTACTCAAACCGCACCGCCATACCATCCCTGTCCGAAAATCTCGTCCACGGCAGCGTCGAGCGGGTCGGACAACGCCTCGTCAACATGAACGACGCGGGCGATCGCTATCGATCGCTGATCGCTCCCCACGCGGTGGAACCAAGTGTCAGTGGCCTCTGCGTCAATACAGCTCGGCGGATCAAGGTTCGCAGAACGAACGCCAATCGTCACAGAATCCGGAAGAACATGTCCAATGGAGGACAACGCAGGGACTGGCATCATCGGCCAGGTCGACGGCGACGCAGTGAAACCCACGGCCTGCCCAATCAGTGGATGCCGCGCAGCGGCGGCCACCGGCACGGAACCGGCCGTGTCGGCAATGACGAGCACCAGCCCGCTTGCCTGCAGTTCTGCGTATGTTAGCGTTTTGGGGTGCGTGTGCCCCCAAGGGTTGTGCAACTGAAACTTGTCGGCGTTGCTGTCGTATCCGCTAACGACGTACGCATGGCCCCCCGCCAACCCATTGTTGGCGTTGCTCTTCGTGCCATAAGTCACAGCTTTGTTTGCGCTGATTCCGGCGATCAGCTTCTGTTTGTCCGAATCAGGTAGCCCCCAATAGATGTCCGAACGGTTGTCGCCGAGCACGTGGTCGGAGGCATAATCCATCCAGCCGCCGTCGATGCTCGCGTAGCTGTTCTCAGCGATGTCTCGATCAGCCTTGCCAGTTTCGTTCCACTGGGCGTAGGCCTTTTCGGCCAGAGCCAGCCAGAGTTCGTTGGCGTTGTTCGTGTAGACGCCGCCTCCGACACCCTGATAAGCCGGCTTCCCATCAGACTCGCTCGGCAGGAAGCGATCCACGGTGACATAGTCTGCTATGGACCCCGCGTAGAACCGGACAGTCCACGTGTTGTCTCCATTGTCGACGAACATGTTATCGATTGCGTTCGTTGAGCTCTTCGCAATCGCGCCGAGGGCTGCAATGAAGTAGCAGTCGCCCAACCTACCCTGATGCATATCGCCGTATTCTGGGCCGTTGTCGAACAAGGTCCCAGCAAACCTTTGGTACGCATAACTGCTGACCGGATGGTCCGCGCCCAGGAACCACTTGTCCACCAGCTTGTTGAGCCGTGTGGCCGAGCTGCCAGCCGTCAAATTGCCCAACGGGTCCCCTTGATAGTTGGTGTTAGCAGGATTGCCGTTAACGACATCGCTCGACAGCACCTGGACATAGTCTGGAATATTCAGGGACGAGGCGACGTCCAGGATTGTCTGCAGATCACTGAATTCGTTGGCATCGACCACGCCATCGTCACTTCCGGTGCTGCGAAGAATCTCCATTACCTCCGTCCGATCGATTTCGCCGTCGTTGGTGAACTTCGCCGTGGTAAGGGTGTCCAGCGCGCGATCGTTCAAGCCAAGCGTAACCGTCAGACTGGAAACGCCGCTGACGGCCCCACTCGTAACAGTCACCGTGGAATTGGCGGGCGTAGGCGGAGCCGTGAACAGCCCACTGCCGGGGTGGATCGTGCCGCCACCAGCGGTCGTCCAGACGAAATCTGGCTGAGTGACCAGTGCCATCGCGAATTGGTCAAGCCCAACGGCCGAGAACTGTTGCGAGGCTCCGCTGGTCAAAGACACGCTTTCGGGAGTCACTTGGATCCTTGTAAGCGTCTGGTCGACCAGAACCGTCGCGTTGTTTGGGGTCGAGAAGCCGAAGGAGTCGGTGATCGTCGCGGTGAAGACGTACGTGCCAGCCTGGGAGAACGTCACCTCGGTGTTCTTAGCAGCATTATTGCCGTTCACGCTGAATACCGGAGACGCCGCACCGTTGGGCATAGCCGCGACCGTCCAAGTGTAAGTGAGGTTCGCTTCGCCGCTCGCGTCTGCACCCAATACCGAGAGTTCCGTCGACGTACCGCTCACCGGGCTATCCGTGGCCTGAGCCGGGTTAACAATGGTGGGCGGTCGTGTGTCCAGAACAATGGAATCCCAAGCAAAGGCGACGTTGCCGGCGCCGTCTCGCACTTGGATATTCACGTAGTTCCGCCCTTGCCAGTTGGGCAGCGTTAGCGTCTTGGATGACGAGAACGACTCCCAATCGCTGTACTTCGATTCCGCCAGACTATTGACGGCGAATCGCATTTCGGCCGGTCCGCTGATCGCGTCAGTGGCGGCGATCGCGAGTTCCACTGTGCGTGAACCTGTGGAAGCTGCACCGCTATTGATCTCGATGTCGGCTGCAGGTGCCGCCGTATCCAGGACGATGGAATCCCATGCGAAGGCGACGTTGCCCGCAGTGTCTCGCACTTGGACGTTTACATAATTCGTGCCCTGCCAATTGGGCAGTGTCAGAGTCGTCGTTGGCGAGAACGACTCCCAATCGCTGTACTTCGATTCCGCCAGGCTATTGACGGCAAATCGCATTTCGGCCGGGCCACTGGTCACGTCGGTGGCGGCAATCGTAAGGTCCACTGTGCGTGAATCGGCGAAATCTGCACTGCCGTTGATCTCCACGTTGGCCGTGGGTGCTGCCGTATCCAGAACAATAGAATCCCATGCGAAGGCGACGTTGCCCGCGTCGTCTCGAACTTGTGCGTTGACGTAGTTCGTGCCCTGCCAGTTGGGCAGCCTCAATGTCTTGGTCGGCGAGAATGGTTCCCACGAACTGAACTTTGCCTCGTCCAGTCCATTGAAGGCGAACCGCATTTCTGCTGCGTTGGAACCGACTCCATCAAAACTTGCCGTGACACTGCGTGAATTTGTGAATTCCGCTCCCGAATCCAAATCTAGAACGACGGCCATCAATTGCCTGTCTTCCAGAGCCTCCAGGCTCAGCGGCCGTTGTTTTCTTCTGCGTCTTGATCGGCGTTGTGTGGGAAAGAAATGTCGTAGTTTCATGACGGATCCTCGCTTCGTCCCTGGGGGAATGGCTCTCATAAGCCGGGGGTTGGTCCCAATATCACGGATGCGGTCTTGTATGGCCTTTCAAACGGGACATCACGAATACGGCAAATCACCCGCCACATGAGCCAGGATTTCTAGTAGAATATTCAGCAGCACTTCACATTGCCGGGCGTCTTCCCGTACATTGGGGCTGTTGGTCATAACCGTGCCCGGAACATCACATCTGAAAACGGTACTCGCTCCGAGAGGCAAAAGCGTGGAATCGCAAGGATCGGTCACAAAATGGATCGGCGAGGTACGCAAGGGCGACGAGGCGGCCGCGCAGCAGTTGTGGGAACGCTACTTCCAGCGTCTACTCGCGCTCTGTCGGAAACGGATTCCCGGAAACGTTCGCCAAATGGCCGACGAAGAAGACGTGGTATTGAGCGTGTTCGACAGTTTCTACCGGCGGGCGCGGGGCGGCAGCTTTCCGCAACTGAACGATCGCAACAACTTCTGGCATCTGCTGGTCGTCATGACAGCCCGCAAGGCGCTGAATTACGTCCGAGATCAGCATGCCCAACAGCGAGCGCCGGACCGGGTGGAACGAGATTCAATCGAACGAGTAATCGGCGACGAGCCAACTCCGGAGTTCGCCGCCATGTTCGCCGACGAAATGGACCAGCGATTTTCCTTATTGCCGGACGATACCGTGAGGAACGTGGCGCACATGAAGATGGAAGGCTACCAGAACAATGAGATAGCAGAGCAGTTGGGATGTTCCCTACGCTCGGTAGAGCGCAAGTTGTTCGTGATCCGCAAGCTCTGGTCGACGGAGGATGACCAGCAAGCTTAAGCAGTACTGCCAACAAATGGTGGATGAACCAACCGTTGGCTATTTAGGAAAGGGTTCTTCAGGAATCTTAGTGGGTAAATGGAAAACGATGGTAGAACACTGTTAGGCGCACGGCCGTTTACGGTCGTTTTCCGCCGCAGGCGGTATTAGCCCCGACGTTTAGAGACAATCCAGCTCTTGCGCCCTTGCAGGGAAAGGACTGACGACGATCGAAAAACCCGCCCCGGCCCATCAGTGAGTCGATTTCCGAGGAAACGCCTTCCCACGCCACATTATGCTTCTACGATGGGCTTCCCAAATTACCAGAAAGCTGGATTGTCTCTTTACGTCGGGGAGGCCAAAACGTCAACGTCGCTGCCCTTGTCGTGGGGCGCCCCCCCCCCCCCCCCCCCCCCCCGGGGGGGGGGGGGGGGGGGGGGGGGGGGGGG
>CAZUAH010000373.1:0-13644 GCA_964617665.1 uncultured Pirellulaceae bacterium
GGAGAAAACGAAACATGACCAAGAAGATACCCAAGGTTCGATTGGCGAAACCGAACGGGCGACCGTACCAACTGCGGTACACTTGTCCGACTGAGAAGCGCGAGGTCCGAATCAGTACAGGGACGCACGACGAGGGCGAGGCTTTGCGTCTACGTGACGAACTGGTGGCAAAGCTAACATTGGGACTCCCAACCCGAACGGCAGCGAGAGAGGCTGTCAGGGACGCACAGATGCCCTGGGAGGATTTCAGGGAAGAGTACACCCGGCTGAAGGTTGCCACGTTCCGAAGCGAGAACGCGATGGACGCGGCCGAGATCCGCTTGGACGTGTGCGAGGGAATCGTCAAGCCGCGAACGCTGCAAGATATGGTCAAGCCGGAAACGCTGTCACATCTACAAGCGGAATTGCTTGTCGGCACGAACAGCAAGAGAGGGCCACGATCAGCGGCAACCGTAGAGAGCTACATGCGCACGCTACGCGCGGCGTTGAACTGGGCCCACAAGCCGATGGGCTGGCTTCCTAAGCCATGCGACTTTGAATTGATCGAAGTGGACGGCAACGAAACGCTGAAGGGCAGGCCGCTAACAACCGAGGAATTCGAGCGGATGCTGGCCGCATGTGATGTTGTTTGCCAACCGGACCCGGATAGTTGGCGTTTCCTGCTTCGCGGGCTATGGGAAAGTGGCTTGCGGCTTGGCGAGGCAATGAACGTCAGTTGGGATGACGAGGCGTTTATTGTCCCGCTACGAACGCGGAAACGGGGCTACCTGCTTCGCATCCCCGCACACCTACAGAAGAACCGCAAGACGCAGGAGATCCCCACTACACCGCAGTTCGGGGCGTTTGTGGACGAGATACCCGAAGAACAACGAACGGGCTGGATATTCAATCCGACGAAGCGGGGAAGCCACAAGGGACGCTACACCGTCCACCGGGTTGGGCAGATTATCACCGAGGTTGGCAAAGCCGCGAACGTGGTGGTGAGCGAACGGGGGAAGCCGGCCAGCGCTCACGATTTGCGACGGAGCTTTGGGCAACGCATGGCGGATGCTGGACTGCCACCGAGAGACCTGCAGGCCATTATGCGGCATGCGTCAATCACAACCACCGAGCGGTACTATCTGCGACATCGGGCTGTGGATCAGGCCGAACGGATTGCCAAGTACCTAGGTACACCCGACCCGCAAGAAACGAAAAAGGACTCGCAGAAATCGCCGCAAGTCCTTTCTGAATAGTAGCTTTCGCAAGCGAGGCCGACGGGACTCGAACCCGCAACCACTGGATCGACAGTCCAGTACTCTAACCAGTTGAGCTACGGCCCCAATGGATTGTGAACACAGAATTATATCCCTGGCCCGATGTTCCGCAAGGCCAGACGGGGAGGCATTTTGGTGGTGCCTTCGGCGGAAAAGAGCGTGGTGTTCGTTCTACCCGGGCTTCGCCGTGAACGACGGGGTTGCTATCGACTGCGGCAAGAATCGCCATGAATGGCCGTATCGATCTTGGCCTCGCTATTCCGCGATGAGCCAAACGCCTGGACTACGCATCCGGAAGATTGGGCGTAGGGCCGACGGCGACTGTGGTGTTCGCGGTAAGAGGGTACTCTTCCAGCACTGTGGCAATATCGTCGATGGTTACCGCTTCGTAGCTGTCCATGATCTCGCGAACGGTTCGATATTCCTGCCGTTGCACCCAGTTGCTGCCTACGGAAAATAGTCGATTGGCCGGCCGTTCGCTTTGCAGGACGATGTGCGAGAGGATCTTGCTTCGTGCCTGAGCCAACTCGTCTTCGGAGACGCCGCTGGTCTCCACATCGCGTTGAATCTCGGCGATCACGGCTAGGTTGGCGGATGTGTCCTCCGGGGCGCAGCAAAGATAGGTCATGTAGATGCCGGTCCCCTGGAATTCATACGCGCCCATGGCCGCAGTCTCGGCCAAGCCTGGATCGATCAGCTCCCAGAACAAGCGGCTTCCGCTGTCGTCGCCAAGGATGGTGGCTAACATGCGCGCGGCGTAGCGGTCGTCGTCCTCGACGGCCGGGCCGTTGGCAATTTGGACCACGTACTGCTGGACGGCCATTTCCTTCTGGACAACGTCCAAGCCGGTGTGGGCGTCTGCCCTTGGTGTTCCGCGTGGGGCGTCGAACGGCTCCCATGAGCCGCAGTAGTCGTTTGCCAGCGAGACCAAGCGGTCGAAGTCCACATTGCCGGTCGCGACGACGGCGATGTTTCGAGGGCTGTAGCGGTGCCGGAAGTAATCTAGCATCTGCTTGGGCGAAAGTGCCCCGACACTGTTGGTCGTGCCCAACACGCTGCGACCCAGCGGATGCGATCCGAAATGGGTGGCCATGCACTTCTCGTGAGCCCCGAAGGGCGGCTGGTCTTCGTACTTGGCGATCTCTTCCAGGATGACCTTCTTCTCCATCTCGAAGTCATCCTCGCGCAACGACGGGCGCAAGATGTCGCTCAACAATTCGACCGCGCGATCCTGGTATTCGGGCAGGAACGCCGCGTAGTAGACGGTCTGTTCCTCGCTAGTGAACGCGTTTGCGTGCGAGCCGATTTCGTCCAACTCGCGGTTGACGTCTACGGCGCTGCGCGTGGGAGTGCCTTTGAATGTCATGTGTTCCAAGAAGTGGCTCACGCCATGGTTCGCATCCGACTCGTCGCGCGAACCTGTCTTGACGAAGAATCCCAACGCTGTCGAGTATGCCCGCGGATTGCACTCGGCGACGATTTCCAGTCCGTTGTCGAGGGTATGCTTACGAAACTGCAACGGGGTTCTCCAACTGATTGGCACCAAGCGTAACGACGGTGAAGTTCTGCGGCGGGTTGGACGACAAGTAGGCGTTGATACTGTTGCACGAAAGATCGTCGATGATTTGGCCTAACTCGTCCACGGTCTGGACGCGTCCCAAGTGGTACCAGTCGGCAGCAATCGCTGCGCTGCGAGCCGGGCTGGACTCCTGCTGCATAATCAAGCTGCTCTTGATTTTCGCCTTCAATCGGTCCAGTTCGTCCGACGCTATGCCGGCCGACAATCGTACAAGTTCGGCATGCAGAACGTCCAGGGTCTCTTGCGCCCGTTCGGTCGTGGTGCCGGCATAGCACAAGACGCTGCCGCGATCGCGGAGCGAATGGCACGTGGCATACACGGCATAACACAGCCCGCGTTTCTCGCGCACCTCGGTGAACAGCCGCGAGCTCATCCCGTCGCTCAAAACGCCGACCGCACCACGTGCCTGAAAGTAGTCGGGATGAGCATACGGTACCGACGCAAAAGCGAGCCCGATGTGGGTTTGGCTGGAATCATGCGGAAGGTGAGTGTGGTTCGACTGTGAAGGCTCGGCTGTCAATTCCGATACGTCTTTGGGCGACCAGTCGCCGAACAGTTTGGCGACTTGTTCGCACAAATCGGGCCAGTCGATCTTTCCCGCCACGCTCAAGATGGCACCGTTCGGGCGATACTTGTCTTGGAAGTAACGTTGGACGTCATCCAGCGATACTTGTTGCAGCGATTCGATGCTGCCCGGCGCGGAACGACCGAAAGGGCGACCGTAGTGCAAAAGCCGCAATTGCTGGAAGACCCTTTGCGGCAAATCGTCCTCGACGGAACGAGCCTCCTGGATGCAAACCATACGTGCGTCTTCCAGTTGGTCCGCAGGCAGATGAGGTCGTCGGGCCACATCGGCGTAGATCGCCATCGCCTCGTACAGGCTTGCGGCTGGCATCGCCCCGCCAAAACTGGAATGGGCGTTGGAAACGGAAGCCGACGTATCGGCGCCCAGTAATTCCAGGTCTGAGACAAAGCGGCGGCTGTCACGTTCGCCACAGCCACGCTGCGCCATTTCGCAGACGAAATTGGCCAATCCGAGCCGTTCTGCCGGGTCTCGATTGCAGCCAGCCGGCACCAACAGCGAAAACGCCGCAGATTCCAGCCAATCCATGGGCTCGCCCAGCAGTACCAGGCCGTTTTCGAATTTGTGGGAGAATATGGTCTCAGTCACAGACGGTTTGTGCTCCGTCACCTTGGTCGAACGAACGTTTAGAACGCAACAACGTACCGGTTTCGTCAGGCGTATGCAACCTCTGCCGTCTTATAGACCGTTCGCACGCTGCGGAAGCCGAGACGGCGATACAAGCGTCGAGCCCCAGCATTCTTGGCTGTCACCTCCAGACTTACTCGCTTCATCCCGGCTTCGCGAAATCCCTCCAAGGACTTTCGCAGCAGCATTGTGCCCAAACCGCGGCCACGGTGCTCGGGCACAATTCCCACGTTTTGGACCGAGCCGATGTCGGCCCGAGTTCGCAACCCCTGGATCGTGCCGCAAAACTCCCAACGATGGTTGGCGGGATCGTCATGCTCCAGCAACCAAGTGGCGTGGTGCAGAAAACCTTCTTGCCGCGTTATTTGCCGCATCAGCCGGAGGCAGCCGTCCAGGTGCCCCAGGGAGGGAAACACGCTTGCGTCCAGTTCGTGGCGAAAACAGCGGTACTTCGTCTTGGCATGGGCCTTCAGCAGCGAGTCATCCCAAGCTCGGAACCGATAGCCCGTTGGCAGTTTTCGTGCCGGGAACAAGGTCCTGGTGAGGTCAAACTCCATCCGGTAGCGTTTGAAATACGTCAAGCCCATGTCGATTCATCGTAGGCGCGGCAGGAAAAGCCGTCAACTTGCACTGGATGCGATACCCGCGGCCGTCTTGCGGAAGCCTATTGTACAGATTTGCATCTGCGCTGATATTGAACGTGGTCGTTCAGTTCTGGCACGCAGGACTTTCGCATCTGGCGTCTTGTGCAGTCCGCAAGACCCAACCAATGGAGTCGGTGATGGGTGAAGAGCCAACGCCGCGATTGCCGCAAGTTGGTCGGGGCGCCGGCGTGAGCCCGCCCAACCGCTTCGAGCGAACACATCTGGAGGATGACTGGGAGCAATTGCCGGCGGACGACGATCTTATGGGACGCCGCAAGATCGCGACGGAGTTCCTGCCTGATGGCTCCAAGACGGTCATTACCGAGAACGATAGCCCCGACATCCCGTTTCGCTACAGCATCAACCCGTATCGTGGCTGCGAGCACGGATGTGCCTACTGCTATGCTCGTCCGTATCACGAAATGCTCGGCATGAATGCCGGGTTGGACTCTGAGAGCAAGATTGTGGTCAAGTTCGACGCGGCAGCGCTTCTACGCGAGGAACTGTGCCATCCCGGCTGGAAGGGCGATGCGATTGCGCTATCCGGTGTGACGGACTGCTACCAACCAGCAGAACGCAAGTTTTGTATTACGCGGGGCCTCCTGGAAGTGATGCTGGAAGCCCAACAGGCTACGACCATCACCACGAAGAACGCTCTGATTCTTCGCGATTTGGACCTGCTGGCACCCATGGCGACGATGGGGTTGGTGTCCGTCAACATCAGTATTGCCACACTGGATTCCGAGTTGGCGCGCGAACTGGAACCGCGTACTTCGACACCACTGGCTCGGCTGCGAGCTGTGCGCGAATTGTCCGAGGCGGGAGTACCAATCTGTGTCCTTATCGCGCCGATCATTCCCGGTTTGACCGATCACCAGATTGCGAACGTCCTGCAGGCGGCCGCCGCTGCGGGAGCGGTCTCTGCCGGTTGTGAACTGTTGCGGCTTCCTTTGAGTGTCGCGCCGATATTCCTGGATTGGCTCGACACGCACCGCCCCCTGGGCCGGACGAAGGTCGAGGAGTTAATACGAGCGACTCGGGACGGACGCTTGAACGATTCCAAGTTTGGCGAGCGGCTGGTTGGGAGCGGGACTTACGCAGAGAGCATCAGCAGTTCGTTTGCCGCTTTCTCTCGCAAGTGCGGCTTGGACAGCCCGGTTCCCGAGTTGGACACGTCACGATTCCGACCACCGCGCAGCAAAAACGGCCAGATGCGACTGTTCTGAAGCATCTGGCCGTTGTTTCTGGGTCTTGACGCGGTTGTGGTTTTCACTCCGCGATGGGCGCTGTCAGTTGGACTTGCGCCAAAGTCTGCGTGTTACCAAGGCCCCCGGATGTAATACACGCCGAACTGGTCGGTGTGGCTTGGCCATCGGGGCGTAGGTAACAGTGGTTGCGTTGTTGCCGCTGTGCCATCGCCGGCAACGGGACCGGGATAGGGACGCTCGTACTGATGGTACAGTGGATGCATCGTCGACTGAGCGACGCCCCAGCCCCAACGCGTGTGCATTCGGACGGTCGGCGACACCATAAGCGCCACGGGCTGGCCCCAAGCCGTGTGATAGTAGCCAGCGTGCCACGAGCGGACAGATGCTCGCTGGGCAGCAATCCAGTCGGCGCGAGCGTATGGATCAACAAGCGGCTGACCGCTGTGCGCAGTTTGTTGGACGTTTCGTATGCCGTGCCTTATGGCACGCCGGACGGGGCCACCGCCGCAGGTACAGTTGCCAACGGTACCGCTGCAACCGTAACACCCGCCGGTACTCGGCGAACACGTTCCGCCGGCGTTCCGCTTCTTGGGCTGCGTACCAGAAGCACTGATTCCGTCAGCAAATGCGCCTTGCGCGAAGACACCGACCGCAGCCAGCAAGGCGAAGTGAAATATCAGTTGGCTGGTTCGTTTCATTGGTGGGTTCCTGGATATCTGGTGGGATGTTCTTAGCGGCTTCTGGGCGGCAAACTCTAGCGAGGCAGCCGAATCGCGTTCCGGACACCTTTCACCGCGCTGACCACTGGATTCGAATACCAATGGACCTTGGTCCGCGTCATACCACGCCCGCAGTCGTAGTACGCGCGGTATGTGCGGGTGTGTGGGTAGGTGAATTCGTGCGGCATCAGCGGCTGGTATGTGTAGTACGTGTGTCCTACTGACGGTGGGACGGGACGTGGTGCGATGTACAACTGCGCTGGGACTCCGCCGCAGTAGTTTGGGGCGTAGAAGTTGTAGAACAGCGCCGGATCGCCGTACTGCCACGGATAGCATGCGGCGCCGCCTTCGTAAGAGACGCCCGTAACGCATTCCTCCGGGGCGGGTGCCGGTTGTTGCGCGTGAACGTTTGAGGTCATGCACATGCTAATACCAACGCCGGCGACCAGCGCTGCAGCGACGAGCGTGTATCGCGTCGTTTTTTGTGTCATCGAATCTCTCCTTGTGGCACTCGATGGTATCGTTACAGTGATTACTCGGTTCGCTCTGGTGGTGCGGGTGAATCTTTGTCTCCGGCTTGTGGCAATTGTCCGCAATCCAGCGGCTCGGACGTGCAAATCGGCTGGGAACCAGGCACCAGAACCGCTATAATCCGAACACTTTACATACTTAGAAGACCCTACCACATGCCGAGTTCAGCACCCTGAACTCGACTCCGAATCCGGGTAAAGGAGTACCGTCCTTGTCGACCATGCCAGATTCCAGAAAGACAAACAACAAGAACGGTTCGTCGGGCAATGGCAAGCCGCGCCGGCGTGCTACGGCTCAATCCATGGCAGAGGCACAACGCGATATCTCCGTCAGCGAGTTCTTCGCGAAAAACCGCCATTTGTTGGGGTTTGATAATCCTCGCAAGGCTCTTCTCACTACGGTGAAAGAAGCCGTGGACAACTCGTTGGACGCATGCGAAGAGGCCGGCATCGTACCCGAGATCTGGGTCCACATCGAGCAAACCGCCAATAACCGCTTCAAGATCGGTATCCAAGACAATGGTCCAGGTATTGTAAAGAAGCAGATCCCGCTGATCTTCGGCAAACTCCTGTATGGATCCAAGTTCCATCGTCTTCGTATGAGCCGCGGGCAACAGGGCATCGGCATCAGTGCCGCGGGCATGTACGGCATGCTCACAACAGGCAAGCCGGTAAAGATCCTGTCTAAGGTGTCGGTGAGGAAACCGATCCACTACTACAAGATTCAAATTGACACGAAGAAAAACAAGCCAGAAATCCTCAACGGCCGCGGCGAGGGTGTCGACATTCCGCCCGGCGAAAAGGGGTGGAATCACATCAAGAAAAACGGCATCGAATGGGTCACGCACTACGACGCAGAGGAAGACAAACCGGCGAAGGAAGTGCGCAGTGGCACGAGGGTCACGATCGAACTAGAAGGACGTTACCAGCGAGGCCGGGGTAGCGTGGACGAGTATCTGGAGCAAACGGCAATTGCCAATCCGCACGTCACCTTGCACTACATCGATCCAGAAAGCAACTGGAAGACCTATCATCGGTCGACCATGCAGTTGCCCGACGAGCCGAAAGAGATCAAACCGCATCCGTATGGCGTCGAGTTGGGACGACTGGTCACGATGCTGAAGGACTCTCCACCGACAACTCTGTCGCAGTTCCTGACCAGTTCCTTCTCTCGGGTAAGCCCAGCGGTCGCTCGACGAATCTGTGAAGGCGCAGGGGTAAGCACGCGTGCCGCCACCAAGCGAATCGGTCGCGAGCAGGCGGATTCGCTGTATCACGCTATTCAGAAGACGAAGATCAAGGCACCTGCCACCGATTGCATTTCTCCGATCGGGGAAGACCTGATGTTGAAGGGCCTGCGCCATGTTGTGCCGGGCGAATTCTACTGTGCGGCGACGCGACCTCCGGCCGTGTATCGTGGCAATCCTTTTCAGATCGAAGTCGGATTGGCCTACGGAAGTGGGAGTACAGTGCGGAAGGTGTCGCAGGAGTTGTTGACACAACTACTTCGCGAGAGTGACGCTCGTACGCTACGTCAGTTCATCATCATTACGTTTGACGGCTTGGGTCCGGAGGCGGCGGACCGAATCTTGAAAGAAGCCAAGTTTGGGACGCGACAGTCACCTGGCAAGCTGAGGCAGGCCGATATTGAACGGCTGCACGATGCGATGCGCAGTGTCAATCTTTCCGAGGGACAGTCCATGCAAGTGCTGCGATACGCGAATCGCGTGCCCCTGCAGTTCAAGCAACGTGACTGTGCGATCACGGAAGCCGTGATGAATATGAACTGGCGGTCGTACGGATTGAGCCAGTCTCGCGGCAATCTACCGAGCGGACCAGTCACTGTGATGGTACACATCGGAAGCGTCTGGGTGCCCTTCACCAGCGAATCGAAGGAAGCTGTTGCGGGCTATCCGGAGATCCAGAAGGAATTGCGTTTGGGCCTGCAATCGGCTGGCCGAAGGCTGGGGATGTACTTGCGCCGGCGAAAGCGGGTGAAACAGGAAGGCGAGCGGCGTTCGATCTTTCTCAGGTACCTTGGCGAGGTGGCTACCGCCGTGAGCGAACTTAATGGCACGGACCGCGACCGTCTGTACGGACAGTTGCTACGAGTCGCACAGCGCAAGACGGGAGAGGCCGACGTGCGGCTGGATGATCGGGGCCGAAAAATCGAGCAATCAGATTTCGGCGACAATGTACTGATTGTCCAAGACGAAGAGGGCGACCTGGGGGAGCTATTGGCGGGGTTGTCCAAGGACAACGGCCCACAACGACTACTGTTCTGAGGTTGGCCAGCACTGCAAGCTGATCGGTTGCGGCGTTTCGATAGCCCGCCTCTCATCAAGTGGCCACTACTGAGTGTCTGTTGGCCCATTCCGATTGTGTTTCGTGCCATTTCTTTGGAGCGCACGCTCCCACGTTCTATCACACTCTGTTGCTAGCGTGTTGAAATAGGTGGCCTGCGGCGTGTAGGTGGAAGGCGAGGAGTTTTCCAGCGGGACGGAAAGTGCTGATTCTAGCTGTTATGCCGAACCGATAGTGTCTGTCGAGCAGGCGAAGTCTCCGTTTCGTGTTGTTCGCTGTTCGGATGCCTAGCTCGTCCGGATTCAGCGGCAGAGGCAGCGTCGGCCAAGGAATTGCTGGTTTCAGGCACTCGAGTGCCTTGGTTCGCCTATCTTCGTGCCGTGGAGAGATTTTCCATGTCGACTATTCAACGGGCCTGGTGGACGACGCTACTGACGGTTGTGGTATCCACTGTTTCAGTGAGTGACGCGAGTGGACAGATGGGCTTTGCCCAACCGGGATACCCCGCACCCCAACCCGGAATGATGTATCAGGGTGGGTACGGTCCAGGAATTGGGATGGCCCCAGCCGCTCAGAGCCCGGGATGGGGCTACGCGACACCTGCCAATTCCTACCAGCCAGTGCAGCCAATGGTGGAAGGTGTTCCCGCCTTCTATCAGGAGACAGTGGAATCAGGAGACGATGAGACGGGAGGGGTAGAACCGGAAGAGGAATACTACCTTGATGGGGTCTACTCGGGCCACGGACGCCATGGGCACAGATCCGGCAGCTTGTTGTTGGGGATACTTGGAATGCTTGCCCCGTATGGCGAAGGTGGTTGTTGCGCCCCCCGCTGGTTCGATTTCCAAGCCGAGTTCCATTACCTCAGCTTGGACAACCATGGGCCGCTGATCGAGTTTACGCAAGACACCGGTCTCACGACCCGAATTACGTCGGCTGATTTGGAATACGGGGACGAGTTTGGCTTTCGGGTAACGGGAATGTATCAAACCGGACCGGGAAGCAACTTAGAAGTAACTTATCTCGGGATGTTCGACTTCAACGAGACCGCCGAGGCGACTGGCGTGGACGAACTCAACTCGATCTTGACCGACTTCACCAACAACGATCCCGCCTTTCAAGGTCAGGAACAGTTCGACCAGGCCGATCTACATCGGATTCGGCTGGAGAACGATTTTGACAGTCTCGAACTCAATTACCGGCGTCGCTGGGTCGGGCCCACATGTCTATTCCAGGGCTCCTGGATGTTTGGCGTGCGATACGTAAAGCTCAGAGAGCGTCTCAGGTGGCTCTCGATCGCCTCCCGTGATACGGACGGCGACCTGATTGACGACACCGGTGGCGAAGGATACTACAGGTTGGATGCGACCAACTACATGACGGGGCCACAGATCGGTGGGGATCTATGGATGTGCATATATCCTGGATTCAATGTAGGTGTCGATGGCAAATTCGCCCTACTTGGAAACAACGCGAAGCAGCACACCGAAATCTTCGGTATCGACCTAGTCGACACCTATGTCGGTATCGTCCCATCCGAAACGGTAGGCAACGACAAGGTAAGCTTCCTTGCCGAATTGAGCCTGAATGCAACCTACCGAGTCAATCACCGTCTGACGTTCCGCGGCGGCTATGAACTAGTCTGGATCGAAGGCGTTGCGTTAGCTCTGGAGAACTTCAATCCTGATGTTCCGCTATTTGGGGTGGTAAGAACACCGTCATTCTCAGATGGCGGCAAGTTGTTCTATGATGGTTTCACCGTCGGTGGCGAATGGATGTGGTAGGGCAAGCTGCGTCGATCGCTCACAGCGTGGCATAGCACACTGTACTTCACCTGATGTCTGCCAAGAAACGGGTGCCGAAACCGGCACCCGTTTGTCTTTTCACGCTCGCTTCCCGCGACATCTGGCAAGCCTCTGAGGCCCTTTGTTCTCTCGGCACCCCCCAAAAAAACGGGAACACCGTCAGCACTGGAACATTCGGACCATTCGGTTGACGTTTGGCGGCCAGGGGCGAAAACCACTGTCAATCTAGTGGCCATATACCCTATCTTGCCGAAAAAGGATATGTTGACAGGTAACGGGGTGGAACTTCCGCGCGTTGCCAAGCGTCATAACCCTCGGCCATTTGCGGCCTTGCGGAACCCAAATGTCCTTTCCTATTTTACGCCTCTTGCGTCGTGTGCCATGCGGTTGAGAGGTTTCGCGGACGCTATTGGCGTTCGCTGGGGAAAATTGTGGCATTTATGGAATGAGTAATTAGACTGGCGGAGGTACCACTCCGGCACCAGGATTTCCTTTCTCCACTTGGTGAGGGTCGCGTTGTGAGATCCCGAATGCTTAAGCCATTGCGAAAGTCACGCTCTCAGCGAAAGAAAGCCTCGCGTCAAACAAGACGGCGTCGGTGGCCAACATTCGAATCTTTGGAAGACCGTTGTCTTCTGGCCGCGTCGCCACCACTGCTGAGCACGATTGAGGGATTCGACATCGATCAGAATTCCTTCAATACGGGTTCCGCGGTAATACAGCCTCCAGATCCCTATGGTGCGGCCGGTCCAGAACATGTAGTGAACATCGGCAACACGTCGATTCAGTGGTTCACTAAGGATGGTACTCAGCAGTTTCATACTAGTTTGCGCAACTTCTTTGCGCCGGCAAGGCCGGTCACCGATCAAGGGGCCGACTACCTCGATCCAAAGATTGTTTACGACCAGTACTCCGAGCGTTTTGTGGCATTGACGCTGGAGGTGATGGATGCGTCGGCCGGTGATCCCGCCGATATGTCGCGGATCATATTGGCGGTCTCTGACGACAGCGATCCCAACGGCACGTGGTACTATCAGTCCTTCAACTCGATGGTGAACATCGACATAGGCACGGGCGGCACACCGGCCATTACGTCGTATTGGACGGACGATCCGGGAATGGGAATCGACGAGGAAGCGATTTACGTTACGGGTAATCTCTTCGAACTTGGTACCAACACGCCTAACGGAAACCGGTTATGGATTATTGACAAGGGCCTCGGTACAGGCGGTCTCTACGACGACGGCTTATCCTCGGTCACGATGCACGACCCCGCCGGCGACACCGGCGTAGACTTTGCGGTGGGGCTTGGCTCGGCGATTGGTGTGGAGTTTCGCAATATGCAGCCGGCCCATGTGTTCGGAGACGCCCCCGCTGGGGTGGGCACATGGCTCGTGTTGTACGATGGCAACACCGACCGGATCAATGAATTGGTGGACGTGATCCGCGTTGACGACCCACTGGGGACGCCGACGTTCACCCTGGACACGATCGACGTAGGTGACATCGAAGACCCGGTCAATTTCCCGTTCCCGATACCTGCGGCTACTCAACGGGGCAGCGCGGCCACCATCGATGGCGGCGACCGGCGGACAGTGAACGCGGTTTGGCGCAACGATTCCCTCTACGCCACGACGGTGATCTATCCGACGGATCTTCACAACAGCGGGCCAGATCTCAACCAAGTGACCGCTCATTGGTTCCGTTTCGATACATCCAGCGCGGGCGTGGGCGCTGTGTCGCTGGCCGACCAAGGGAGCATTGGCGGCGAGGAACTCGGTTTTGCCGCACATACGTACTGGCCAGCTGTGATGGTCGATTCCGAAGACAACATGGCCATCGGTTTCGCGGCCTCGGGACCGACACTGTACGCAGGTGCCTACTACGCAATGCGTGCTGCGGATGATCCTGCGGGAACGATGCGTGATGCCGTCGCAATTGCCGAGGGCTTGGACGTGTATGATCTCGGCGGAGGCACGAACCGTTGGGGGGATTACACGAGCGTCGCTTTGGATCCGACCGACGAGGCGACGTTTTGGGCATATAATGAGTATGCGTTGCCCGAGCAAGGACTCGGCGGACGTTGGGGCACGCGATGGGGTAGCTTCCGGATGGCTGACCTGCCGGAACCTCCACCGCCCGGGCCAACGACAATCAGCGGAGTGAAGTGGCACGACCTGGACGACGACGGCCGCCTCGATACGAACGAAACCGGATTAGCTGACGTGGTCATCCATGTGGATCTGGACGGTGACGGCCAGTACGACTTTGGCGAGCCTACCGCACGCACCGACGCCGCCGGTCGGTACAGCATCACGCTTGATGAGGCGGGGACCTACACAATCCGCGAGTCCATACCGCCCGGATGGGAACAGACGTATCCAGGCCC
>CAZUAH010000374.1:0-13588 GCA_964617665.1 uncultured Pirellulaceae bacterium
CTACAAGTCGGACACGCCACCGGTCGCCCTGCTGAAGCTGCCGCTGATCGCCGACCGAGCCGTGATCGACCATGTGATTAGAACGATGAGGGATGCTCTGGAACGAGTGGCATGAGACTCGGGATACCCAGAGAGATCAAAGTGAGAAAAAGCCGCGTTGTCTGTACACGGAGTGGGGTGCGGGAACTGGCGCTGGCCGGACATGACGTACTAGCGGAGCGAGGCGCGGGCCTAGGCAGTAACACGCGTCCCGTCGGCCTTGGGACCATCACGAATCGTCGCGTTGTATCCGTTTCAAAACGTCCCGACCCTTCTCCGTCGACGCCTCGTTGATAGCGGGAGAGATCGGCCCGTTGTCCGCCTGGCCGGGCGGGTAGATCGAGTGGCGATATGCGCCATAGCTTTCCGTTCGCAAATGGGCCAACATGTTGTGGCCACGGCGCCGTTCGCGCTCGGCTCGTAACGCCGCAAGGTCGATGGGACCGACAACGATCTTGTCGCCTGTGCCTGGATCTGCTTGAGCCAGAATACGCCCGTCGTAATCGACCACCATGCTGCCGCCAGGCCAACTGAAGGGCGGGTAACTGCTCAGGCTGGCTGCCTGATTCGAGGCCACCACGTAGCACATGTTCTCCAGGGCGCGGACGCGGTTCACTGTCGTCCACCAATCCATGGGCGTGGCGGTTCCCCAAGGATCCATGTACGCCGAAACTCGCACCAGTACCTCGGCGCCGCCCAAGGCCAGTTGGCGGATCGCTTCTGGGAACAGCCAGTCGTAACAAGTGGCAGTTCCGATATGGCCAATTTCCGTGTCAGATACCGGGTAGATCGGCTCGTCGTAGCCGCTCAGATCGTGAGGACTGGTGTGCAGTTCCCACGGGATCCATGTGTGTACCTTGCGGTACTTCGACAGCAGGCCATCCGGACCGATCAGGCACGTCGTGTTGAATACGTGTCCGGGCCAACGCGAATCCGATTCCAGGAACGTGCCGGTCTGAATAAACGCGCCCAGCTTCTTGGCCTTCGTCGCATACCGATCCGTGAACTCGTTGGGAATCGGCACGGCCAGCCGTTCTAGCAGCTCTTCCACCGTGGGATAGATGGGCGCTGCGTGAGCGAACTCGGGAAAGACGACCAGACGCACGTCGAAGAACGGATCATAGCCCGTGACGGCATACTCGATCATGTCGAGCATCCGCTTGACGCGATTGCCGATTTCGTCGCGGTGTTTTGGATTCGGCATGTCCAGTTGACATGCGGCTGCATAGTAACGATCGACGATGGTCATACGGGCTCCGATCAGATTTCCTTCGTCAGACCCGGCTGTGGTGCCGGATAAGGCACGCCGGGCTTCGCCGTGATCGGCGCCGCTGTGTCAAATGTCATGCTGTCGATATCATCGACGAACTGGAAATCCGACTTCATCACCTGATCCCAAGTGACGTACTGGCCGGTGTGGGTTGCTGCACGGCCCATGATCGCCGCGATCTCTGCCTCGCCGGCCCGCCGGGCTTCGTTGTGTGGCTTGTCCTGGCGGATCGCGTCCAACAGAAGCTGCCATTCCGCATGATACGGGTTCGGATCGTTCCCGCCGTACTCCCATTCGAGGTCCTCGGGCACCATATTGTGGCTCTTGTAGATCTTGGGTTTCGGCTGGCCTAAGTTCGTCATGATCACAGCCGATCCCTTCGAACCGTGAGCATAGTCGGAGTAGGTGCTCCAGCAACCGGCTATGTGTCGCGAGAACGCCAGCAGTTTCGTGCCATCGGCAAAGGTGTATTCGACCGTGAAGTGATCGAGCTGGTTCCCCGCCGTCTCGTAACATCGGCCGCCAAAGCCCTGAGCCGATACGGGCCACGCGCCCTTCGCCCAACAAGCAACGTCGACGTTGTGGCAGTGCCAGTCGATGAAGAAGCCGGACGACACCCAAGTGAAGCTGTTTGGGTGCTGGAGTTGGAAGGCCAACTCGTCCTCGTTCTCCTGTCGGAGAGGGCAACGGACCGGTCCGTGAACGCGATAGATACGCAGCGTGTGTACGTCGCCGATGGCTCCGTCGTGAATGCGATTGATCACTTCCTGGCGGGCCTTCGAATGACGCCACATAAAGCCGACGCCGACCTTCAGGTTCTTCTGCTCGGACAGTTCGGCGGCTTTCAGCCAGCGGCGAGTGGCAGGGGCATCCGTCGCAAACGACTTCTCAGCGAAGACGTTCACGCCCTTGTTGACGGCATACTCCAAATGCATCGGGCGGAAGGCCGCATGTGTGGTCAGCAGCACCACGTCGTTCGGGCCCAGGCAGTCGATCGCTTTCTTGTAGGCATCGAAACCCAGGAACTGACGCTCGGGCGGAACATCAACCTTGTCGGCAAAACGCGGTGCCAGTCGATTCAAGCTGCCTTTCAAACGATGCTCGAACAAATCCGCCATGGCGTGCAGCTTGACCGGGCCCCCGGTCGCCGCAAACGCGTCGGCCACAGCGCCCGTGCCGCGGCCACCGCATCCGACCAGGGCCAACTTGATCGTCGAGTCTTCCGCTGCATGGCAATGAGGGACGACAACGCCCGCCAGCGCCGAAGCTGCGGCTGATCCCCCCGCGACCTTCAGGAACTCACGGCGTGATTTCGAATCAGATGTATCCATTGTTGAACTCCTTTGAACTGGGAAGGCATTGGCACTGATGATGGCTCTCAGGAAAACAGGCTGCATTATAGTAAGTCGTGTGTCGGTTCGCCGCGGGCCTTTGTGCTTTTCTTCCACGGACGCTGGTGAGACAGGAACCGTCGCCGAGCCTTGACGATTTGCGTCTAGCTGAGGATAGTGGAGAACTTCAGCAAAGTGTGGCTGGGTTTGAACTCAGCGAATCCCAGAAGACGGCGGATCTAGATCAAGGGCACGGTGAAAATGATCAGCAGCGAGTTTTTGATGCAACGGTTGGTTGCTCTGTCTACTTTGACAGCGATTGGGCTTGTGGTTGGAATACTCGGCCCGGTAGAGGACATTGGGGCTGGGGAGCCAAGTGGTCAGAAGGTCGTACCTCTTAAGACAAAGCTGCCCAAGCCGATGTTCCAGGGCACGCCCAAAAACATCAAGCTTCGTCCGACGCTCGAAAAATACTCCGAGAAACCGCGACCGCCGTTTCACATACCGGAGGAAGTTCAGAACTTAGCGCTGAAGAAGCCGATCACTGCCAGCGACCGGGCGCCGGTCATTGGCGAATTGGATCTGGTCACTGACGGCGTCAAGGAAGGCTTCGACGGATGTTACGTCGAGTTTGGGCCGGGCACGCAGTGGGTGCAGGTCGACTTGGGCGAGGCGGCTGATATTTATGCCATCTTGCTCTGGCACTACCATGCCGAGGGCCGTGTCTACCACGACATCGTTGTCCAGACGGCCGACGATCCGGACTTCATCTTGAACGTCCGTACGGTTTTCAACAACGACATCGACAACTCATCCGGTTTGGGGCTGGGACGCCAGCGAGAGTACATTGACGATTACCGTGGCAAACTGATCGACGCCAAGGACAAGGAAGGCAAACCGGTGCGAGGGCGTTATGTCCGTTTGTACTCGAAGGGCAACACGTCGAACGACCTGAACCATTACGTCGAGGTCGAAGTATACGGCAAGCCCGCGGCGTGAAACAGAAGCCGGATCGTCGTCAACGCCTATCAAGCACTCGCGCGCCATCCTTTTCGGCGTCTTCGATCCGGTCTTTGGTGGTGTGGATCAGTTTCAAGTCCGGTTTGGCCGATACGCTCGTGACCGATATCGACATCGGCTCGCCCCTCGGCCCTTCCTGCCATGCGGCCGTGTGAGCGATACGCCGGTCCGCGTCGCAGAGGATTCCTCGGTTACTAGCGATGTAGGAAGGCTCCAGGTCGTCGCGGCGGAAGCGTTTGGCGGTACGCACTAGGAAATCAGCATTTGGATCGACCTGTAGCTCCCAGTGCACTTCGAGACCAACTTTTGGGGCTTCGACGGCTACGACCAGGGTTCCGTCCGGCGCGGCTTTGATGTCGGTGATTCGTTCGATCCGGCGGCTGAACCCTCGGCCCAACGGCCACAGCACTCGTCCCACAAGCAGGTCATACGTGCGGCCGGATGGCTCGAAGGAAACGCTGGTCGAAGTATCCTGTAGTTCACCATTTATCCACATTCGGCCACGGTGGATCGAAGCCATGAACTCTGGCCCCGTGTAGATGGTGTACTCGATTCGCCCAACGATGGGCCCCTGACCGGCGTCATCGACCGCTTGCTGCTGCAGCACAAGCTGCCCGTCGCCCATCGTCAGCTTCCATTCAAAAAGCTGTTGCCGACCCGAGAGGCTGGGCTTGACCATCGTGCCTGCGGCAGTGAATCCGAGGGCGTATTCACCGTCGATGCGTCTAAACGCGGCGAGCAATTGTTGCGCGTCCGGTACCCGACCCGCCTGTGGGTGCTTGGCGATGTATGCGGCAACTTTGGCCCGCAGTGGGCGCATCTCCGAAGAATTGGCCTGCTTGATCTTCTCCAGCGCTTTCTGCGCACCTTTGTGAACGTACTCGTCCGGGTCCTGCAGCGCCTTTTCCAATGCGGCTTTGACTGGTGCGGATGAGTCTCCTGAATCCCCCAGCACCGAAATGGCGCGCAGCCGCAACGAGCGATCATCTGCATCCAGCTGCGCAAAAGCCGCCTCGATCGAGTGCGCCGTAGGTCGCAACGTAACATTGGCTGGGATCTTCAGCTCATCAAGTTGCTCGGCATCGTCTCTATTGATGTGAATGAACAGCCGGGGCATCAGAGGGTAGAGTCCCGTCTGAGCGTGCTCCTGCGCGTGATGGAAATAGAGCCCCGCCGGCAGGTGAAACTCGACGGCGTACGGTGTAAGTTGGCCTTGGAACGAGCGGGCCGATGGGCGTCCCGCGCGAAGAATTACGTCATGCCTTGCCAGATCGACCTGCGCAAACGCGTCGAGCAGCTGGTTGATAGTGCCGATGCCTCCGTCGTAGTAGGCGTGTTCGTTGCCGTTGACCCAGTTCCAGTAGGCGCAGGCAGGGTGTCGCAAAATGTCCTCGACGCCCTTTGGCCAGTCGGATGAACGAGAGATGCGTTCGCCAGCGGGACCGAAGCGTTCTTGGCCCATGCCAGACGCCGAATTGGCTGCATTCCCAATGATCAGTAGCAGCGCGGCGACGCCAATGGCAGTGTGCGTCAATTTGGACATGATGGCCTCACTTTCCTGGTACAAGTTTGGCGTCGGGATGCTTTTGGAGGAATCGCTCGAATACTCGATTGGCCTTTTCTAGTTCTTCCGGTGTGTGGATAAAAAGAGTGCTCACGCGCCAGACTGCCCCGCTGCAAAAATTCAGATAGATGGTCAACCGACCGCTCTTTTCGCCACTAGGGTTGAACGCCGTGGCCAGAGCCATGTTGTCATTCTTGTCTGCGTAGACTTCCGAGATCGCGAGCTTCTGGAATTTGGGAAGTTCCTCTAGTTTCCCATGCCATTCGGACCAGTCGTCCAGGTCGGCCAGAGTTGTTACGCCCAATGTCGTCCGGTCGTCTTTCTTGAGTGCCGTGAGAAACGCTTCAGCAATTTGACGAGGGCAGCTAGCCGGCAAGCCAGGCGCGCCGGCCAGTTGCAGTAGTTCCTTGTGATACTGGGTCCAGTCGCGACTGCTCCCCAAACGGAAATCCAAGTTCTTACGCACCGCCCCAATTATCCGGTCGTCAATCGGGGCCGGCAGTTCTTCCCAGTGGTCAATGTACTGGCGGATGAGATAGATCTGGCCCATGTTTCGTCGGTCGCGCTCTTCGAGCAGTTCTAGCATCACGGGCACACCGGCCGGGCCCAAGCGTATCAACCCCCAAGCGGCCTCCTTGGTTGAAGAGACCATGTTCTTAAGTAGTCCCGCACAGTCGTCGCGATCCAATGCGAGCAGGCTTTCAACCAGCGCTTCGTTGACGCGTCTTTCCCACGAAACGTGATCCTTGGCCATCTCTCGGATATATTGACGGACCTGGGGCCCACCGAACGTCGTCAGAGCTTCGACAGCAGCGCTACCTATCATTCCCGCTCGGTGCTCGGGCGAGACGCGAGCTCTGCCCACTTGTTTGGCCGTCGTCAGTTTGGTGATCTGCTGCCTGGCCTTTTCGGTCTCCAGCATCGCCAAGAGTCTCAGGGCGGTGACAATCGTCTCCTCGTGATTCTCGTCGGGATGTACGATTACGTCCATGGAGACCGGGATGAAGCGGCTGTAGTCAAGCGGGGAAAACGCAGGCGCGGCCACCGAATCGCCTCTTGCTGAGCGTATCCCCTGATCCAGTTCACGGAACGCAAAAATGCGTTCCTCTTGACCGGCGGCCACAGCGCGATTCAATAAGAACTCCTGCCGGTGGATCCGTTTGAGGAAACGCACTACGGGAAGATACGGCTCGGGGTTGCGATCGTGACACCACGCCTTTTGCGTTTTCCCCCCGCGCACCAGCTCCATGTCAATCCGCGTCGCGTCGGTGTAGCCAGGCTGTTCGTTGGCGCCCGGCTTCGTCAGCCAACCGGTTTCCTTCAGCAGTTGAACCAACTGGTCGAGATGCTTCGGACTTAAGCGGAGTTTGGCCGTATATCGCGCGTCGTCGTTGGGGGCTTTGCTCATCGAGAACTCAACCGTCCCGTCTCCCTTAACCGTGAACCGGGCCTTCTCCCACCATATCCAGATCCCTCTGAATTCGACCGAAAGCTCGTCGAATGCGCGAGCCTCGACAGCCTGCGGCTCGACAGGTCCATTTGCCTTCTCAGCAGCTTCGTTTTCCGAACACACGCCAGATGGCAGGCCGATTTGCAGGTAGAGAACGACGAAAACGATCAGCAGCGGGCGGCTGTCGGCCGCCGAATGATAGAGAGACTCCCGTCGGTTCACGCGTTCAGTATCGCCGTGGTTGTGGTGCATCTTCGGTCCCCCTCTGCCAACGTACGCTCTCACGACCCCGTCCCTCTCCATTTTCGAGCCGGGGAGGCGATCGTGCAACCATTGAACGTGTGAGATACTGACTGCACGTGGGGCAAAAACGGCTCAGCGGGAGCTTCGCCGTCCCGAAAATGCAACGGCAGAGGGGGCTACTGAGACGCCTTCTCGTCTTTCGTCGATTGTCCGAGCAGTTTCAGCAGCGAAGTGGACGGGATACAGTACTTCATCACCATCTGGATCTTGGTGTCCACGCCTTCTTTCTTTTCGTAGTAGATCGGCGAGGTCGAGCGGACAATGCCCACGACGGCTCCTGTGCGGTCGAGAACCGGCGAGCCGCTGGAACCCTTGGCAAAATCGGCCGTGATTGTCATTTCGTGGCGAGGATTCGGTTTGCCGCGTTCCCTGCGCAAGAAGTGGCTGCTGACGATACCCTCCGTCATCATGTAGAGATGGTTCACTGGATGGCTGATGACGAATACGTCTGTGCCAACGGGCGCCGACGGTGCCACGGGCAGCGGTACGAGGTCGTCGGCATCGACCTTTACCACGGCCAAATCGTTGGCCTTGCTGGCGGCCAAAACCTTCTGGATCGGCAATACCTGTCCGTCCCAGGTGCCAATGGCCATGGCCGCTGCCTTCTGCGTACTGGCAAGCACGTGATGGTTGGTCACCACGATGCCCTCTCGGCCGATGACAAACCCCGTGGCGGCATTCGTGTGCCACTTGTCGCACTTGCCGCATTTGTAGATTCTTCCCACAATCACGACACTCTTTCGACACTTGGCATAGAGTTCGCGAGGGTGGATCTCTTGGCCGGAAGGAGGCGAAGCACAAACCGAGCACGTTTGTTCATCCGGCAACTGCTCTCGCACACGAGCCAAACCAACGGGAAGGCCCTCGTCGAGTAGCTTGCCGAGATCATTGGCGAATTGATTGGAGATCTTGGCGAAATCAGTGGGCTCGACGATCTGGTCGTCGGCAGCGGCCGACAAGCTTGCCACGCAAGCGAAGATTGCTGCCGAAAACGCCACGGTGCACACAGTTCTTGAGGTGGATATACAACTCTGCATCGAAATACCTTTTGAGACCATGGGCGGACTTGGAAGCCCGTCCTACATCGTTTAACGGCAAGCCGAAGGCGTCGGTGTCGCAAAACTCATGCAGATTCCGAAACGCAGTCGCCTTCGGCTCACCGTTAAACGAACGAATTTCAAATGACCAGTAGCTTATAGTTCCCAACCCGTTCGGTACTCCTCTTGGACGTACTTGTTCGCATCGGGCAGGTTGGTGACCTTCATGTTCTCGGCGTCCCACTCGATCCGCGTATCGACTCGCTGGGCGATGTTGCCCAGGCAACAAGTCTCGGCCAGCGGACCGGAGTAGGAGAAATCCGCGCCGGCAGGTTCGCCTGACTTGCACGCGCGGATCCAGTCCTGTTCGTGCGAGCCCTGGACCCGAGGAATCGTTCTCTCGGGTCGTTCGGCCGCCTGCATCTTCGCCTCGGGGATGATGCGGGGGCTGTTGCCGTACACACCGCACATGATCGAGCCCTTCGTGCCCTTGAACACCACGCCGCCTTCCGCAGGCAGCTTGCGGCCGTCCTCCAAGTCGGCGGGCCGTGGCGGCCGCGTGCCTTCGTACCACGTGAGCTTCACGGGCGGCAGGTCGTCGCGAGCCGGGAAGTGGTAAGTGACAATCGCCGAGAGCGGATGCACCTCAGGCGTGTTGCCGCAAGTGGTCGCGTCGATGCTGGTCGGCGCTGTCAGCTTCAACGGCCAAAAAATTGGGTCGAACGTATGCACACCGCGATCGCCCATCATTCCCGATCCAAAGTCCCACCAGCATCGCCAGGTGCGCGGGTGGTAGGCACGATGGTACGGTCGCATCTGCGCCGGACCGATCCACAGATCCCAATCCAGCTCTGTCGGTACCGGCGGCGTTTCTTTCGGTCGCTGGGACCACTGAGAACTCCACGACGCGTGGCCCCAAGGGTAGTACGTCAGGCTGCAATAGGCATCGACTTCGCGGACCTCGCCGATCAGCCCGGCCCAGATCCACTCGCAGATCAGTCGAATACCTTCGCCCGAGTGGCCTTGGATGCCCATTTGCGTGGCCACGCCGGTCTCTTTCGCCGTCTTGGCCAGCGTGCGGGCTTCGTACACGTTGTGCGTCAGCGGCTTCTGGCAGTACACGTGCTTGCCCGCGCGCATGGCCGCCATCGAGATCACCGCGTGCGTGTGATCGGGCGTGGCGATCATGACTCCGTCGATATCCTTCTGTCTGTCCAGCATCTCGCGGAAATCGACATAGAACTTCGCGTCCGGGTAACGTCGGATCGTGCCGCCAGCGTAATTCTTATCAACGTCGCATAACGCCACGATGTTGTCGGTTTCCATATTGCGCAAGTTCCCTGCGCCCATACCGCCGATACCGATGCCGGCGATATTCATCTTCTCGCTAGGCGCGATCTGTCGCGGACCGCCCAAGACTTGCCTTGGAACGACGGTTGCCGCGGCCACTGCTCCCGCGGCGATTGCGCTTTGTTTGACGAAAACTCGACGGGAAAAAGACACTGTCATGGGTACACTCCCAATACGAGTAATGACCAAGGACGAATGACAAAAGTCATTCCCCTATTGCAGATTCCTCCGCGCACGATTTCGTAACGACTTGGCGCGTTTTGCCAACTCGTCGTCGTTGGTTGCTTCGACTGCCTTCTCCATCGCGGCGACCACCACGGCTGGGTCAGCGGCGAGTAGCTTTTCCGCGATCGCAACGGCTGCCGCCGTGGCAGCCTCCTTCAAGCCAGGATTGTCCAGGTGCGCTACGACCATGTTCATGGCCGCAGCCGACTGAACCCGCGTCAGGGCGTCCAGCACTAGCCGCCGTTCTTCGTCCCGCGTGGCCACATCCATCGCCGTTTGGGACATGGCAAGTCGCTGGTCATCGGGGAGACCGAACTGGCGAATAATGCGGATGTAGCCTCGCAGGGTTCGGACCTTGAACTTGTCGCTGCCCTTCTGAGCCAGATCGAGCAACACCGGTGCTGCATCCGGACTCATCCATCCGCCCAACACACGGGTAGCCGCGTCTTGGACGTCTTCGCTGCCAGTCTTGGCGGCTGCCGAAACGCCCTCCAGAGCCTTCTGTCCGCCGACGGCGCCCACTAGTTCGAGCAGATCGCTCTTGGCCGTTACGGACGCAGACGACAGTCGGGCCAACAGTGCCGTGGCACACGCATCGCGGTCTGGCATGCGTTGGACCGCTTTCTTCAAGGCTTCCTTGGCCGCGGCACCTTCATCCGATGAATCCGGATCCAGCAAGCGGTCGACCAGTGCCGGAAGGTCGTCGAGCCCCACGGTTGTACCCAAAGCTCGGATTGCGGCAAGGGCGACCTCGGAATCCGCGTCGTCGGCCGCCTTCTTCAGGGCGGGGACAGCCGACGCGATGCCGCGTTCGCCCGCCAGCCGGATCAGAGTCACGCGTTTTGCGCCCTTGGCGCCATCCAACGCCTCGGCCACGGCTGCGTCCACATCCTGTCCTTTCAATCGCCTGAGGCTGTCGAACGCTGCCTGCGACAATCCACTATCGTCGACCACCGTAGCGAGCAGCACAGGCACGGCGGATGCGTCACCCAGGCTGCCCAATACGCCGATCGCAGCACGACGAATATCCCAGGCGTTGCTTTTGGCTGCTTCGAGGACGACCGGCAAGGAGGACTCTTGACCGAGGTCTCCAAGCGTGTAGATCAACAGCACCTGCCGTGGATGCTGGGACACACTGCCCTCAAGCGAGAATTGCTCCTTCTCCGGGACCACCACGGTCTGCTCTTGGCCGCCTTTGACGAACACGACCCGCAGTTGTTTGACCACACCCGGTGCCGGATCCCCAGCCAAGCTGTTGGACACTTCCACCGGCGTACCATTTCGCACAGCGGCGATCACCTGGCCGGTCACGTCCGCTTGCTTGTCCCCAGCGCCGTATTCTGCCTTTTTGATGACCAGTTCGTCGGCGGACACTTCCGAGGCCTCGGGTAATTCCAACGCCTGCATCACCGTCTTGGCCACTTCGGGACTGCCGATTTCGTGAGCCATACGAAGGGCGACGCGGAATAGGGCTTTGTCGTCCGATCCGAGGCACTCAAGCAACAGCGGCGTACCATCGGCGCCGCGGGCGCGGATGGCACCGTGAAGGGCCGCGATTTCGAGGTGTTTGGCAAGGCCCGCCTTGCGCATGGCATCGTAGATCGGGACAGCCTCATTCTGCTTGCCGGCGGCGATCAACGTATCGGCGGCGGTCAGACAGGCGTCAGCCACGGCCGTCCGTGACGATTCGGGACCTTCCAACGCACCGGTGAGTATCGCCACTGCGTCGGGCGCGGCGATTCGTCCCAGCGCCCCGGCTGCGGTGGCGGCAACGGCGGAATCGGAGTCATCCATCAGTCCTTTGAGATCACCGATTGCCTTCACATCGCGGCGCATGCCAATTGAGTTGATCAGGCCGACCAAGAGTCCGCCCTCGAGCTTGTCGAGAGCAGCGCGGAACGCTTCATCGACCGACGGGTCGGGGATCGGCTCCAGGCCGAATCGGGCGTAATGAGACATCTGTTCGTCGGAAAGCAACTTGGCCAGCACCGGGACGGCATCCTTGGTTCCGATCACGGCCAACTGTTGGCAGGCTTTCGCCTTGTCAAAGATCGGCGCGTCAGACTCAAGAACGGCGATCAACGCCGCTTCGTCGCCTTCGGCGGGAGGCGGTTGTTGTGCATGTAGCGACAGGGGTATCGCGGCCAGCAGACAGGCGACCACGGCGAGTGTTGGAATGGGTCTTGTGAAACGCATGTGGTTATTCTCCATATTCAGCTTGATTCAATCGCAATTCGGGCATACTCCGACATCAAATCCGCCACGGATCGCGCATCGCTCGCGACCTCATGCGGTTGGCTTCGTCGTCGCCGATGAATTTCTCTTTGATTGGATCGAACTTCAGTGTTCGACCGAGTTGCCAGGCAATGTACGCGGCGTGACAGACGACGTGCGATCGTGCGGCAGCATCGGAATTCGCGTTTGGTGCCTTTCGTGTCTTGACACAGTCAAGGAAGTTGCGGATGTGCGTGGCGGGATCGGTCCCTCGCCGAGTGAACACGGTTCGTTCGGTGCGGAGCGATTCCGGCTCAAGGGCAAACTGCCCGCTGTCGCCCGTCTCGATCCAGCCTTCGTCGCCCTCGTAACGTGCGCTGCACGTGCCCATGCCCATCCAACCATCGCTGCGCATCACGAGCTTCAGGCCGTCGTCGTAAGTGCAGACGGCACCTCCCTCGTTCGGTACGTACTCGACGGGCGTCGTGTGGTCTTTCTGGGCAGCCCACTGGCAGAGGTCCACCGTGTGAGCACCCCATTCCAGGATCCCGCCCCCGTGGAAATCGAAGAAGCCTCGCCACCGGCCGCGGACGTACTGCGAGTTGTACGGACGCCACGGGCATGGCCCCAGCCACCTGTCCCAATCGCACTCGTCCAGCGTCGGCTGAGGTTCGGCCGGCAGCCAGTGATGGCTGGTGGCCGGGGGCCGTGTGTTGGCGTGTACCGTGTGGAGCTTGCCGAGTTTGCCGGCTGCAACCAATTCGGCGGCGAAGATGAAGTTGCCGATGCTGCGACGCTGGGTACCGGCCTGATAGACCCGCCCGTATTTTCGGTACGTATCGGCTAGTGCCCGGCTTTCGCTAATGGTCATCGAGCACGGCTTTTCGCAGTAGACATCCTTCCCTGCCTTGGCCGCTATGATCGAGGCCATGGTGTGCCATCGGTCGCCGGTAGCGATCAGCATGGCGTCGATGTCGGGCCGGGCAAGGATTTCGTGCATGTCCCGGTACATGGCACAGTCCGTGTTGCCGTACCGGCTGTCGGCCATAGCTTTAATGGCCTCGCGTCGTTGCTTGCGCACATCGCAAATGGCAACGAACTGCACATCGGCATTGCCCATGAACGAGCCCAGATCGCCGGTGCCTCGACCGCCGAGCCCGATAGCGCCCAGCACGATCCGCTCGCTGGGAGCCACGGCCCCGCTCATACCCAAAGCCGCCCCCGGTATGACATAAGGCGCTGCCAACACGGCGCCCGCTTGGGCCGCCGTTCTTAACAGTCGCCGTCGATTTAGCTTTATCGTTCTTTCCGACATCAATATTCCCTTTCCTCAAGCAAGGTCTACGCCTCCGCCTGGGTCGCGGTTAAACGATGAAGGCAACAGTGGCAACGTCAATCAGAATCAGAACAACCCTACGGTGCCGGCCGGTAAATCCCAAGCTCTCGCACGGCTGGCGATGCTCCGTAGTAACCCGTGATCTTAAGCTCCACGGCCTTGGCCGTCACCTCCTGGACGCTGACAACAAGGAAATTGTCATCGTATTGAGCGTTTTCGATTTTCTTCACCGTCTTGCCGTCACAGACGATCTCGAAATCCTTCGGCGCGTGGTCGTGGTGCCTATAGCCGATAATACTCAGGGCCGCGATCCGCTCGGGTTGCTTGAACGTGACTAACAGGCGATAGAGTGGCTGACTGTCCACTTCGTCCCAGTACGTCCCATGGTTGCCGTCGATGGCGGCCTGGTCGCCGCTGGCCGTTCCGTCTTTCTCAAGATCGTCCGGGCT
>CAZUAH010000375.1:0-13570 GCA_964617665.1 uncultured Pirellulaceae bacterium
TGCCACATGCCCAGACGAGAAGCTACGGAATCCGGCCCGAGCGATTCAGTTGGCCAAACCTCCGCGGCAGTTGACCGATCGCGTCAAGCTGCTCAGGCTACTTGTCCTCGAAGCCGCTTACTCCGAGGCAGGTCGGCACGACGAGGCGGTAAGGGCGATCAAAGAAGCGATAAAGCAGGCAGAAGCCATCGGCAATACAGCGTCGGCTGAAGAAATGCGAGGCAAGCTAAAGCGGTATCAAAACGACGCTGCCGGTTCTGATGGTCTGTAGGTCATGCTGTGCATGACGGAATCCGTGTCGCCTAGTTCGATAGCGTTCCATTTGAGCGCGAATGGGAGATCGCCGGGAAGATCAAACGACGGACCCGAATGGAGCACGCATTTCGTCAGGCGGAGCCTGGACCGTTCAATCTGCGCTGAAATGGCTACTTCGGTCGATTCCAGTTATGTTTCACGGTCTTCCATGCCGAAGGCACAGCCTTATGAAAGCCCAGGGTGGAGCGACGTTAGTCGCGCAACCCTGGGAACGGATTTTGCACACGCCGAAAGCCCCGACGGGGCGGCCCTAACGACGGCCGGAAGCGATTTCGCGGTTCGTACAACGCCAAGTTCTGGGACGAGGCGAAAAGGAAGATCAAGGCCGCCGACGGCAAACTCGTCTGCATGGCCGGCAAGTAGTCGAGGGGTCTGGCAATTGGGAGGGCGAAGCTCCTGCTGAGCCGAATTCCTGGCACCGACGCGCGGCTGGGCTGGAGCCTCGCCCTCCCGAATACCGTCATGCACGGTTTGAAGTCCGGGACATCCGCAAGAAATCACCTGCTGCGATGTTCTGGCGTGACCAGAACGCCGGCCTCACCACTGAAGACAGATTCGGTGTATCGTGCACGTGGCTCTGCGAGACTGTTCCGACTAGGAAAGGTCTGCGGGTTTCTGCGCGATCACGGAAGTTGCTAGCTGAGACCAACTCGTAGAATCAGAGAGACTCACCCCAAAGTCACTGTATTCTGAGTGACGATGTTGATTCAAGATGTGTAGGCGCATGGAGTGCTTCGCACCTGCGTTCTGGCACCGCTCACGAGGACACGGACGTCATGTTACTCAGCACTCCAACCCCCTTCCGACGAGTGCTCGTCGGTGCGTTGGCACTCAGTATTTGCCTCTTGTCTGCCGTAACGGTTCCGCCGACCGCGATGGGTCAAGATCGCGTTTGGCACGGTTACGTAGATGGAGTTTTTCGTGGCGGTTCGAACCGCGAAGTTGGGACGCTGGACCTGTTCGTTCCGCTGACGCAATCGGAGAATGAACTGCTCTTTGCCGACATGCGCGGCGGGCTTGCGGACGATGGAAGTTCGGAAGGCAATTGGGGCTTGGGGTATCGCCGGATGCTCCCATCGGGATGGATCGCGGGCATGTACGGTTTCTACGATCTGCGTGAAAGCGCCTTCGGCAACACATTTCACCAAGCGATGTTCGGGGCGGAGCTGATGGACGTGAACTGGGACTTTCGCATCAACGGCTACGTACCGGATGGCTCCGCCAAGTTTGCTGCCGGTGGTGGCGGTGGACCGACCGGCATCTTGTTCAGCGGCAACAATATCCTCTTCTCGACTCCCGCTGGCGGCGAGGAACGAGCCTACTACGGTATGGACGCGGAAGTCGGCCGGCTGCTGTACTTGTTCGGAGGGCCTCTGGATGCGGAAATCCGCGGTTACGTGGGTGGGTACTACTTCGACAACGACGCGGCCGGATTTCCCGAGGTTGCCGGTCCACGTGCACGAGTTGAATTGCGGATGTTCGACCTTCCGTGGCTGGGCCCGGAATCGCGCGTCGTGTTAGGCGGCGAAATCCAATATGACAACGTTAGGGATACGCAAGCCACGGGGCTGATCCAAGTTCGTGTACCGCTGGGTCGCCTGTTCTCACGCGGCTCGAATCTCACGCCATTGCAGCGGCGCATGGTCGAACCCATCATTCGTGACATTGACGTAGTGACCAACTCGACGCCGAGCAAGGCTCAAACGCAGATCCCGCTGACCAGAGGCAGCAATATTGTTACTGTGACACACGTGAACGACAGCGGTGCCGTGGGCAGCGGCACGTTCGAAGATCCCTGCGGTTCGCTGACCTCGGCGGCTGGTTCAACTCACGACATCGTCTACGTTCACTCGGGTACGAGCTTTACCAACCAGAGCTATGCAGCGGCTGCGAACCAGCGCGTCTTGGGTGAGGGCGGCGGCAGTTATCAACAGCTCCAGACGGATCAACTGGGACGGATCAACATCCCGCAAGTCAACGGACTAGGCAACCTCCGACCCGTGATTCAGAACCCCACGGGAACCGCGCTGGCCGGGGCCGACAACAGTGAGATCTCGAACTTCGAGATCACCAATGCCAACACGGCGATTGAGCTGAACAACCTGGCCGGCAACGTGAACGTGAACCGTACCCTGATTAGCGGCGGCACCACGGGGATCGATATCCTGGGTGGTAGCGGCACGTTTACGTTTACGGACGTGACCGCCGCCGACCCAACGGGCGCGGGGATACATGTCAACGGCGGCTTGTCCACCATCAACTTCGGTGGCCCGGACAATCCGAACAACGGGCAGTTCGGCCCCAGCGTTCTTACACAGAGCGGTGGCGGCACGGGCATTCTGGTCGAGGGCGGTCACGCCGGCACGTTCAACCAGAACCCGAGCAGTCCGATCTTTGCCGACACCGGCGACGGTCTGCAGTTCGACAATGCCGACGGCAACTACGAATTCAACGGCCCCGTCACCCTGGCTGGCGGCAACGCGGGGATCGATATCCTGGGCGGCTCGGCCGGCACGTTCACCTTCAGCAATACGGACGTCACCAATCCGACGGGCGAAGGTATCAATATCGACGGCGGCGATTCCGACGTCACATTCGGCCCCGGCAGCAGTTTGACGCAAGGGAATAACGCGACCGGGATCGATATCCAAGGAGGCCACACGGGCCAATTCACCTTCAGCGGCTCGGTCAACGCCACCAACGGCGACGGCCTGCAATTCGACAACGCGAACGGCCTCTACGAATTCACCGGCCCGGTCACACTCAACGGTGGTAACGCGGGGATCGACATCCTCGGCGGTTCGGCCGGCACCTTCACGTTCAGCAACACGGACATTACTAGTCCAACTGGCCCGGGCATCAATATCGACGGGGGCGACGCCGACGTCACATTCGGCCCCGGCAGCAGTGTGGCGCAGGCCAACAACGCGACGGCGGTCAACGTCCAGGGCGGGCACACAGGCCAGATGGACTTCGGCGGTTCGGTCGATGCCACCATGGGCGACGGCCTGCAATTTGACAACGCCAACGGCCTGTACGAATTCACCGGCCCCGTCACGCTCAACGGCGGCAACGCGGGGATCGATATTCTGAGTGGATCGGGCGGCACGTTCACCTTTAGCAATACGGACATCACGAACCCGACCGGCGAAGGGATCAATGTTGACGGCGGCACGGCCGACGTGACGTTCGGACCCGGCAGCAGCCTGACGCAAGCGAACAACGCGACCGGGATCAACATCCAGGGCGGCCACAACGGCCAGTTCGACTTCGGCGGTTCGGTCGACGCCACGAACGGCGACGGCCTGCAATTCGACAACGCCAACGGCCTCTACGAATTCACCGGCCCCGTCACGCTCAACGGCGGCGACGCCGGCATCGATATTCTGAGCGGCTCGGGCGGCACGTTCACCTTCAGCGACACGACCATCACCGATCCGACCGGCGTGGGCCTGAATATCGACGGCGGCTCGGCCGACGTTACATTCCAGGCTCCCAGCAGCATCACTCAGAATACGTTTAACCAACCGCTGATCGACGCCATGGGCGGCCATACGGGCACGGTGACCTTCGAGTTGGGAACCAACCTCGAGGCGACCAACGGCACGGGCCTACAATTCATGGACGCCGACGGTCAGTACATCTTCAACGGCGGCATCACGCTCGATGGCACCGCCAACTCGGCCGATACGGGCATCGACATCATCACCGATTCCGCCGGCACGTTCACTTTCACGGGCACCTTCTTCGATCCGATTGAGATTACCAACGACCAGGGTATTGCGTTCAATATGGACAATAGCCCCGGCACGGCCACACTGGACTTCTTCGACATCAACCAATCGGTGGGGGCCGGGATCAGGGCCAATAACAGCGGCACACTCAATGTTTTCGGCACCGATATCGACAACACCACCGGCGACGGCATCAACAGCACCAATACGAACCTGGACGTCTACCTTGCTGGGATTGGGATCAACGCGGCGATCGGCGACGACGGGATCGAAGTCGTCAACAATGATGGGACCGACCGCACGGCAACGATCACGAGCAACAACATCTTCCCGTTGGCGGGGGCAGGCATTGCCAATCGCGGTATCTTCATCAACTCCAGCGGCACGGGAACGCTGGAGGCGGATGTGCGGTTCAATCAGGTTGCCTCGACCAACCAGACCATTCTGACCACCTCCGGCCCGACCGCCGGTTCCCTGATCGTGGATCTGCAAAACAGTACCTTGACCACGGACACTCCTGGAGTGTTTACGGAAGAACATGTCGGCGGCGGCCTCAATTCGACGATCGTCCGCTCGTGGGACAGCCCAAATCAAGTCATCGGCGCGGTCATTTCAGGCACCGGCGGCGGTGGCATTCTCTTCGACCAGGTCACCTTCGATGCCGACGGGAACCCGGGCAACGGCTACCAACAGGTACAGTACACGGGAGACCTGGATATCGGATCGGTTCCGCCGTTGAGCATCACGCGCGTGACGGGCGACGGCCTATCGTTCATCGATCCGACCGGCGACTTGAGTATCCAGACGCTGAACGTCGCCAACTTCAACGGCACGGGATTGGAGGTGGATACGTCGGGATTGGGCACAACGTTCAATCTCTCCGTAGACAGTGGAACCGTTGACACGTCGGGCGGCGATGCGATTCTCCTGAACGGACCGAACTTCTCCCTCAACAACACGACGGTTACCAACGGAGCCACCTTCGACACTATCAACACGACAAGCAGCACTTTGTCGGGCTCCGGGAATACCGCAGGCACGTTCAACTGCACCGATGGCGGTGGCAACGCTGGCTCGATTAGCTTTAACGGAGGCGCTGACACGTGCCCGTAGCAAGATAGACGGAGCCCTTTGGCCTACCTCCGCTCTGTCACGGTGGAAGGGCGATGGGCTGTTTCTGCAGATGGCCCATCCGCGATATTCCCACGCATGCGCTCGGCGACGCGGTCCGTGATGTCGACCGCGGAGGAGAAGGCGAAGACGACACTGTCGTTCTTCGTCACGACCATGCTCAAGCCCAACTCCGTGGCTACCGACTGGGCCACGGGTTTCACTTCCTCGCGAAAATCGTGGATCAGACGGAGCTTATTGGCGTTCAGATTCTGTTGGGCTTTTGCCCGCGCCTGATTCAGTTGTGTCCCCAATTGGCGGTCGATCAGCTGTAGCTCGGCTTGCTGCTTTTGAAGTTCTTCTTCGGTCTCAGGCGGCTCCACGCCGAACTCGTTCTTCTTCTGGTCGAATTGGCCGCGCAACGTCACTTGGTATTGCGTCAATTGCTCGTTCAGCAAGTCGGCCTGCTGTTTGGCGGCATTGGACATCTGGACGTCTCGCCCAAGCTGCTTGGCAACCGCGTCAAGGTCGATTACCGCTACGCCGCCGGGGTCGGCCGTCGGTTTGACCTCTTGCTGACCGCAACCGACGAGAGAGGCGAGGACAAGGCTGGCGACCAAAGTGCTGGCACGATTGAACATAGTCAACTCCCTGCGTAGAAACCTTCCGTAAGCGGCCGCAAACCTGGGAGGGCGAGGCTTCTGCCGAGCCGAGAGCGAGGGAGAAGAAGGCTCAGCAGGAGCTTCGCCCTCCCGAACATGACTCGCGAAATGCCTGCTAGCATGCTCCTACCTCAGGCAGGCGGGAAGATAGTGTGAATCAGCAAGAGTCGCCAGATCAATCCTGCCAAAACCTTACTGTAGGCTCACGCCCCGGTATGTCGGCGAAGACTTCTGGCGTTTGGCCCAACCCGCCTGCGATGGCAACGTGTCAAACGGCCCGCAGACAGTTGCATTTCGACCATGCGCCCGGATAAGCTGGTAACTGCCTAGACGCAGATGCTCTCTCGATACAGGAGACAAACGACATGACCACGGCAACGCGAAATGGCGGCCTTTTGCACGTCGGAATTCTCACCACAGCAGCGCTTCTCGTCGGTATAGGAATGCCGATCACTGCGCAGTCGGCGGACAAGACCGACAAGTGGAGTGCGACCGCCGAAGAACTCTTGGAGGAGACGGGTGTGCCAGGCGGGTTGATCGTACATCTCGGCTGCGGCGATGGGAAGCTGACCGCTGCGTTGCGCACGAAGGACTGCTACCTGGTACACGGGCTTGACGACGACCCGGAAAACATAGAAAAGGCCCGAAAGACGCTTCTGGATCTCGGTGTCTACGGAAACGTGTCCGTGGATCGGTTCTGTGGAAAGCAACTGCCGTACGTCGACAACTTGGTGAATCTGGTAGTGGTGGATAAGAGATGTGAGATGCGAGATGCGGGGAGCGAGATGTTGCGCATTCTGGCCCCACGCGGTGTGGCTGTTGTGCGGGAAAAAGGGAACGAGGCATGGCTATCCCGTATCCCGCATCCCGTATCCCGCATCGGAGACGGTTTTGCGATGTTCACGAAACCGCTCCCCCCAGAAATCGACGAATGGACCCACTACCTTTACGACGAAAGCGGCAACGCCGTATCACAGGACATGGTGGTCGGCCCGCCTCGCCATTTCCAATGGACCGGCAGCCCGCGGTGGGCGCGGCACCATGACCGGCGGGCGAGTGTCAGCGCCATGGTCTCGGCCGGCGGCCGGATCTTCTATATCTTCGACGAGGGCTCGACCGCTTCGATCATGCTGCCACCCAAGACCGTTCTTATCGCGCGCGACGCCTTCAACGGCACTATTCTCTGGAAACGCGACATCCCGACGTGGCATACGCATCTGTGGCCGTTCAAAAGCGGGCCAGCTCAACTTCAACGCCGCTTGGTGGCCATCGGCGAGGTGGTCTACGTCACGCTGGGGCTCGACGCGCCGCTGTTGGCTCTGGACGCTGTGACCGGCGAGACCGTGCGGACCTACAAGGATACCTTTGCGACAGAGGAGATAGTCGCGTCAGAGGGCGTGCTGTTCGCACTGGTCAACGAGAAGCCGCAGGAATACGACGACTTCCGCCCCGAAGACGTAGGCATCGGTGCAGAACGCGATCGCGTAATGCGCGATTGGCCATGGAACGAAGAACCGCGACACGTCGTGGCAATGGACTCCGAGACAGGGAAGCACCTTTGGAAAGCAGAAACGCCCGTAGTTCCCCTGACGCTGGCAGTCGACGCGGATCGCGTCTATCTGCACGATGGCGACAAGGTGGTTGCCCTGGATCGCAAGACGGGAGACAAGTTGTGGAGCTCCGTATCCGTGGAACGGCAGCCAAAGGTGCCCAGTAACATCACGCCGACGTTGGTGATCCACGAAGATGTGGTGTTGTTCTACGGTGTAACGAGGAAGCTGACAGGCGTTTGTGCCAAGACAGGAAAGGTCCTTTGGACCGAGCCGCATCCGCGCTCGGGCCACTACTGCCCGGAAGACGTGCTGGTTGCCGGCGGACTGGTGTGGGGCGGCGAAATCGCTGGCGGGCGCGACAGCGGCGTGTTCATCGGTCGTGACCCGCGCACAGGCGAAATCAAGAGCCAGTTCCCACCCGATATCGACATCTATTTCATGCACCAACGATGCTATCGCAGCAAAGCGACGGATCGTTTTCTGATCCCCGGCTGGACCGGCACCGAGTACATCGACTTCCGCAACAAACACTGGGTCACGAACCACTGGGTACGAAGCGGCTGCATCTACGGGATCATGCCCTGCAACGGATTGACCTACACCACGCCGCACGACTGTGCCTGTTACATGCAAGCCAAACTGTACGGATTCTGTGCGTTGGCTGCGGGGCGAAAATCGAAGAGTGGGAAAGTCGAAACGTCGAAGAGTCTCCCAGCGGAGCGTCTGGAGAAGGGACCTGCGCACGGCGTCGACGTGGCCGGCACCGTCACGCTTGACGGGAAGCCGATTCCTGGTGCGAATATTCAATATGATCCTGACGATGGCGGCTCGCCTGCGCGTGGCGTGACAGATGCGAAAGGTCGATTCAAGTTGCGTACGGCTCCTGGCAATTACAGGATCACCATCAGCACAGAGGACGAAACGGCTAGAGAGGACAACAGCCTCGGCGACTGGCCCACCTACCGCAATGACTCCGCCCGTAGCGGATTCACGACGACTTCCGTGTCTGCGGACTTGGAGACCAAATGGAAGGCCGAACTCGGGGGTCGGCTGTCAAGCGTCGTTGTGGCTGACGGCAAGCTCTTTGTGGCATCGGTAGATACCCACACAGTTCACGCCCTGGCTGCCGATTCCGGCGAGGCCGCCTGGAGCTTCACGGCGGGAGGTCGCGTCGATTCACCGCCTACGATCTGGAAGGGGCGCGTGCTGTTTGGCTGTGCCGATGGATTCGTGTATTGCTTGCGGGCTTCCGACGGCGAGTTGGCGTGGCGATTCCGCGCAGGGCCGGAGGATCGGCGGATGACATCCTTCGAGCAAGTCGAATCGGTCTGGCCGGTTTCCGGCAGCGTGCTCGTGCAAGCCGGTGTCGTCTACTGTGTAGCCGGTAGGTCGATGTTCCTCGATGGCGGTTTGCGTTACCTGCGGATCGACGCCGAAAGCGGGAAACTGATCTCGGAGGTCATTTTCGACGAAAACGACCCGGAAACGGGCGAGAACCTGCAGACACACGTCGAGGTCAGAAACATGCCGGTGGGACTCCCTGACGTTCTGTCAAGCGACGGCAAGTCCCTGTACATGCGGTCGCAGCAATTCGACGTGGAAGGCAAGCGTAGTTCATTAGTCCAGATTAAGGGCAGCGACCTGGACCGGGGCGGGGACCAACAAGGCCCGGCCACGCACCTGTTTTCGCCTACAGGTTTTCTGGACGACACGTGGTGGCACCGTTCCTATTGGGTCTACGGCCAGCGCTTCTCGGAAGGAGCCGGCGGCTGGCCTCAGGCCGGCAAGTTTGCACCGTCGGGCAGAATCATGGCGGTGGACGATTCCAACGTATATGGCTTCGGCCGCAAACCGGTGTACTTCAAGTGGAGAACGCCACTGGAATACCACCTGTTCTCCGCCACGAAGAAGCCCGAAATCGTGCGCGAACCGGTCGGCCCCGCGCCAAAGGCCAAGACAGGCTCGAAGCCCGCGGCAAAACGCCGGGCAGGACCACGAGTCCAACATCCCCGCTACGAATGGTCGCGCACCATCCCGTTCTTTGTTCGCGCAATGGTCCTGGCTGACAAGACGCTGTTCATTGCCGGCCCGCCGGATGTGGTGGACGAAGAAGAGGCTTTCCGCCGCGTCGGTGATCCCAAAATGGACGCGAAGTTGGCCGAGCAAGATGCCATGCTGAACGGCGCGAAAGGCACTTTGCTGTGGGCAGTCTCCGTGGAGAACGGCGAAAAGCTGGCCGAGCACAAACTCGACTGCTTGCCCGTCTTCGACAGCCTGATCGCTACCAAGGGTCATTTGTACATGGCAACCACCGACGGCGAGATCCTGTGCTTCCACGGGGAAGACTAGAACGTCAGCGAAAGGAAGAACATGGCAGATGATTTATCTATGCACAGCAGGCCGGTCAGTGACCTGTTCCCGTCGCCTGAGATGCGCGAGCAGTGGGAAGCGTACAAGCTGACCGAAGATCAGCTCGCGTTCTACCGCGAGGACGGATATGTCGGCGGCGTGCGCGTCTTGTCGGACGAGCAAATCGACGCGCTGCGCGAAGAATTGGCCGCTTTCTACGAGTCCGAGCATCCCGGTCACGAGTTGTGGTACGAATACCACACAAACGAATCCTCCGACGCGGAAACGGTTCTGTTTCACGCCTTGGGGGCGTGGAGAATCACGCCCGGCTTTCACGACCTGTTGTGGAATCCGGCAATCTCCGTACCGGCCAGCCAGTTGATCGAAGGCCCTGTCCGCTTCTGGCACGATCAACTGTTCTGCAAACCTGCGAGGCATGGCGGCGTGGTGGCGTGGCATCAGGACTATTCGTATTGGACGCGAACCCAGCCGATGGCCCACCTGACCTGCTGGGTCGGATTGGACGACGCCACCACGGAAAACGGCTGCGTGCATTACGTCCCCGGGAGCCATCGCTGGGATCTATTGCCTATTACGGGGCTTGCGGGTGACATGACGGCGATTCGCGAGGTGCTTGACGACGAGCAGTGGGAACAGTTCAACAAGCCGGTGGCCATGGAATTGCACAAAGGCGAAGCCACATTCCATCATCCGTTGACGATCCACGGTTCGTTCGAGAACCGCAGCGACCGGCCGCGGCGTGCCACGGTGGTCAATGTGTTCCGAGACGACGTATGCTCGGCGTCGGACGATACGTTGCTGGAAGGCGTACCCGCGATCCCTGCCGGTCAGCCGATGGGCGGTCAGTTTTTCCCGTTGCTATTCGATCCAAGTCGTTCAAGCTGATCCGAGTCACGATTTCGGCGTATAGCCTCGTTCTTTCTCGCCGCCTGCGATCTCAGTGGAACCTTGTGGTCCGTGCGAGAATCCAGGAGAATATGTGGCCTTACGATCAGAAGAGCTTCGACACCGATTACTTGAAACTGGGATACCGCAATCATGATGTATGGATTGGTGACACGCAGACATGACAACCTGGCGACGATTCGAGTCTTGCGGCGCATGGTGAGCGCCCTGTGTTGGGGATTGACTGTCGCGTCGTTTTCCGTCGCCGGGGAGAACTGGACGAGCTTCCGGGGACCGACGGATCAAGGTCACGCTGATGCAACCGGACTGCCGCTTCAATGGAGCGAAGAGGAAAACGTTGTCTGGAAGACACCCATTCCCGGCAAAGCGTGGTCGTCGCCGGTGATTTGGGGCGACCGGATCTGGCTCACAAACGCCAACGAGGCCGGCACTCAACTTTCCGCGGTCTGCGTCGATAAGAATTCGGGCAAGGTTATCCTTAAGAAGCGATTGCGTTCTGTGGTCTTGCCACAGTATTGCCATCCGTTTAACTCATACGCCTCGCCGTCGCCCGTGATCGAGGAAGGTCGCGTGTACGTGAGCTTTGGTTCGCCGTACAACGCGTGTCTCGATTCGTCGACCGGCGAAGTGATCTGGGAGCGCACGGACTTCGTCTGCAATCACTTCCGGGCGGCGGGTTCGTCACCGTTTCTGTACGAGGACTTGCTGATCCTGCACTTCGACGGTAGCGACCGACAGTATGTGGTGGCTATGGATAAGCACACGGGCAAGACAGTATGGGAGACGAAACGCACCGTCGATTTCCAGGACATCGACCCGGAAACCGGCGGACCAAAGATCCAGGGCGACCTCCGCAAAGGTTTCTCGACGCCCATAATCGCCGATGTCCAAGGCAAGTCCATTTTGATCAGTCTCGGCTCAATGGCACTGTACGCTTACGAACCGGAAGCGGGCAAGGAGTTGTGGCGAGTCGAATGCATCGGCAGCCACTCCGGCACTTGCCGTCCCGTGGCGGGCCTCGGAATGGTTTTCGCGCCGATGGGTATGGGCGCCGAACTGCGGGCTATTCGGCCTGACGGTAAGGGCGTCGTGACCGACAGCCACGTTGTTTGGGAGCGCAAGAAGGTAGCAGTGCCCAAGAGACCGTCGATTTTGCTGGTCGACGATTTGCTGTTCATGGTCGACAACGACGGAGTGGCTGCTTGCGTCGAGGCAACGACGGGCGAAGAAGTCTGGCGAGAGCGAATCGGCGGCAATTTCTCAGCCTCGCCGCTCTATGCGGACGGCAAGATTTTCCTCCTTGACGAGAGCGGCAAGTCGACCGTTATCGAAGCAGCACCGGAGTTCAAGGTGTTGGGCACTGGGCAACTTGACGACGGATTCATGGCGTCACCAGCCGTGTCAGGTAACGCGCTATTCGTGCGCACACGCACGCACCTTTACCGGATCGAAGAGAAACAGTAGGGGCCAAGCCCCGTCGGAGAGCTTCCGCCGGTGGTTTGGGAGGGCGAAGCTCCTGCTGAGCCGTGGCATTTGCAGGACTCCGCGGCTCGGCGGGAGCCTCGCCCTCCCGTTCGACGACAAACCCCAAGTGCAGACAGGGCAACATGGCATGGCCGATCGCAATCGCCCCCTCGAACAACAGGCAAATGACGATATTTCCGGCTGCCAGATGCTTCCCCGGCCTACCGTGGAACTGCGAAAACGGCTGGGACGGGCGGTCGAAGATCTTGCGCAAAGCTGCCATCGCGAGGATCTGATCAACCATGTCGACGGACCCCCTATCCCGTCGACGGAATCGATCGAAAGAATCGTCTCCCTGCTACAGGATCTCTTGTATCCCGGCTACTTCAGCGAACAGGAGCTGGATCACGAATCGCTGCTCTACTATCTGGGCAGCGGGGCAAAGGACCTCTACGGGGCTTTGTCTTATCAGATCACGTGCAGTCTTCGGCAAATGTGTGGGGAGTCCAAGAGGCTCTGCAAACAGTGCATTCAGAGTGGCCAGGAATTTGCGATGCGTCTGCTGGAGCGGCTACCCGCGTTGCGTGAGTTGCTGGCTGGCGATGTGCGGGCTCACTACGACGGCGATCCCGCGGCGAGAGGTTTTGACGAGGTGGTGTTCTGCTACCCGGGATTGTACGCCATCACCGTCTACCGCGCGGCACACGAACTCTGGCAGATGGACATTCCGCTGCTGCCCAGGATCATGACCGAACACGCCCACGGGCGCACTGGGATCGACATCCATCCCGGAGCGAGAATTGGAGAGAACTTTTTTATCGATCACGGCACCGGCGTGGTCATTGGCGAGACGACGGAGATCGGCAAGAACGTCAGAATCTACCAAGGCGTGACGCTCGGTGCGTTGAGTTTCCCCACGGACGAACACGGCAACATCATGCGCGGCCACAAACGCCATCCGACTATCGAGGACAACGTAACGATCTACTCAGGTGCCACGATTCTCGGCGGCGAGACCACAATCGGCGAAAACTCTGTGATCGGAGGCAACGTCTGGATCACCAACAGCGTCCCGCCCAACACCACGGTGTTCATGACGGCCCCAGAGTTGAAGTTCAAGCAAGGCGGCGGTCGGCGGCCGGACGCGCCGAACGACATCGGTTAGCAGCGTTTCGAACATCGGTGGAGAGGCCGGGGCTGGACCGACGGGAAGCCCCGGATCGACAATCACCGGGGCTTCGCAAGCTCCAGCCCCGGCCACCCGGATAGTGCCCACTAGCCGCTTCTACTCAGGGCTCGCACCGGCCGTCCGACTTCGATGCCCCTTCGTCGTCCGAGCGCCCTGAATCGACGCCGCGAAGAATCAAGAACGCCGTAAGGCCGACTGCGGCCAGCACGCTTTGGGGAGTCCAGCAGATGAAGATCCCCATGAGCACTTTGTCGAATTCGATCTTCG
>CAZUAH010000376.1:0-13555 GCA_964617665.1 uncultured Pirellulaceae bacterium
TCCTTCAGCAAAGCGCGCGCCTCCCCCTCTACCGTTCTGGTGTACGCTCACACTGTTCGTGCGGAATCCATCATCTTTCGTACGAAAACGGCCCGCAACGGAAACCGTTGCGGGCCTCATTCTTTCTTGTCAAGTCGCTAGACTGCCACCAGCGGCTCGACCTCTTTGGCTAATCGCTTTCGCGCGACGTGCAGACGCCGCTTGATCGTTCCCAGCGGCGCGCCGAACGCTTGGCTCATCTCGATCAACGACTGACCGTCGACGTAGAACGCGACCAGAGTCGCGCGGTCCAGGTCGCGTAGACGCGACAAGCCTGCCCGCACCTGCGACTTGCGCTCGCCGGCCAATGCCGCCGTCAGCGGAGTCTCGCTTTCGACGCAGGTCGTAGCCAGCGCGTCCGGCTCGGCCGAGTAATCCGGCTTTCGACGCACGGCTCGATTGATCGCCATTCGATGAGTGATCGATCGCAACCACGATCCGAAGCACTCGGGCTCGCGCAACTGGCCGATCTTCTGCAGTGCCTGGACGAAGACGTCCTGGCACAGTTCCTGCGCCTCGGCGTAGTCGCCAAGCCGCCCGATGGCGACGGCAAGTACGTGTCGCTGGAACCGCTCGTACAACTGGCCGAACGCCTCGCGGTTGCCGTTCTGAGCGGCGATTACCAGCTGGGCGACGGTAGCGGTGCGGACGTTGATTCTTCGAGTAGTCGTTATTCGTGTAGTCATGGTTGCACCTCTCTGATGTTGCTGGTCGCCAGACAAACAGCCCAATGCAACAGCGGCAGTGAACAGTTGGCGACAGGCAAAACGCTGGCCAAAGGGCGTCGTCAGCCGTACAGCCGACGGTTCGGTCGAGTTTCCGCGATACGAGAACGGGTCAAGGTAAGCGTGTCAGCTCAACCTATTGCCGCGGATCGCCGCGAACCGCAGGGCCGCAACATGCGCCAATGCGAATCGCGTTTGACCGAACAAGCGCGTCCTGGCCGGCAACTGGCCAGATACAGCACCGGTTCATGGCCGCACGTCGAGCCTGATAGGCACGTAGACGCGGGCGAGACCGGTCTGGCATGGATGCGTGGGGCGCGGAGACCTCGTTTGCGCAGCCCAATCATGCCTGCCTTGTCGGTGCGATTCTGGCACCTGTTGGCAAAACCCATATCTGTGGTGGCGATGATTAAGCTTCGCATCTCAGTCCTCCTATGCGTGCTCCAACGCAGTCAGAGAGTGAACCCAAAAAGAAAACGCTGTGTCCTACAGTTTGAATCCCGCCATTCATTCGCGGGTTCATCTGCAGGCGATAGGCCAAAATCGGCGGGGAACAGTCGATTTGTGGGGATGAACCACAAAAACTCCCCGCAAGACTTGGCCGGTTACGTCATTCTAGACGTGTGATCGGCGAAAAGGTTCGCGCCTTGTGGAAAAATCTATTCCCGAATGGGAAAACTCGAGCGCTCCCGGCGTCGATTGCCATCGGCCTCCGGTGCATGGCCGATGCTGTCACATTCGCGAAAAGGCCGTTCCGCCGTTGGCCTTGCGGCGATACGCAGCCAATGGCGTGTCGAGGAAGTCAATCGGCTGGGACGGGAGTTTACTTCCGTGGCTTCTGGCCCGAGCCGCCTTTCTTCTTTCTGGGCAAGGGTTTTAGCATCCAGCCAACGAATTCCAGCGCCGCCACAGCCGCGACGATGATGGCAATCACGGGGAAGCTCTTCGGGCGTGCCAGGATGACCGCACCGCCAATCACCACGGCGATCATCAACCGCGGAGAGAATCTCCCGCAAATTGATATGAGCTGAGGCAGGGCTAACCATATGAGTCCAAACGCTATCCCGACTCGCAGACACACGCTGCCTGCCGCTTCCGTCTGATTGCCGTCAAACCCAAACAGCAGAATGGCGGCCGCAATGAGCGCCAGTACGGAGAGAATGCCCAGGATATGGCGCCGTACAGAGATGTTCATTACGACCGAACCGACTGTGTACGAACCGTTGGACGCCAGCTTGTCCCTTCCTCTATGAGGCCGCTACGCATCACTGACGATCTCGTCGAAGAACTTAACGAAGTTCGCCTTGTCCTCGCTGGCAAGGAACTTGATGGCCGCACGCGGGTGACGATTCATGTGACCGGTGATGTTGTAGGGCAGAAGCGCTCCCCAGTCTTCCTTTTCGCGCAAAGGTTCGACGTAATCCTGCAAAAGCTGGACAACCGGGCGAAGCTTGAATTTGGGATTGCGAAGGAAGCCCAGCAGCAACTCCATCGGGCAGTTACCAGCCCCGCGTCCCAATCCGCCCATCGTAGCATCGGCTCGATTGGCGCCCAGGATAATAGCCTCGATCGTGTTAGCGAAACCTAGTTGCAGGTTGTTGTGCGCGTGAATACCGATATCTTTACCGGTGTCCGCCATCGCTTCGGCGTACTTCCGGTACAGGATGTCGATCTGCTCTCGGTACAAATGGCCAAAACTGTCGACTATCACCATCGCGACAGCGGGCGTCGGCCTGATCGCTTCCAGGACCGTATCGATTTCGGCTTCGCTGATGTTCGACACAGCCATCAAGTTGGCCGTGGTCTCGTATCCCAACTCGGAAGCGTGTTGGATCATCTCGACCGCCTCGGAAACCTGATACGCATAAAACGCCACGCGGATCATGGCCAACGGGCTCTCGGCTCTCGGCACCAGTTTCTCTTTCCAGTCGCTCTTGCCCGCGTCAGCCATAGCGGACAGTTTCAGGCCCGTCTTTTCTTCGTCGTGGTCGCCATAGATGCGGTTCAAGTCTTCCTCGTCACAATGCCGCCAGGCACCATACTCGTCTTTGGGGAACAGGCGAGACGAGTTCTTGTAGCCGACCTCCATGTAATCAACGTGCGCAGCCAAACATGTCTGGTACACGGCGCGAACGAATTCGTCCGTGAACAAGTGATTGTTAATCAGGCCGCCGTCGCGGATGGTGCAGTCTAGAACTTTCAATTCAGGTCGGTAGGTAATCCAAGGGGCCTTTTCTGACATGTCATATTCTCGCGTTGTAAGGTAATTGAAAGCCTAGGGCAATCAGTGACAGGCGAATTCGTGGAAAAAATGGGGACTCAGCGGCTGTCACCTGCGGTACAAAGCCCGGGAAGACAGCCTGGGAGGGCAGGCAATTGCTAGCGACTCTCGCTCCAACCGGGACCTTATATTCTGATTACGGCGGTAACGGAACGCAAGGCGGGGTGGAGACCATTTGGCACCAAACGCCTGGATTCTGCCGACGAATCCGATTGGTGAGACTGAGTAGACTCTCAGGTCAACAGAGAGTTCCTCTTTCGATCTCGTGAGACGCTAGGAAGGCTTCACGCTTCGTCTCGCCGTGCACATTCCCACGAGTGTATCGGCCTCGTACGGGGCCGGCCCAGCTTGGCCGTTGAGATCAGAATGGAGTGCGCGGACGAGCGAACCGTAATCGGCAGCAGCCGCTCGCAATGCACGTTCCTTGGGAAACGGTGGTTCTGGCAATCGGCCGAGCGGCGCGATACGCTGGTGCCTTCCAGTCCCGCTGGCTGCGGATGCTACGACACCAGTGTGGGAGCACGGCCAAACCGCCTTCTCGGAGGATCAGTGATGAAAAGCCGTTGTGACGTGTATATCGAGTCGGCTCGTAGGGCTGCGCGTTGGATTGTCGGCCGGCAGAAGGTGGACGGTTCGTTGTTCGACGTCGAAGCAGGAGTGGGCGGATACTACAAAGTTCCGTATGCGTTGGGAATCTCGGGGTTCGCTGCCGAGGCGATACGGCTGTTACGCTGGGTCCGCGAACACCATTTCACGCAGGAAGGGGATTTCCGCGGCCCGTCGCGAAAAGCGACGCTCAGTTTCCACGACGATTGGCCGACCTACAGCAACTCGTGGCTCGTCCAAGGTGCACACCGTCTTGGTCAGTTTGATCTTTCGTTTGGTGGAGCGAAGTTCCTGCTCTCCCATCAGGCCTCGAGTGGGGGCTTCCTGTCCGTAGAGGCCGACCAGCCATTCGTCGAATGCCTGAGCACGAGTTGGGCGGGGCTGGCCCAGTTGACAGTGGGCAGCCTGGAGCCAGCCTCGGCTGCTGCCGAGTGCTTGCAACGGTTGGTCGCCGCGCAACCGGACCCCGCGCGGTTCTATTTTCGCATGACTCCAGAAGGCGAACTGATCACCGATGTGCCCGAGGACGCGGGTTTGGGTTACTACGTCGACGCGCAGTCGCCCCAGCAGATCTACTTCCATCCTGGCATTGCCATGATATTCCTCTGTCGGTGGCACCTTGCCACCGGTGATAGGCCCGCGCTGGATGCAGCGCAAACGATATTCGATTTTACCCAACGGTGCCAAGATGATGTCTACTGTTTCCCGCCGAGTGGCAAGCTGGGATTCGGCTGCGCGCTATTGGGCTCGATCACGGGCGACGCGAAACCGCGACACGCGGCGGGGACTTTGGGCGACTATCTGGTGCAGACCCAGCATGAAGACGGTTACTGGATATTGCCGGACGTCGAGGTATATGGGGCCATCGAGGACAAGAAAGATCCGGAACTACTGACAGACGTCACTGCCGAGTTCGCCACGTTTCTTTGCGAGATCGCCGTGCTGCTCTGAATGCCAGTGGATCTAGCACATGTGGCGAAACTGGACGCCTGTTAGGCGAAGCTTGATACGATCTCGGACAAGGCCTCTTCAAGGTCCAATGTGTCGGCGGTAAACTCCTCTTCCGTCGACGCGTGTAGGGTTTCGCCGCGTACATCGCGATCGGCCTTCTGCGGCTGCGACATCGGCTGAGGCTGTGGTTGCTGATCGTGTTTGTCGCCGGGATTCGCATGTGACGACTGCTGTGTCGACTCGCCTTCAGCAATCGGCGAACTCTCGGCAAGCATATCCCACGCCCCTTCGCCTTCAGCGAGGGCTCGTGGACCTAACGCATTAAGATCGGTGACTAACTGCAAGATGTCCAACGTCGTCACGTTCCCGTCTCCGTTACAATCCAGGTAGGGAGGCGGGGCGTTTGGCGGGTCGGGCGAGTCCGGCAGCTTGTGTGTACCGTTGTCGACGATGTGGTTCACGAGAGCCAAGACGTCCAGCACCATGATACGACCGTCGTTATCCACGTCGTGCTTGTGGGTAGGGCATTGCCAAGGCGGTATGACGCGGAAGGTGTGAGTGTATGTCTCGCCAGGTTCGCCTTCGTTGTTTCCCGGGCCGTCGGCCACAACGGGGGCCGAAGTGGCAATGTACTGGCGAACGAGACCGTCCGCGGCACCCACGAGTATGTCTGCGATTCCGTCGCCATTTGCGTCACCGACAAACGGTCGCGAACGCGGCTCTCCTTCAAGATCAACCTCCGAGCCGCCCGCCTCGATCACGTCGTTGCCGACGAACTCCGGCGCTGCATCGGTCCCTACGTTGGGATAGAAGAGCAGCTGTCCTTCGGTATTACCAACCACCAGATCCTTGCGTCCATCGCCATTCAAGTCCGCAACGTCCACGCTGGCCCGACCGGTCGGCACGCCCTGTCCCGCGCCGCCGTCCAACACGATCGTCTCCGAACGGAAATCCGGCGATCCCGAGTCGGCTTCATTCAGCAGGACGCGAACCGTGCCGTCCAACCCGCCCAAAACCAAGTCATACCGACCATCGTTGTTCCAATCGACAATAGCTAGGGTGGCTCGCACACCAACGTCGACATCAGCCTTATTGCCCGGCTGCCCAACCTGCACCGGTTCCGGTGCGGCGAAGTTGGGATCGGTGTTTGTGTTCTTGTTCAACGCCACGTGCACGGTACCGTCGGCCAATCCCAGCACCAAATCCTTCAGCCCGTCTTGGTTCCAGTCAAACACTCTTGGGAACACGCCTAGGCAACCACTGCCCGAGACAGCCAGGTCGGCTGCACCGGACTGTGCGTAGGAGAAGGCAGCGTAAACTGGAGCCGGATTGGTACCCGAGTTCAGATAGACGCGGACTTTGCCTTCACCGGTCGCCGATTTCTCGCCAACGATCAGATCCGTCAGCCCGTCGCCGTTCCAATCCTCCAGCATCGGTACAGAGAAGCTGTTTACGTGGATATCGGCACCATCGGTCTGAATCATCTCGGCAGCCGCAAACACGGGCAACTGGAAGGCGAGACCACTACTGCCGCCGCGGAGAGCATTCCCATCCGCATCGGTCAGAAGACTGCCGTTCAACTGCAATCCGTACGTGGCCGCCGGCAGCGATTCATCAAAGGACAGAGTGAGAGTCTGGGTGCCACAATCGTACGCAAACTGGACTGTGTCCATTGGCACGGGGCCTTTGGCCACATCCACTAGCGACACTGCGTCCCAGATCTTTCCATCGTCGATTGCCGATTGTGCCGCCATGGCCTCGGTGAACACGACGTTGAGCGAAGTTACCGTTGTGGACGAAACGTCAACGGTTGCCACTTGGGGATAAGACGACGAACCGCCGCCACCTGGCAGCGATCAGCCCTCGCCCTCCGGTCCAACAGCACTCAGTAAGTGCCGATCCTCGAGAGGCTCAAACACCAGATGCCTTTCGCGATGGTGTCGTTTCCGCGCATCACTCGTTTGTGGCCGAGTGGATCGCCGACGATGCCCGCGTTTTGCCATTAGAGACTCTCCAGACGGCACAAAGGCTTCAATAGGGTCATTTTATCCAAATTGAAAACGCAAGTACAACGGCGCGCAATACGCCCAATAACTATATAATAATCGTACTGATTCATCGTTCACGTCCAGTGTATTGTTTTGACGCTTTTGGCCGGTTTGTGTTCCCACGTCCTAAAGTTCGGTAAATCCGCTGCGCATGCCGCATCGAGGAACTCACAATGATCGCTAGATGGCGAAATTCAATCCTCATGGTGCTGATGGCCACGGCAATCTTGGGGGGCACTCTCGTGCCATGCGCGCGGGCTCAGCAGGGCACCACAACAGTACAGTTGCCAACTTTCGGGGTAGCAATTGATGCGGTGGGCCTGTTGAGCGTGAAAAGCTTTCCTGATCCGGGCGGGCGTGTGCGCGCCGCTCGAGTTGCCGCGGCGCGATCCGCCTTGGCACGTGACGTGGCGGCATGGTCGGACATGCGAATGGTATCGCTTCTTCGGTTGGAGAAGGCCGTTGGGCAGGCCGTTGCTGCCGGCGGGCAGCCGAACGACGTGATGCAGAATCTGGCCGGCCTGCAAAGCGTACGTTTCGTGTTCTTCTACCCCGATGAATCGGACATCGTCATCGCGGGGCCGGCGGAAGGTTGGGCAGAGGATGCCGCTGGTCGAATCGTGGGTATTAGCACAGGCCGTCCTACTCTGCGGTTGGAGGACCTGATCGTTGCTCTCCGTGCCTATTCACCGGGTGGCAACAGACGGCCGTTCATCGGCTGCACGATTGATCCTGACCCCGAGGGGCTGGCTCGCCTTCAGAAGTTCCAGCAGACTATTCCTCGCGTTATCCCGCAACGAGCCCGCCAACATGTGGCTGCCCAGATAGCCCAAGACTCTCGTGATAGCCTCGGCATGGCCAACATCCGGGTTTTCGGGATTTCGGCCAACACCCATTTCGCCCAAGTGATGATCGAAGCAGACTACCGCATGAAGCTGATCGGGATCGGTCTGGAGCCGCCGCCGACGCGCATGACAACCTTCATAACCGCTTTGGCCGTCCCGCAACACTCGATGCTGCAGCGTTGGTGGTTCACGCCACACTACGATTGTGTGCGCGTCACAAAGGACCGGCAGGCGATGGAGTTGGTGGGCGAAGCGGTCCAGCTGTTGGCTGAAGACAAACTGGTCGGCCCCGACGGCCAACTGGCCCCCGCCGCGGCCAAGCCGGGCAAAGCGAGCGAGTTGTTCACGACAGCTTTCACGCGCAAGTACCCAGAAATCGCGTCGCGAAGTCCAGTCTACGCGCAGTTGCGTAACCTGATCGACGTGCTGGTGGCGGCTGCTTTCATTCGCCAACAGGATTTCTACGGACAGACTGGTTGGAATCTGGGGATCTTCGGCGACGAGCGAGCCTTGCCCGTGCAAACAGCGTCTGCAGCTCAGCGGGTGCCATGCGTTGTCAATTCTGTCTGGAAGGGGAACCGCTTGCTCTCGCCGGCCGGGGGTGGCGTTTCGATTCGCGCCGACGAGGCGCTGCGACCGAATCGTCTGCTGGCGGATGAAGACGGCAAGTTGGCTGATCGATACGGAAAGACCAGTCCGCCTGCCGACGAAAGCCGCTGGTGGTGGGACTAGTCCTGAAGCGACAACTGAATTCCAAACGCGCGGCCGCTACGTGACCGCGGTCGGCGTTCCCATGTACGGTGGTGTCAGGCGTTTTCCTCACGGTCAGGAGCACTAACCATGACTGAGCGCAAGATCCTTTTTCCTACGGACTTCTCTCACACTGGAGACGCTGCACTTGAACTGGCCACGTCATTGGCTCGCGAAAAAGGAGCAACACTGGTCATCGTGCACGTCGAGGAACCCCCAGCGGCCTACGGCGGCGGCGAGATGTACTACGGCATGCCGGAGCCCGCTACCGACGACTTGCAGCAGATGCTCAAGCAGGTCGTGCCAACGGCACCGGATGTGCCGTACGAACATCGCCTGATTACCGGCGATCCGGCCAGCGAGATTGCCGGGTTGGCTGAAAAGGAGAGCATGGAACTGATCGTCATGGGCACACACGGGCGCACAGGGCTGATGCGTCTGCTGATGGGCAGTGTGGCCGAGGTAGTGGTGCGGCAGGCGTCTTGTCCCGTGCTGACCTACAAGCAGCCGGCCGCAGCTAGGCCCGACGGCTCTGCGCCATTGGACAAAGGGACAACGTCATAGACTTGGCGAGACAGTTGCATTCCCGAATATCGCTTGAAGGTCGAGCGCCAGGAAGCTACCATTCTATAGCGATGCACGGCATCTTCCGTAGCTCCTTTTGCGCGAAGGATCGATGTTCTTGTCAAAGAGTTATCCTGAACTCGCCTTAGGCGGTCGGCGAATTCTAGTCGCCTCTACTTCTGTTACTCTTGGAGCGTTATGGACATAAACGAAAGCCTGAATCGCATTCTTCATGCGAGGGATACCGTCGGCGAACTGTTCTACAACCATTTTTTCAGCACTTATCCAGAAGTGCGGGATTATTTCGACGGCGTCGATTTCCAACGCCAACGTGTCCTGCTTGTCACGGCGTTGATGATCATCGAACGGAACCACGTCGAACCCCGCCCCGCCGTCGAGCAGTACCTGCAGTACCTGGGGAACAAACACCGCGTAATCGACATACCAAAAGAAGAGTACGGAAAGTGGACCGAAGCGATGGTAGAAACGCTGGCTCGGTTTCACGGCGCCGAATGGTCATCGAGCCTGGAGAAACAGTGGCGTGAGGCGATTGGGAAAGCGATCGCATTGATGTTCGAGGGCTACGAAGAGCCAGTAATGGTCTCAGAGACACCAGGAGGAGGCGAGGAGGGGGATGCACATGACGAATCAGGTCTATAAGCAACGAGTCAAAAACGTAATGAGTCGGGAAGTGGTTACGATCAACGCCAGAGACACCGTTCACGAGGCGTTGGAACTGATGATGGAAAACAAAGTCTCTGCGCTTCCCGTCGTCGACAATCGGGGCCGTTGCATAGGTATCCTTTCGACCAGCGATTTCGTTGACGTGACCTACGAATTGGACGAGGGGATGGAGGGAGCGGATCACTCGAGCGAGCTTTGGTGGGCAATCTTCGTCAAAAACGTCAGCGAACACGTCGGCCAGCAGAGCGTCATGGATCTGATGACGGAGAATGTGATTTCCACCGAACCCGATGCGATGCTGGTCCACGCTGCCGGCACCATGCTCCGCGAACGGGTACACCGCTTGCCCGTGCTGGACGCCCAGAAGCGATTGCTGGGGATCATCTCCACGACCGACGTGCTCAAGGCGTTCGTGGATTGCTCGCCTGAACAATGAGCACTCCGTCGAGACGCAAATGCTCCAGCGATTCTTGATTGTCTGGTTGATCCTCTCGTCACTGGCCGCGTTCTTCTGGCCTGATTGGTTTCCCGATGCGCCGGACGTGTTCAGATGGAGCGGTCCGCTGTTGGAGCCGTTGATTACGGTAACCATGTTCGCGATCGGTTGGATGCTCCCACATGATGAAGTGCGTCAACTGGCCCGTCGCTGGCCAACCGTGCTGGGCGGCACGGCAATCCAATACGCTATCATGCCAGCCTTGGCCTATTTCACCGGACGCCTTTTTGGTCTGTCGGGCGACCTTTTCGTGGGCGTCGTCATGGTGGGCAGCGTGCCTGGTGCGATGGCATCCAACGTGTTGACGTTTCTTGCGCATGGTAACACGAGTTACTCGGTCAGCCTGACCACGTCCGCGACACTACTGTGCCCTGTGGTCGTGCCCGTTATCTTAGGGCTGGCGCTGCACATGGAAGAGAGCGTGGATGTCTGGTTTCTCCTTAGTGCCGGCGTCGACTTGCTGCGAACGGTAGTCATACCCGTCGTTGTCGGTCACGTCTTGTCGAGAAGCTTCCCGCACTGGGGCGAGATCGCGAAACGAATCGGGGTCGTCGTGGCGAATCTGGCGATCCTGTGGATCATCGCCGTTGTCGTCGCGGTGAATCGAGACCTGCCGTCGCGATCGGGTATCGACGTTCCTTTCGTTTCTCTGCTCTTCGTGCTTGTTGCAGTGAATATCGGCGGCTATTTGGCCGGATACTCTGGCGGTGCGGCGATGCGGCTTCCCGAGCCGATGCGACGAGCACTCACGTTGGAAATCGGCATGCAGAACGCAGGGCTGGGGGCGTTCCTAGCGATGCGGCTGTTCGAGGGTCGAGCTGCTATCGCGATTGCCCCGGCCATGTACACATTCGGCTGCATGCTGACCGGGACCTTCTTGGCCAGTGTTTGGGCGCGGAATCGGAGACGCGATTCAGATGCCACAGACGCGCAACAATGATGAGCCTCGACAACCCGTCCCGGCCACGCGAGTCTATTCGGTGCCGAGGCGTTACGACTTGGCGACGTTGTTTGCCGTGTCGCTCGCTTATTCACTGGCCTTCGGCGCGATGCGACTGTGTCAGTTCTCGGCAACAGCCTTTGCCATCGTAGCGGCCTTTGTGACGTGCGTCGGGTTGGCCCAGGCCCTTTTGTTCAAAGGACAAGCTCCACGTGCCGCTTCCTTGCTGGTCGGCATGGCGTTCTGCCCAGCCTACGCGGTATTTGTGGCTGTCCTAGGGGCAGGACCAGACGTTGGACGAGCGGTAGCGGAAATACTTCCCCTGGCGCTTTTGCTGGCGATTCCTGGCGCAATGATCGGCTACGCCACCGGAGTTGCGGTTGGAGGGATCTTCCTGATTGCCGAGTACGTACGGAAGGTCGTTCGACTGATGGCTGGCAGCGAGAAGTGAATCGCTACGAGCATTCCGCGACGGCCGCAGATTCCGACACGACAGTCGTTGGGATCGGCAGACAGGACTGGCCGTCATGGAAGTAGCTGCAGTTGCGACCGCCCTCTTTGGCGGCGTACAAAGCGTCGTCCGCGCGGTGAATGAGTGACTGCGGGTCGTCCACGTCCGTTGCCTGTGCAAGTCCGACGCTGACGGTGTCACGGAGCTTCGCGCCGCGAAATGTGAACTCGATTTCGGCCACCGCGCGCCGGATGCGTTCCGCCGCGCATCTTCCGTCGTTCAGATTGGTGCCGGGCAGCACGATGGCAAACTCCTCGCCTCCGTAGCGAGTGGCTAGATCCATATCGCGCACCGTGTCGCGAAGGGCATGAGCCATCAAGCACAGCATTTCGTCGCCAGCTTGATGTCCGTGGTTGTCGTTGAATCGTTTGAAATGGTCCACATCGATCAATAGCAGCGAAAGTGATGTCTCCTGACGCTGCAACTGGGCGATTCTGCGATCCAGCTCCTGATTCAGGGCACGACGGTTAGCCAATCCCGTCAACGGGTCAGTGCGGGCTTCACTCATGTAGGAATCCAACAGCTCTCGCGTTTCGATCATCTCGCGTTTGACCCTGACCTGCAGGCCAACTGCCGACACTAACCCCACAAGTCCGGCGAAAGCGAAGAGTCTGCTGATTCTGGTCCCCACTGGTGGACCCCAGCCGATAGCCAAGAGACAAAGGCTGACCCAAGCAATAAGACCCAGGAACGCCATGCGCCGATTTTGATCCCGCTTCTCCGTCGTCATAACCGACCCCATCGTCAAAGATTATCTCGATTGCACCACCAGACAGGAAGCCTCACAAGTGTAGGTCACTCCAAGTGGCTGTCAAAAACTGAGCACTTGAGAAGCATCGCGGGGCTGCAGATGATGGACCGGCAATCTTCGCCTATGCTGCCACCCTGCTGAGGATATGTTCCAAGGCGCGATTCAATGAGTCCGGATTGAGTGGCTTGGGCAAGTGACCATCCATACCCGCGCACAGACATTGCTCCCTGTTGTCGTTTGATGTGACCGCCACGATCGGGACGCGATCACCCAGCCGACTTTCCGTCGCCCGGATAGAGCGAGTCGCCGTCAGACCATCCATCTCCGGCATGTCGATGTCCATGAGGACCAAGTCGAATTCGGCGCAGTCCAGTGCCTGTACAGCCTCTTTGCCGTTGCTCACAACGGTAACCGTATGGCCTTGCCTCTCCAGAAGACGGACCGCGAGCGTCTGATTCAGCGAACTGTCTTCGGCCACGAGAATGCGAAGACCGTCAGATTGTCGCATTTCATTTGAGCCAGACATCGTCGCATTGTTCGCTTTCAGGCCAAGAGCCTATGCATTGTGGTCGGGAATGAATGGCGTGGCAGAGGGCCGCGCCGCATTCGCCGCGTCAGCCCAAGTCGGGCGTTAGGCTGTGTTTGACGGCTGTTAAACACCTGCCTTCGGCCAGAATGTCCCCATTTCGCCACAGATTTCCCATGAAAGGACAAGAAACTGGACGAGAGGTTCGGTAGATTCGTGTGGTTCAATCCTTGCGGGCCGACGACGCCCCGAGCTTCCGCGGCTCGTCCGAGATCTCGTGCAATCCATCGCAAGCAACATGCGTCTCAATTCCGCATTCCGATCGGACGATCCAGTAGCCGATGCAAGCGCAATGCTTCATGGCTACTCTACCGGCGTGTGTGGCACAGGGTGCTTTGTCACTCAAGCGTGAAATCGGGAAGCGGGACGATCTCGCCACCCTTGGTCGCGGACTCGTGGGCGCAGATGCCGACACAGGTCCAGTTGGCGCTCAGCGGTGCGTTGGGCCACGGATCGCGGTCTTCGATCAGGGCTTTGACGAATTCATTGACCATATGAGGATGCGAGCCGCCGTGGCCACCGCCTTGGACGAACGAAAGATGTTCGGCATCCTGAATCGTTGATGTGAACGGCTGGATTTCCTCAGGCAGCAGATGGGCGTAGTCGGGTACCGCGACTCGCGTGGGGATTTCGGGCTCGGGTTTCTTGGCCGTGTGAATCACATGCTCCTCGCCCTCCATCAGTGCCCACTCGAAACTCTTCTTGGTGCCGTATACATCGAAACTCTCGCGGTACTGGCGGGAGGTGTCGAACAGAAAACGCCAGATGTGTGCCGCGA
>CAZUAH010000377.1:0-13550 GCA_964617665.1 uncultured Pirellulaceae bacterium
GCATATCCGTCGTTGGCCAGTCCGGCGGGATGAGCTGGTAGCGAGGTGGAGCAAGTGACCGGTTTGTGGGTGGTCAGGCTCAGGGCGTTCGGTTTGACCCAGAGGGCGGGCGGGTTCGATTCTTCGTAGAGGGCGACGACCGTCGGGAAGTCCCAACGTTTGGTCTGGGGAGGACGCGAGACCACCTTGATCCCTTCCAGCTTGTTGAGCAGCCGCCGCGATGTGGGCAGATGAAGTACGATGCTCTTCGGAATCTGGCGCGTGGGTCTTTCAAGATCAATCTCTATACCCGCCTTCGTTCCGCGGACTGTCAACGCCATCGCTCCGAAATGCGTGGGCAGCCGCTCCGCTTTGATTTCTTGGCCGTCATCCAGCCACCAGTCGGGTACGGCCTTGAGCAGGTGCAACGTGTCTGATTCCTCATGAACCAGCATGTGGCGAAACATGATCGCATAGTTGCAGGCCCCGGTGACGTGAGGGATCGTGTTGTTCCAAGCTTCACGCTTTTTCTCGTAAATGCCTTCGGGAAACGCATGCGCTGCGGTTGAATGCAGCAGGTACCAATAGAAATCTCTGACCACGTCTTCGTGCTTGCCGCGCGTGAGGTCCGTCATGGTCGTATATGCGCCCATATAGGGATGAATTGCGGGCGCATGCCCATGCCACTGGATCGTCCCCTCAATGAAGCCACCGTGGAAATCCTCACGGACATGTTTGCTCAGCGCGGCGACCCGCGGATCATCTCGCTTGAAAATCTCGGTGGGCCAGAGGGTCTCGGTGTTACCCCAGTGCGTTCCGGCCTTCTCCCAGCTCGGCGGGAAATGCGCCAGCCCCGTTCGCTTCCAGGCCGCATCCAGGGCGCCGCGGTAGAGATCCGCCTCCTTCATCAACTCTTCCGCTTCCTCCTTCTTGCCCAGAATCCGGGCCGCGTCGGCGGTGCAAAGCATGCCGCGCAGGTTCCAGAAATCGTAGCCCACGATGTGATGCTTGCCGCCCCACAGAAACTCGCCGTCGGCCAGAGCGTTGGGCAACACGCCGGCAAAGGGTGAGTCGGCCGGGGCTAGACGTCTCGCCTTCATCGTCCAGTCAACCGCACGGCGCATCTTTGGGTATACGCTTTCCAGCCATGCGCGATCCGCCGTCATCTTGTAGTATTGCCATAGAACCCAGAGCGCTTGGCCATTTGCGTCGAACTGGCCCCTCTGTGACTCGAAACGGCTATCGGCTCTCTGCCGGGGCAGGTAAAGCGCCACGGCATTTTTGGCCGCGTCCCACAGCCCGGCTTCTTCGAGTTCCATGACCTGATAGGCGCCGTCACGAATGTAGAACTCGTCGTAAAAGCCCTCGCCGCCGTGCACATCGCCGTGGTCGTTGGCAATGAGCTGGCACACGTGGGCCGCGAGCAGGGCTTCTGTGGCCTTTCGGCACGGCACTTCAATGTGGGCCGCCTTTGACAAAGCGTCCTTCCAGTATTGCACCGTTCGGTCGAGCCACAGGTCCGGGTCTGCGTCGGCAAGCGAGGCGGCATCCTCTATGGGCGTAAAGGGAATGCGCACCGTAGCAACCGCGGTCGCACCAGGTTGCAGAGACCACTGATAGGTGCTGTTGGCATCTGCACGCGAGCTGGCCGTTTTCAGCTTCGCTTCAGCGGGGCGGTCTCCCGTATTCGTGGCCGTCACATGGATCCAGTTCAGGAAGTTCTCACCCTCGGTCGGCCAGCCGAATGCCTTGTGCCAGTCCTTCACCGTCGGCAGCGGCGTCGCCCACAGTTTGATATCGTAGCGTACAGGGCCATCTTCGGCCGCAATCAGGATGATGGGCAACCAGCCGTCCTGCACAGTCTTGCCGTGCCGCCTACTCAAAGGGTGCAAACCCTGTCCGACCTGTATCTGCACGACGGCATTGGCAAGCTGAAGCCTGTTGTCGGGGGTCACACGCGTACCGCGCTGGTAATCCTTGAGGCCAATCACGTTCCAGTTGTTGCGGAAATAGTCGAACGGCTCTTCAGCAGCAGATGCGCCACTGAAGACCAAAAACGCGAGTAACAAAGCAAGTGTCCGTCTCATGTCGAATTCTCTCCTGATTCTTCACGTTGTCCTTACTCGAATTGTATCACTAGCGATATGGGTTCGGTCACGTTGGTGGCACTTACAAGCTCGCGTTGTACATCTAGTTGGCACGCCTTTCCCGGAGGTTGGCTGGTTACGGCTACGGCCCGACCATCTTCCGGATCGCGGGCGCCTATCAGCAGCTTGGGTACCGTCCGTCGCTGAAGGGGATCAACCCGAACATTCAGCGTGCGGTCCTTGGGGTCGTAGACAAAGCTCAGATTCAGCTTGCCATAGCGCGTGGGAATGCCCTTAGCCTGTACCGGCTGGCCGTGTCGGAGCCAGTGCCGTGGAATTCCGCGGCCAACCCAGACGACTTCCCCACCGGGTTCATCAAAGGCAAATATCTGCCTGGTCAGACGCGCTACGGGCCACGTTGCATGTGCGCCCTCAAAGCCGCACAACCGCGTACTTTCATTGTAGGCTCCGTGTCCGGTCCGCCGTCCTTTCTCCTCGCCTCGCGGCAGTAATTGAGTCTGTTCAAAGCCGTTCCAAGTTCCCGGCGACATCATGAAGCTGATGAATCCGTAGTACTCCATCAGGAAGTGACGGATTCGCCCCGTACGGAGTTTCTGGTAGGCGGCGTTATAAATCTGGAAGTTGTCCAGGATCGGTGGAAGAAATCGTCGCACGCCCAAAACAGTTTGCTCGTGTTCGAATTCGTAGTTGAAAAAGAAACTGCGTTCTCGGTCCGTCAGAAAGTCAGTCGCAATGAACCGTGGCCACTCATGGAAGCGACGGTGGGCGCGGAATCGCATGTTGTGCAGCGACTCGTGCCTCATTTGTTCCCTGGCACCCTCGGGGACGGGCCGGATGTGGATATACGTGATCTTGTCGCCGTCTCGTTCAATCGCCGTCTCAAAGGACTGTCGAAGGTTCTGATAGTACTCTTGGGCGTACTGGGCTAATTGATCGCCTTGTCCGATCAATCTCTTATCCTTCTTCGCGGCACCGATATCCTGCAAGGCCCGGGCGAATTCGCGCAACCCTTCCCATACCGGGGCGTCGTTGGTGAAGAAGTAGTCAGGCCCAACGCTGCCCCAGTCGTTGTTCATGATTCCTTCGATCAGCCCGCATCGTGGATCATCCGGCGGCAATTTGGCCATCGACTTCTGGCGTATCCCCCTCACGCAATCGATCACGCGCTGAATCGAGTCGAGATTCTCGGTGATCAGGCTCGCATCGCCGGTGTACGACCAATAGTCGGCCAGCAATTGAAGGAAATCGCCCGCGTCGAAGATTTGATACTTTGCCCCCATTCGGAAACGGCCGGTGTCGTCGATCTGTGTTCTGATGAAGCGATCCAAGTAGCGTCTTGCTTCATCGAAGTGTCCGTTTTCCAGCAGAACCTGGCAGGTGTAAATGGTACAAAAGGCCCAGAATCCCTCGTAATGAACGGCCCCTCCGCGTGCATCGTCGCCATCAACGCAGACCATGACTTTGGCTAGGCTTGCCTTATAGACCTCGGCGATCTTGCGCTCGGGGATCATAAACTGGACACCTTGACCGAAAAACTCCTCCCAAGTCTTGTATTGGCCCAGAAGAGACTGGAAGAAGATGTCGCGAACCTCTCCCGGCTCTAAGGCCACTGGCCCAGACGGCGAATAACCGGGCAACACCAAATAAAGGTCTTCATGACCGCCACCTGCTATCTCGAATTGCCATGTCGGTACGTTCTCGCGAAAGACGAATGGTCGATCGCAGACTATAGGCACGGAACGTGTTTGACGGGCAGGATAAGGTACGGTGACGGCAAGCGAATCCTTCCGTGGCGTTTCAAGACTTCCGCCAACTGGGGCGTGTATGGCAAACTCCATCGGCTTGGGCTGGGAGGAGTAGTTCACCAATCGGAACCGCAGGAAGAGGGCCGGCTTTCCTTGCGTTGTTCCCATAAATACGATCTGCTCCCAACCGACTTCCTCGGCGTCACGCTGGTAGACGTAATGAGTTGCTGGTAAATGTTCATTGAGCAAGTTATGCAGAACTTGTTGGCTTTCCGTGCGTTCGATTTCCCGCCCGTTGATTGCGAAGGGCAGTGCGGGGGAATAGTCTCGTGTTCTCTCGGGCATTCCGAAAAAGAACCCTTTGTCAATCCCAACGGAACCATCCCAAGCAACATGGACTTCGTGAGGATATTCCTTCATTCCAACGTACGTTTCGGCGTACAACAACGGCGGCAACTGGTCCCTGGTCCGCTCGTAACTAGGGTCTCTCGGGTCAGACAGATATTCCTTGCCGAGAATATCGTCTTGGGCCTGGAAAACGCGTTCCCAATACGCCGGCGGCTTCGAGGGATACGACCTGAGGGGCTGTTTACCGACGCGGCCGAGGGTTTTCTTGATCCGAAAACGAATACCCTTGTCGTCCACGTAGACAAACTGGCCGCAATTGTCGTCCTCGATTTCCAGGACGGTATAAGCATAGTCTGCTGCCTTTCTCGGAACCGACAACACTGTGTACGGACCGAAGGTTTCACCTGACCGAACCGCCTGCCATGGGCCCTGAGTCTTGCAGGCAAGTTCGACTCGATCGGCGGACCCGAAACGGCTGAACAATCCAGCACCTTCCGCAGCACATGCTGTAGAGATTAGCTGCAACGTGACGATCGCTATGGCACCGGTGAGTACCCGGGCAGCTACATGGTGAATTGTCATTGCCTTAGCCTTTCTCGCGATCAATGTGTGAAGAGGAGATCTGAACCGGTCACCTATTGCTCGTAAGCCATCACTTCCACCAGATGGCGGCCGGTGTTCGCCGAGTTGTGCGTCTGCGTCACTCGAATGTAGCGTACCGACCGAGGCGTGAAGCGGCACGTGTGCCCGGCTTGTGTGGAAGATTCCTTGTTGTCGCGTTGGTCGGCGACCGTCTCCCATTGCTTCCCGTCGAGCGACGCCTCGACAGTGAAGCCGTAGTGCCGATTGTCGCCGTAGTAGCCGACAACAACAACGCGGCCGACGGTTGTCGGCTCCTTCAGGTCGACTTGCCACCACACATCGCCGGGGTGCTGCTCCACGTCGGTTGCCCAGTAGCTGCCCGTGTTGTTGCTCCGGCCGTCGTTGGCCAGCTTTGCCGGATGCGGCGGCAGCGCGTGCGAGCAGGTGGCCGGTTTACCAGTTGTGAGACTCACCACGTTCGGCTTGCTCAAAGTCGGTTGTTTGGCGAAGTCAGAGGTCTGGAGGTACTGTTCGACGACCGTGGGGAAATCCCACCGCTTCTTCTGATCCGATCGCTGAACAACGTCCACTCCGTCGAGCGAACCGATAAGCGGTCGTGATTTCGGAAGGGTTAGAACAATCTTCTTCGGCGGATTTCTCTTGGGCGGATCAAACGTCACTTCGACTCCATTCTGCCGCCCTCGAATAATCAGGTTCATTTTGCCAAAATGCGTTGGGGCACGTTCAACCCGAATCTCCTGTCCCTCGCCAAGCCACCAGTCCGGCACTGCCAATAACAGATGCAGTTGGTCGCCCTTCTCGTGAACCAGCATATGACGCAGCATGATCGCGTAATTGCACGCGCCCGTAACGTGCGGTATCGTCTGGGACCAAGCCGTCCTATTCTTGTACAAGATCCCTTCAGGGAACGCATGGGCTGCGGTTGAGTGCAACAGGTACCAGTAGAAATCCTCAACAACCTGTTCGTGCCGGCCGCGAAGCAGGTCGTTCATGGTCGTGTACGCGCCCATGTAAGGATGAATGGCCTCCTTGTTTCCGGTGCCCTTCCATTGGATCGTGCCTTCGATGAATCCACCCGCGAAGTCCTCGCGAACATGCTGGCTCGTGGCGACAACGCGAGGATCGTCGCGTTCGAACAGCTCGGTGGGCCAAAGCGTTTCGGTGTTACCCCAGTGCGTTCCGATCTTCTCCCAACTCGGCGGGAAATGTGTCTGGCCTGTCGCCTTGCAGGCGGCGTCAATGGCGGCGCGGTAGCCCTTCGCGTCGGCGAGAATTTCGCGGGCATCTTCTTCCTTGCCGAGGATACGGGCCGCGTCGGCAGTACAGAGCATTCCGCGCAAGTTCCACAGGTCATATCCGACGATGTGTTGTTGCCCGCTCCACAGACACTCGCCATCGGCCAGCGCGTTGTGAACCAAACCGGCGAACGGCGTACCGACCGGTGCCTTCTTTCGGTCCTGGATTGTCCATTTTGCCGCGCGAAGCAGTTGCGGATAGACGCGTTCGAGCCATTTCTTGTCGTTATTGATCTTGTAGTATTGCCACAACGCCCACTGCACCTGCCCGTTGGCGTCCAATTGCGTCACCTGATTGCCGCCGCCCCGGAAGCGTCCTTCTTCGTCTTGAATCTTCAGAAAGAGTTCAATGGAGTTTCGGGCCGTCTCGGCCAGCCCGGCTTCCTCCAACTCCATCACCTGGTACGCGCCGTCCCGCGGATAGAATCGATCGTAGAAATCCTCGCCGCCTCGCAGTTCGCCATGATCGTTGGCGATGTACTGACAAACGTGAGAAGCCAAGTATGCTTCGGAGGCCTTGCGGCAAGGGACTTTGATTTCAGTGGTGCGAGCCACGGCGTCTCGCCAATACTCCTGTGTCCGCGTCAGCCATTGCGCCGCGTCTTCCTTGTCGTACTTCGTCGGATCGTCCACGGGAAAGAACGCATATCGGGCCGCGGCTTCCGCCGAACCTTGAGGCTGCAGCTTCCAGGACCATGTGTAAGTGCGCGTATGGGTTTTCTCGGTCTTCCTTTGGGCTTGGGCCTCGGGAGTTCTCGTAACCGTGATCTGCTGATTTGGGCCGATTTCGACGACAGCTTCGACCGGCACATCGGACGTGTTGACGGCCTTGACCTGAATCCAGTTGAGGTAGTTCTCTCCTTCGGTGGGCCAATCGAATGCCTTCCGCCAGTCCTTCGCGTCGGGAAGCGGCGTGGCCCAGAAAGTCACCTCGTAGCGAACGGGCCCGTCGTTGGCCGTAACCAACATGATCGGCATCCAACCGTCCATCGCCAGTTTGCCGTGTGAGCGGCTCAACGGTCTCCGATCGGGACCGAATCGAATCTGGACGGCTGTCTTGCCGGATAGCACCATTTCATTGTTAGGCGTGATCCGGCTACCGTGGACATAGTCCTTCAGACCCACGACATTCCAGTTGTTGTCGAAGTAATCGAAATTCTCCGGAGAGACTGTCGCATACTCGACGAGCGAAGGATCCATTGGACGGTAGTGGATCCCGGCCACTGCGAGCCGTTCTTGATGGTCGATCAAACGCTGAAGGAACTGCCGCAGCGTGCGATTCTTTTTGGGCGACCAGAGCACTTCGCCGAGTGCACACGCCCGGGGCCAGGTCATGAAATCGCGGCGCTGCGGATCGGCGATCAACTCGCCCCATAGCTGGCCTTGCCCGCCGAGGACGTGCTTGGCCTGCGCGGCATCGAGCACGGCGGGGACCGGCTCGAACGAGTAGGCTTTTTCCAATGCCAAGACGGCTCGGCCCAGCCCGAGTTCGTCGGGGGCTTGCCGATAATCGAAATAGGTGTGCGACGTGGGAGCCATGACGACGTCGTGGCCGGCGCGAGCGGCCGTGATCCCGCCATTCACGCCCCGCCAACTCATCACCGTCGCCTCCGGGGCCAAACCGCCTCGGAGAATCTCGTCCCAGCCGACCATGCGCCGGCCTTTCTTTGCCAGGTGGGCGTCCATCTGACGGATGAACCAACTGTGCAACTCGTGGGCGTCCTCGCAGCCGAACCGCTTCATCATAGCCTGCATCTCGGGATCCTCGGTCCAGACCTTCAGATTCGCCTCGTCGCCGCCGATGTGGATATGGCGGCTGGGGAACAGATCGATCACCTCCGAGAGAATGTCCTGCATAAAGGCCACGGTTTCGGGCCTTGCGCCCAAGAGCCCCGAGTTCGGCCGCCAGTCGCCCTGACGCTCCTGCCAGCGTTTGTCGAACGGCAAGTCGGCTAGGTGCTTCATGTTGACCCCATGCTCGGGATAGGCCACGATCGCCGAACCGGCGTGATAGGGCATCTCGATTTCGGGAACGATCGTGATATGGCGGTCGGCTGCGTAACGCACCAGTTCGCGGATATCGTCCTGTGTGTAGAAGCCGAAGCAGCGCGGCCCTTCGCCCTTCTTGTAGCGGAAATTCCAGTCCATCTGTGAGCCGATTTCCGTGAGCTTCGGATACTTCTTGATCTCGATTCGCCAGCCCTCGTTGTCGGTCAGGTGTATTTGCAGGCGGTTGAACTTATGAATCGCCATCGCGTCGATGAAGTGTTTTACGTCCGCGACGGGGATGAAATGCCGCGCCGGGTCGATCAGCAGCCCCCGCCAGCCAAAACGCGGATAGTCGGTGATCGTCACACAAGGCACGGACCACTGCACTCCCTCGACGGCCTCCGACGAAAAGTTGGAGGCGGGAAGCAACTGCCGCAGGGTCTGAGTGCCGTAGAACAGACCGGCAGGCGCGGCGGCGCGGAGATCGATTCGCTTTGGTGTCACCGCGAGCTTATATCCTTCAGCGCCCAGCTTCGCTTTCAACGACTCATCCAGCGCTAGTGCGATGCATCCTTCAGGCAGCGGTTTGCCGTCGACCAGTTTCAACCTGATTCCCATCGCCGGGGCCAGGGCATCGATCAACTTGGCCGCTTCTTGTTTGGCTTTCCCGATGGCCGCCACTGTTGTGGTGGACGATACGGAAAACGAACCACCCTCGACGACCATCTCCACGGGCTGGGGGATGATCGCCACATTGTGGATCGGTGCGGCGGGCTCGGATGCACGTACGACGTGGTTGCATATGAACAGGCTCGCAAAAACACCCCAAACGAACAGAGGCAGTTCCTTGTACATTTCCGCTCCTTTCACGTCAGATCACGATCTAGTTGAAAACACGTGTCTCCAGAATTGATTCAATCGTGGCCACTTCACAAAGTTGACACCCCAATGCGGGCTGGCACCGGTGGTCCATGCGGTCACGCGGCCGCGTCCAAGCACTCGTGCAGCCAACAGCGGGTACCAGCGGTCGGCGAATTGGATCTCAACGATTGTGTCGCACTCATCACGTCTTCGCGTTTCGTTGAATCCCAACAGCGGCGGCAACGTTTGGAAATCGAGACCTTGGACAACCGGATGGTCCTTAAGTGCGACACGTACAGGCAGCCCCTCGGTTGACTCTAACAAGTCGTCACTTTCCAGGCACTCGACCGGCAAGATGTCCCTGAACAGGCTGCGGCCCCAACCGCCCTTGCCCAACTGACCGCCAAAGCTGTACCAACCGCCGTTCATGTGAAAGTGTCCGCCTGCTTCGATCCACCGACGCAGGATGTTGAAGCGATCAGGGAACGTCACATATTGTTCCCATTTGCCGCGATTGAAGAAATCGGGATGCAGCATCAGGCACTTGGTCTCCACGTCGCCAAAGACGATCGTAGTGGCCCAATCCAGCCTTTTTTCGAATTGTTCAGGCGAGAGGTTGTACAACTCCCATGACGGCTGGGTGATGACCTCCGTGCCTGGAATAGCCTGCATGGCTTCCACTAACGGTTGGGCGTAGTTGATCACCTCGACATTCTTCTTTGCCGACAGAAACGGCGATTCGATGTATTCGTTGCCCGTGTGGACGCACCAGTTGCCAACATGCCAGATTCGTAATGCTTGGTTGTCTTGGGACACCGCGTGCTTTTTCAGTTGGGGCAGGAGGCACTGCGCAACTCGCGACGCTCGAATTGCCTCGATCGACGATGTTGCTATACTTGCGCCGAGGGAACATCGCGAAAGGCGCCATTTGGTTCATCGCTCGCACCCGTGATTATAAACAGACACTGGAATACACAGGGCGCAATACGAAGAACGGAAGTCGCAATTCCTGTCGCAGTTTGCCGCAACGCATGTCGCAGTTATTGCTATGGTCGAACCAGAGCCTATCTCCGGACTGCACGGATCCATCATTCATGATGTGATGCTGGTCGATGAACTCGACCGCCAGTACACCGGTCCATTCAACAGCGAATCATTGCCGGGGCATCTGATCCACGTTGTAACTCGCGGCGAAGTCGAGCAGCGATCGGGCGGAATCACGCAACACTTCGGTGCCCGTGACGCGATCTGGTACTACGAAAACGAGCCGATCGAAGGCCGGATCCTTCAAGCTCCTTGGACTTTCTACACAGTCAATTTCCACGCCCCGAGGTTGTCGGCGCCGCCGCTGGACCAGCGTGTCAAGCAGGCTGCCCCTGAGACCATCGAACGCATGGCACAGTTGCTTACCGTGTGGCGGCGGAGCGACATGCCCGCCGTGCTTCGACATCTACGGATTCACGCGTTATTGCTTGAGATCATCGCCGACTTGTTGCCCGCCGACGCTCATAGCTACCGCGTGGATCGCCCCACTGAACTGTGGTGGGAAATCGAAGCAAAGCTCCGCGAAGACCTCGCCCAATCGATCGACCTGAGGTTTCTCCAGGAACTCAGCCGTCGTTCCCAAAGGTCGATCATCCGAGCCTGCCACTTGGCCACAGGCCTGCCGCCAATGAAGCGGGTCAAGCAGATTCGGCTGAGTTATGCTCGCGGACTTGTACGAATGTCGGATTTGCCCATGACCGAGATTGCATTTCAAATCGGCTACAACCGCGTCCAAGAGTTCAGCCGCGACTACCGTAAGCGCTTCGGAACCACCCCCAGCGAAGACCGAGCGATCGGCCCTACCTACCGCCGAGACAGTTGGCAGAATCACGGTCACCATCCGTGACCTTGTGCAGCAATACTAGGCCCGCCACGGTTCGCGGATCGAGCGAGTCAACATTCGTGCGGCTTCGGGATCGTCGACGACTCGGCAGGCGGCCGGCTCCCACTTGACTTTGCGGCCAAGCCGGATCGCGATGTCGGCCAGGTGGCTGATGTTGTCGGAGTAGACCGCGTCGTCGATCGGGCTGATCGTTGGTTGCCGCGTTTTCACGCAGTCGATGAAGTCGGTTTGCAGGTTGCCCGACTTCAGGTGAACGTCATCGGGGCCAATCTTTGAGTCCCAGAGCGGGGCAGGATCGGCACCGTGTCCGCCGTCGCTGACCCACACGGCCCCCTCGCTGCCGACGAACCGGACCGTGTTGCGGCCCGTGGTGAGCGTCATCTTCACGCCGTTGGCGCACTGCATCTTCACGTCCCAGCGGATCAGGTTGTCGTTGAGCCCGAGGTTGGGGATTTCGCCGGTCCCCTCGAACTCGGTGACGCCGGCCCTGTGTGTGTCGTATCCCCACTGGGCGATGCTCAATACGTGCGACCCCCAGGCCGAAATCCACCCGAGGCAGTAATCATAGATGCAGTACCAACCGCGGGCTCGGCACCGCCCTGGCACGTACGGCACGTTCGGTGCCGGGCCAAGCCAGAGGTCGTAGGAAAGCGACTCGGGCACGGGGGCTGGCTTGGGAGCATTCGGCGCGCAGGCGCCGATTGTCGAAGCCGTGATGTGTATCTCCTTGAGCTCGCCGATCCGGCCGTTGTGCACCAGTTCGCACGCATGGCGCCAATTGCCGCCCGAGCGGCGTTGAGGGCCGTACTGGAACACGCGGCCGTACCGCTCGACGGCCTTTCGCAGCGCGAGGTTCTGTTCGACGCTGGTCCCCAGTGCCTTCTCGCAGAAGATGTCCTTGCCCGCCTTGGCCGCCAGAATACCCATCGGCACGTGCCAATGGTCGGGCACGGCCAGCACCACCGCGTCGACATCGTCGCGCGCCAGGACGTCGCGAAAATCGGTGTAGCCCAGGCATTCCATGCGGCCGGCAGTCGCGTCGCGTCGTTCCTTCCAGGTATCGCACACGCCGACCAGTTGGCCGGCCCCACCGCCCATATGCAGATGCACCGGCCCGCGGGCCCCCAGGCCGATCACGGCGAAGGTGATTCGCTCGCTGGCCGGTGCCTTTTCTTGATTGCCCAACGCGCTGGATGCGATCACTGCCGGCGCCGCAACAGCAGCCAGCGTCCCGCCCAGAAATCCACGTCGGGTCGGTCGCGATAGGTTCTTTCGCATGGTCGGTCTCATACAATCATTCCCTTTCATGAGCTGTGTGGCTCCGGTTTCATCGTGACAATCCGTTATTGTCCTTTCCTCGCAAGACGGGGGCCACCGTCAATTTGGACCAAAGTCTGTTGAGTTTGGGGCAGCCCCGTCGAGATGTCATGACAGAGACCATCCTGAGCCTTGCGACTCGCTACGGTACCGACCGGGAGTCCTCCCCGCCCTGGCCTTGAAGACCGTACCCATATAGTCCTGCGTGGGAAAACCGGTTCTTCGGGCGATTTTCCTCAGAGGCATGTTGGTCTCGGCCGGCAGCTGTTTGACGCGCTTGATCCGCTCGTTGATGATCTCGTCGTGGATTGATCGGTGTAGCCGTAGGTGTCTATTTTTGACATTGGCGCTGCTTGATTTTGGCATATCGGCTATCACATTGGCATGGATATGGAACAACTCAAGCAGGATGTGGCCGAAGGTACCGTGAGTCTTGATCGATTGCTCGATCTTATCGCATCCCAGCAGAAGCTAATCGAGAAACTCCAAAAGCAATGCGACGAGCTTCAAGAGAAGCTTGACAGCAAGAATCCGACTGAACGACTAGACGAACAATACTCAGAAAAGGCGGAAGAAAGACGCCGCGCGAAAAGCAAGAAACGCAAACGGCCCACGCCACGGCGAAGGGGACGAATCTCCACCGCTGAAAAAATCGCCAAAGCAGAGCGGACGGAATTGGTCTATCCCGACGACTGCGATCCCCAGGACTGCAAGCTGTCTCACACACGCGTGGCCTGGCGGTTGGAGGGCGGTCGAGCGGTCCTGGTGGCCTACGAAATCTATCGGCAGGGCAACCGCTACGGGCAACCGCCGGGCGTTCCCGGTCGCGGCGAGTTCGGGATGGAGATCCTGATCGCACTGGCTTATCAGGTTTACACTTTGGGGCTGTCACTGGACAAAGCGTGCCAGGTGCTGGGTTTCTTTCAGAATCTTTCCCTGAAGAAATCGCAGGCCAACGCGTTGCTCAATCAACTCGCACGGGTTTGGGAGGACGAGTTCGATACGCTCTGCACGCTGCTGTCCAATGCGGCCGTCGTGTACTGCGATGAAACGGGCTGGAGCATTAACAGTGTTTGGGCTTTCCTGAGCGACACGCTGACGGTGATGTTCTACGGTGTTCACAAAGACGGCAAGACGCTGGCGCAGATCCTTGACAAAGCGACCTTCGCCGGGGTTCTGGTGAGTGATGACGCTGCGATCTATCAGGGTTTCAGCAAGGCACAAAAGTGCTGGGCTCATCTGCTTCGCAAAGCGATCAAGCTGACGCTGCAGGCTCCTGAAGACAACAGATACCACGAGTTGACCGACACGCTGCTGTCGATCTACCGCATGGCAAAACGAATTGCCAACGACAAGCGTTTTGGCACGGCCGGTCGCGAGCGTCGCGTCACGGAACTGGAAGCCGAGCTCCTCGCCC
>CAZUAH010000378.1:0-13494 GCA_964617665.1 uncultured Pirellulaceae bacterium
CTCACAAAACCAGCTCAGTTAACCAGGAAAGAGCAAGTTTGGCGCCCCCGAGGGGTCGACCCGAAGTCAAACAGTCGAACTACCCACCGAAAGAAGCTCGATAGCTTTCAATGTGCCATGCGAGTTACACCCTGGCTTGCCATCTACGGGATCGTGGCTAGTCTGAGTTCAGGAGCACGCCGGAGCCGGCGATGGGCGTGCAGATCAGGATATTGGGCTTTTTTCCCACCGGCCCGTAGTAGCCCTCCGCCAAGTTCTTCTTGAGCGCGTCTACCGACTCGCGTCTGGTCAGGACCATCATGCAGCCGCCCAGGCCCGCGCCCGCCAACTGTGCGCCCACTACTCCCTCGGTGCGCAGCGAGATGTCCACCATCTTGTCGATGACCGGCAGGCTACATGTGTAAGCGCCTGGCTGCCATTCAAGTTGCGCGCGGTTCACGCGATCGGGCTTACCGCTTTCGAGGTCCTCCATGAGGCCCAGGAGGTACGTGTTAGAGTCCGGCGCGCGGTAACGCTCGTTGCTGCCGTCGGGCGCGAAACAGCTCACTCGATCTCCGTCGTGCGAGGTGTTCATTATATGGCCGATCTCTTGGATGCGCCCCTCCTTGAGATAGTCGGCGTACAGTCGCGCGCGTTCCATTTCGGCCAGACCGTAGAGCACCACACCGCGGATCGGGTAGAGACCATCGGGTGGAGGTTCGTGAGCGGCGAAAAGGGGATCGAGATCCTCGCCGGGTAACAGCGCGCGAAGGTCGTCGCGGGTGGCCTGTTCGGGCAGGTGCAGGAGGATTCGGTAAATCCAGCCAAGCGGAACGCGCAGGTTGCGTACGTTTACGTCGCGCAAGTGCTTCAGCAGCGGCGCGTACTGCGGGAAAAGCTGCTTGATCAGCCGGAAGCCGATGCGGTAGCAGCAGATGCGGTGATTGAACTGGTCCTTGGCGTTCGCGCTCTTCTCGGCTCGTACGCCCGAGTCGCAGACTGCCAGGACGTAATCGCTGGGGAAAGGCACGCTCTCCTGGACCGCAAAGTCAAAGAAGGTGACCTTGATGACTTTCCCTTTCTGGCCGAGCTTGACTGCTGCATGATCGGCGGCTCCCCCGCGCGTGCCCACAAACCATTCGCCTTCGCCGCAGAGATCGATTAGCTGCGCGGGGAAGGTGTTCAGACGATTGACCGCAATCGTTGCCTCGGCCGCGCCAACTACCAGACTAGAGGAGGAACTGAGCCCAGCGGCCATGGGCACGTTGCCACCGACAACGAGGTCCATCCCGAACAGTTTGAGGTGATTGAACTTCTTCTGAAGACGGAGCACGGCGGCCATGACGTACTGCGACCAGTCACCACCGTATGTGCGGACCATCCTGGCGACTTTCTCGCTGTTGACCAACGAGAGCCAGTCGTCCCAGGGGAGGTCTGCGATCATCTCACCGATGGAGAATTCGCGTTCGCCAAAACGCTCGCGCTCAACGTTGTGGATGCACACGCGGTCATCCGAGCGGGCCCCGACCACCATCAGCGTCTCGTAGCCGAAGGTGATCAGATTGCAGTTGCCGCCCTGGTGGTCGATGTGCCGGCCCATGACGTTTACTCGCCCAGGCGAGCGCACCAAGAAGACCAGCCGTTCGGACCCGAGGATTCCTTCCGCATGATCCAACACCCTGCGGTAGGCGGCTAGCCGCTCGGCCAAGACTTCGGGTTCATCGTTGTAACAGGCGACCAACTCATCCCGTAGGCCGTTGACTCCGGAAAGCCCCGTCTCGGCGGCCTCGGCGAACGCTGCCTGCCACTCGCTCACCTTCCGGCAACAGGGACTGGGCTCCAGAGAGAGTTCAGCGCGGTCCCGGCTGCGGGCCTGAATGTGAGCCTCGACTTCCAGCAGTTCAGCCGGGTCGTTGAAGCCCAGCACGTGGCTGGGGGAGGAGACCTCCAGCACGCGGATCCTGGCCCCGTTGCTGCGCGATGCCAGGAGCTCGATCGCCGCCGAGAGATACTCCTCCTGCTGGGCGTTGTCGCGATTCAGGCTTGAAAGCGCCCAACGCAGCGTGGATGCTCGCGTGACGTACACGGAATTATTAACCAGCGGGGAGTCGCGCACTTCTTCAGGTGCCTTGACTATCCTCATGCCGCCGGACTCGAAGCTGAAATGGGTCAGGTCCTTGGGTATCGCGTTCAACACTTTCTCGGAAGAGGGCCCTTCGCCCTTGTCGGCGAGTAGCGTCCAGAGTTCGCCGAATGCCTTTCGCAGCTTGCCTACGTGGGGCACGCTGCCCCCTGCGAAGTAGCGTCGTTCGACGAGTTCGCGCAGCGCTACGCGGGAAGGCAGTTGCCCAGCAGCGGCCAGTTCATGCAGCTCCCTCATCACGCCGCGCTGGCGCACGTCGGCCATCTCGACGATGGCCAGCGGGCTCCCGGAATCGTCGGTGACGATTCGCCCCTGACTGGAACCGTCTCGACGCGGGCAAGCCAACAGAGCCAAGTCACACTTTTCGGTAAAGAAAATGTTGAAAAGCTGCTCGAGAACGGTGGGCTCGATGATGCGGTCGCCGGCAACCAGCAGAATTGCCGGGTCGTCATCGATGGTCGAAAGCGCATCCAGACCAACGCGGGTGGCGTGAGCTGTACCCAGCTGTTCGGCTTGGTAGGCGAAGACCGCGTTCTCGAATCTCGCCCCCACGGTCTCGACTACCTGGCCAGCCATCGCACCGACCACTACCACGTGTTGGGCGATTCCGCAGGCATCGTAGGTCTCGATCGCACGGTTGACAGCCGGTACGCCGGCAACCGGGAAACAGACCTTGGGCATCTTCGTCGAGCCCATGCGTGTGCCCTTGCCGGCGGCTAGGATGATGCTGAATTTTGGCGCCCGAACGGGCATTGGTTGATCCTCCGGAACATGAGCCGGTCGATTCTCCAAGTCAGTTGCTTGAACGAGCGAATGACAACGATTTCAATCCCCATCCAGCCAGTGTACTCACCCAACGGTCCTCTTCTCATCAGAACCTCACCCGTTTTCCATTCATTTCGCCTATAGGGTATGTGGCGATTGAACGGGCTTTTCGAATGATCCGGGCAGTTGATTTCCTACAGGCCAAACCGAGCAGCTCAGTCGAGCGCTGGCAGATGAGAATGGAGCAGTTCCGTGGCAATCCGGGAGTTACCACAACACGATCACGGCGCTCAGCACGATGTTGGGTGGAGCCTCATCGCGTGGAGTATCAGCAACCGCAATTGAATGAAGACCCGTAATCGCGATGATGAACGAAACAAGTGGCCTCAATTCGTGATGATGTCGTGGAGTCTGCATCTTAATGTCCAGATGTGACCTACCTTGTCAGGTGCCAGAGACCTGTGCCCCGTTTGATCGTTCAAAATCGAAAGACGCGACTCAACGGCCTGCGGCCTCACATCGGCAAGTGGCCCCAACGGTCATCCTCTAACGGTAGAATCAACGATTTCTCGCTGCACAATTTCTGCCAGCACAATCATTGTCTTGCCGCAGAACCGCGCCACTGATGCCTTGCTTCTTTATACACACGGATTCCGCCAATACAATCTACCGGTGTGTCAACGCCTTTGGTTCTAGTTTGGGGCGGTTTCGACAGAATCCCCGAGGAGACCGGAAAATGACGCGCGCGGTATCGGTGAAGATGCTCTGGCTACTCGCGGTGGCTGTCTGTGGCGTCCTGTCCGCGCAGGAACCATCCGATGTCGGCCTTGGCGGAATCGAACTCAGGGAACGTCTTGGTGAACAAGAGTTCTGGCCGAAAGGCGGATTCATTCTCATTGCGGGGCAAAGGCTGCCCGGGCTGGTCTGGGAGCATCCGGAGTTAGTCGCGAAAGTGGTGGACGATCCCACGATCCCAACACGCTGGTTCAACGAGAGTTTTGAAGAGGTCAAGACTGCACAGGAACCTGGGCGGTATTACGCCTACGGTGAAGCGCCCGTTCCCAAGGGCCCGGTGCTGCGCCGGGCGATGACCTGTTGCTGTGTGGGAGACGACGTGAACCTGAGGCTCCTCGCCGAGAAACGGGTTGTTTCCACTGAGCGAACGTCCGATCCCAACCGCAGACGCGTCCATGTCGACGCCGTGGTGCGCCATTGGCGAACGTCTGAAAAAGGTGCGGTCGAGTTGGCTGCGTTGTTGGAGGCGGGTCAGCAGATAGGACCGGTGCGAAAGGGGCAGTGGCAGATGGAGAACGCCACTCGCCACGTTCGGTTGAAGCGGAAACTGATGGGGCTCGACGACAAGCCTCCTGTGAAGGTAGCCGCCAAGCCTTTGAAGGGAGAGCCCGCATCCGTGTTGCGGAACGCGCCGCTCGAACAAGCAGAGATTACAGAGTCGCGAGTCCAGGAAATCGAAAGCAGATTGGAGCAGTGGTATGCGGATGCGTTGGAACCGATGGCCGTGGTGATCGCCCGCAACGGCGTCATCGTTACTGCCAAGGGATACGGGACGCTGGACGGACAGCCGGTCACCGTAGACACGCCCATGCTGCTTCACTCGGCTATGAAGCCTTTGCTAGGACTTCAACTAGCCATGTATGTCGACCGCGGGATCGTGCAGCTGGACGAACCGATTGGCAACTATCTACCCGATTTCAACACGCCGCAGGATCGCAACCTGACTTTCCGAGCTGGGCACGTTCACGTCACCGGGATCCATTTTCCTTGGGAGCTTGCCTTCTCACGGCTGTTCTACTTCCATACGTGGCACGAGGCCCTGATTGCCCATTGCCGGCGAGAGTGGGCACCAGGGGCAGAGTATCGGTACGGAGTCGTCGGCATTATCCTAGCGGTCAGGGCGTTGGAGCTATTGCGAGGCAGAAACTACTGGGACGCGATGGAGCGGGATCTCTTCGCGCCGCTCGGCATCCGCAACGTGTTGCCGGGAGGAACCGGGTTTTCCGCAGAGAACCTGGCACGGATCGGCGTATTGTTGGACAACCGAGGAAAGTACGGGAAGTGGGAAGTGATCTCCAAGGAAACGCATCAAGCGATCTTGCCTACGTCGCTGAAGCCATACTTTCCCGCCGTGGACAGGGTCTACGGCATCGGCCTGCAAAACAGAAGCGGCAGCCTGGGCCCGGGAAGCTATGGCCACGGTGGCGGGTGTGGGACGCAGTTAGTCGTCAATCCCGAAAAGCATGTCGTCTTTGCCATGGTCAGGAATGGGCAGGGAAAGGACTACAAAAGGCACCTGTCGGAAGTGACAGCGCTGCTGAAAGAGTGGATCAACGAGGCGGCTGGGCCGCCAGCCAAATGCGAGCTACCGCTCGGTTGCGATGGTCCGCTCCCGTTGGTCGCTCGGCTGTGTAAGAGAATTCGTGATTCTTGAGCATGTACAGAGAAAAGGAACGCTATCATGCATCGCTATTCCATCTGTTTCGCGGGCACAGCCTGCATCGCTCTCATGGCATGGGGGCTCTGTTGCGGCGGTGCCGTTGAAGCCGAGTCAAACGATCGCTATGACGTTGTTTGGGACTCGCCAAGCGCCGATGCGAACGGTTCGATGCCGCTGGGCAATGGCGATATCGGCCTGAATGCTTGGGTTGAGCCGAGCGGCGACCTGGTTTTCTACATCTCCAAGACGGATGCTTGGGGTGACAACGCACGGTTGTTGAAGGTGGGCCGAGTTCGTGTTGCCGTCGATCCGCCATTGCCAACCGAGAAGTTCCAGCAAACGCTGCGGCTGGGCGAAGGGACGATGGAGGCGGTCTTCGGCGAAGGCGATGACGCTACAGCGATCCGTCTGTGGGTCGATGCGAACCATCCAGCCATTCACGTGACGGTCGATGGAAACACGCCTTGCACTGCCGCGGCGTCGATAGAACTGTGGCGAACCGAACGGTTCGAATTGCCGAGTATCGAAGTCAGTGATGTCAATCTTGACCGCTCGAAACCTGGCAATCAACGCGAGCCCACAATCGTCGAGCCCGATACGGTGTTGACGAAACTGACCGATCGTATTGGCTGGTATCACCATAACGCGAAGTCGGTTGGCCCGGCACAGCACGCGAAGACGCAGGGTATGACCGGTTACGAGCGGCGCGACCCATTGCTGCACCGCACCTTCGGTGGCGTGATCGCTGCGGAGCGTGGACGCCGTTTGGACGACACGCACCTGCTGTCACCGCGGTCTAACACGCACCGCTTGAGCGTGTTCGTGCTCACGGCGCATCCGTCGAGTCCTCAAGAATGGCTTGCCGCGATGGAGCAAACGATCGCAGTTGTTGAGAAACAGACCTTCGACGATCGTCGTGCGGCTCACAACCGGTGGTGGGCTGACTTCTGGCAACGGAGTTGGATTGACGTGACAACCAGCGACAACGCGGCGGCCGTCTCGTTGATACCAGCGAACAAGTATTCGGTGAAGGTCGGCGTCGATCAATCGGGCGGCAGCCGGTTTGGCGGGCAGTTCGGCCGGTTGAGCATCTTCGATACGGCGCTCAGCGACGTCACGGTCGCGAAGCTGTCACAGACGCCGCGCGAACAGATCCTTCCTGAACAGCCGGATCGATCGATCTCGATCCTGCCGCAGGCAGGGCAGACGCTCGAAGACTCCAGCGATTGGACGTTTGCGAACGGCATGACAATCGAAGCCTGGGTCAAGAATCCCAATGGTGGACGGCTTGTGGACTGCATTACACCCGGCGGAGTCGATGGTTTCCTGCTTGATACGCACCCTCGCGATAGTCTGCGGTTGATCGTTGGCCGTCAGACGCTCATAAACGAAAACGCTCTGCCAACGGACCAGTGGGTTCATGTGGCCGCGGTCGTGAACAACAAGACGGCCGAAATCAAGACGTATATCAACGGAAAGGCCGCGGCGAGCGACTCCTCGACGGCCGGCGACGACGCCTTTGTCGTCAGCCGAGCCTACGCACTGCAACGGTTCGTCGACGCGTGTGCAGGTCGGGGCCGGTATCCGATCAAGTTCAACGGTTCGATCTTCACCGTGCCGTACGCCGACCGGCCCGGCGATGGTGATTATCGCCGCTGGGGCCCCGGCTACTGGTGGCAGAATACGCGTTTGCCCTACCTGAGCATGTGCGCGTCCGGCGATTTCGAGATGATCGAGCCACTGTTGCGGATGTACGTCGACGAGATCCTGCCACTAGCCCGCTACCGGACGCGCCATTACTTCGGTCACGGCGGGGCTTACTATCCGGAGTGCATTCACTTCTGGGGCGATGTGTTCAACGAGACGTACGGCTGGACGCCCTTCGAGCAGCGAGAGGATCCTCTCCAGGTCAGCGGTTGGCACAAATGGGAATGGGTGTGCGGACCGGAGCTGGTGTTCATGATGTTCGACTACTACGACTACACGCTCGACGAGGAGGTGCTCCGCGAGCGACTGCTGCCCACGGCCCATGAAGTGCTCACTTTCTTCGACGAGCACTACGATGTCGACGACCGTGGGAAATTGGTGATGCACCCGTCGCAGGCCCTTGAGACCTGGTGGGACTGCACCAACCCGATGCCGGAACTGGCCGGCCTGCATGCGTTGACCGCGCGCCTCCTGGCGTTGCCCGACCGTTTGACCACGCCCGAGCAATGTCAGTTCTGGAAGGCATTACAAGCGAAGCTTCCACCACTTCCCACGCGCGAGGTCGGCGAAGGACAGGCCCTGGCGCCCGCCGAGCGGTTCGCAGCCAAGCGTAACATCGAGAACCCGGAGCTGTACGCGGTGTTCCCCTTCCGCCTGGTTTCCTTCGAGAAAGAGAACGCTCATCTTGGCAAGCGGGCGCTCGAACATCGCTGGGACCGAGGAAACTTCGGTTGGCGGCAGGACGATCTCTTCATGGCGTATCTCGGCTTGGCGGAAGATGCCCGGCGGAACCTCGTCGGCCGGGCGCGGAACCATCACCAGGGCTCGCGTTTCCCGGTATTTTGGGGCCCCAATTACGACTGGATTCCCGATCAGGATCACGGCGGCGTGCTCATGAAGGCGCTGCAAGTCATGCTGCTTCAGCCCGACCCGTATTCGGAGAAGGTCTATTTGTTGCCTGCCTGGCCGAACGACTGGAATGTGAAGTTCAAACTTCATGCCCCACGGCAGACGGTGATTGAAGGCGAATTCCGCGAGGGTAAGATCAAATCGCTGAACGTCACGCCTCCCGAACGGCGCGAAGACGTGGTGTTGCCAACTGGCGGCGCATCCTAGGCTCTGTCCCGCAAATGCCAGAAAACACGTAGTGAGCCGATGGCGCTAGCCACGGGCCCTACAAAACTGAACGTTTCGCACGACTAGACCCGACGCTAGCGCGTTCGGCTCACATTTGCGGGACAGAGCCTAGCGCGGCTACAGAAGCTGGAGAGAATGATGCCAATGTTGTGCTTCTGGTTGACTCAGACGGACAGGATCGTAAGTCGCTGTTGGTTATGGCGAGTCCTGCTGCTGGTCTGTATATCTGCTGGGACTGGGAGTGCCGATGATGCGCCGCGACTTGAGTTGCGGCCCTTCCGCGGTCATGGGACGGCGCCGGACTGGCGACAAGGCACTCTGAAGGTCTTCGAGAACCGGAAGACGAAACAGGGTCGTATGATTTCCTTGCACATCGTTGTGCTGCCGGCCACAGGCGAGCATCCGGCGCCCGATCCGGTCTTCTTCCTCCACGGGGGCCCCGGCGCGGCTGCGACGACCGCCGCGAATCGCTTCGCCGACTCATGGATGCGACGCGACCGCGATATTGTGCTTGTCGACCAACGTGGCACGGGGCGATCGAATCCGCTGCGCGTTGCGTTACCCGGCAGTGACGATAACCTGCAGGGTTATCTGGATCCGATTTTTCTAGTCGATTTGTTTCAGAAGGCCAAGCTGCAGCTTGAGCAGCGGGCCGATCTGCGCCAATACACGACCCCCATCGCAATGGATGATCTGGATGACGTCCGTGCCGCATTGAAATACGAACAGATCAACCTCTTGGGAGGCTCCTACGGCACGCGAGCTGCCCTGATCTATATGCGACGACACACCGACCGAGTGAGAACGGCGGTGCTTACGGGCGTGGCTCCCGTGTCCTTTTTGAATCCGCTGTATCATGCCCGGTCCGCTCAGCAAGGACTGGACCGCATCTTTGAAGAAATCGCCTCGGAACCAGCCAAGACAAAGGCGTTTCCTCAATTGAAAAAGAGATTCCAGGAGATTCTTGATCGCCTAGACAGACAACCGGCCGAAGTCACCATCGACCATCCGCGGCGAGGTACCAAGGTGACGGTAATGCTGAGCCGCGAAGCGTTCTGCGAGGCGTTACGCGCCATGATGTATTACATGCCGACGAATCGCCATGTGCCGATGCTTTTGCAGCGCGCGTGGGAAGGTGACTACGCCCACTTTGTGCGAAGGGGGATTGAAAGCAACTGGCGCATTCGGGATATCGTGGCGATGGGGATGCTGATGAGTGTCGTGGGCAGCGAGGACATTCCACGGATCGACGAAGCGGCTATCGTCCGCGAGACCAAAGGGACCTTTTTGGGCGACGGTCGCGTGCGCCGCCAAATCGCTGTGAGTCAAATCTGGCCGCGCGGCGAGGTTGCGCCGAACTATGGTGACCCGGTTTGCGTGGCAACGCCGACTCTGCTGGTCTCCGGCACGCACGACCCCGTGACACCGCCACGATGGGGCGAAGCAGCAGCGCGGCATCTTCCCAACAGCCTGCATCTGATCGTGCCCGCGGTGCATGGCTCGTTTGGATCGGCTGTCGACCGTATTCATCGCGAGTTCCTGAGGACAGGAACGGTCGAGAATCTGGATACATCAGCCATCAAGGACATGCGCATGCCAAAGATGTCCGTAAGTGCTCGAAGGCAATGAACTCAAGGTAGGCAGGACTGGAAGTCGCTCTGTCGTGCCAACCCAGGAAACTGACATTCCAGACAAGATGGAGATGATGCTCATGACCAACACAATCCACCAAAGACGACACCGACGTCTCGTTCATCACTTTGCCAAGGTATTGAAGTCATCGAACGCGCTGCTGATGCTGCTTTTCCTTGCCATCCCGGCACTCGCCCAAAATGGTCCTGAGCTTTTAGAGGAGGCTGGCGTCAAGGGTGGACTTGTCGTGCACGTGGGCTGTGGCGACGGGACGCTTTGTGCCGCACTGGCGAACGACCCGCAATACGTTGTGCAAGGACTTCAACGCGATCCACTAACGGTAGACAAAGCACGCGAGGCCATGCGCTCCGAAGGAAACTACGGACGAGTATCCGTCAGACATTGGCTGGGAGGGCGTCTGCCTTACGCCGATAATCTCGTGAACCTGATCGTGTTGGAAACGAGATGCGAGATGCGAGATGCGGGAAGCGAAATTCTGCGCGTTCTGGCCCCGCGCGGCGTGGCGATTGCAGTGGAGAAGGGGAACGAGGAGTGGCTATCGCGTATTCCGCATCCCGTATCCCGCATCGGGAACGGTTTTGTGCTGTTCACAAAACCCGTTCCCTCCGATATCGACGACTGGCCGCACTACCTGTACGGTGCGGATAATAACGCTGTCTCTCAAGATATCAGGGTTGGACCGCCACAGCGCATGCAGTGGGTGTGCGGTCCGGCCTACGCGCGCAGCCACGAGATCAATTCGAGCATGGCCGGTATGGTGTCGGCCGGCGGCCGCATTTTCTACATCTGGGATGAAGGCCCTCTTGGCCAGCCCGAAATGCGATTCCCGTCGAAGTGGTCGCTGATCGCGCGGGATGGTTTCAATGGCCTGCCACTGTGGAAACTGCCCATGCCTAATTGGGGATGGCGACAATGGCATGCGGCTTCGCGTTGGGATGATCCGCGGAATCGCGCGGCAATGCTACGACAGTTGCCGCGAACAACAACGCGCCGTCTGGTCGCCGCCGCGGACAGGCTCTACGTGACGCTCGGCTACGAGGCACCGGTCAGTGTGCTTGATGCGTCGACTGGAGATGTGCTAAGTGTCATCGAAGAGACACACGGAACGGATGAAATCCTGTTGGATTCTCAGACGCTCATTCTTGCGGTAAGAGAAACCAAACGGCCGAAGCACGAAGCCGGAAAGGACTTCAGGCTCAGCCAGAATCAAGGACGAGTCGTGGCCGTCAATGCGCAGACCGGCCAACGACTTTGGCAGAGCGAGCCGGACGCCATAGCGCCGCTGACGCTGGCGTCTCATAGCGGCCGTGTCTACTACGCGAACGACGGTCAGGTCGTTTGCTTGGATGGCTCGAACGGTCAGAAGTTCTGGACGAGTGAGACGGTCAAAGGCAACACGGCGGCCGCTACGCTGGTGGCGCAGGAAAAGGTCGTCCTGTTTGCATGCGGACCTGTGACTCAAGCCGTGGAAAAGCGAGACTATCAGACTATACGGTATCATCAGGCCCATGCATTCTCTACAGATACCGGGGAGCGACTCTGGTCAGGTCCGCAATACCGAGGACCAAGCGGCAACGCGCGTGATGTATTTGTGATCGACGGACTTGCTTGGTTTGGCGTGGACAACAAAGAAAACCTGCCCGACCATTGGCGCGATACGACAACGCAACGACTGGGTTATGATCTTGTCAGCGGTGAGGTGAAACACCGAGTCTCTGTGCCCAAGCTCACCAGCCCCGGCCACCATTATCGCTGCTATCGAAGCAAGGCGACGGAACGATTTCTGCTGCTGCCCAAACGCGGCGTCGAGTTCCTGGATCTTCAGGGCGACGATCATATGCGACATGATTGGCTGCGTGCGCCGTGTACCTATGGGTTTATGCCGGCCAACGGCATGCTCTACACAGCGCCCCATCAATGTGTGTGTTACCAAGGTGTGCTGCTATCGAACTTCACAGCCCTCACCGCGAAGTGGGAGTCGAAAAGTCAAAAGGTCGAAAAGCCGAAAAGTGAGACGCGATTGAAAAGAGGCCCTGCCTACGGCAACCTATCTGACCTCCAGCCTCCAGCCTCAGGCCTACGGCCTTCTGACGATTGGCCCATGTACCGTCATGACGCGCGCCGCACTGGGGCGGCCGACACGACCGTGCCCGACAGTCCGAAACAACGATGGGAAGTCGGCCTTCGGGCACCGATCACACCGCCTGTGGTTGCCCAGGGCAGACTCCTTGTTGCTGAAAAGGACACGCACACCGTTCAGGCATTAGACGCTCGATCCGGTCGCAGACTTTGGCAATTTACGGCGGGTGGACGCATCGATTCGCCGCCAACCATTCACGGCCCACTGGCGTTATTTGGATCTGCCGACGGGTGGGTCTATTGTCTAAATGTCTCGGACGGCACCGAGGTATGGCGTTTTCTCGCCGCACCGCAGGAACGGCAGGTTGGCGCCTTTGGTCAATTGGAATCGGCTTGGCCGGTGCACGGCAGTGTGGTGGTGCAGAACGACATGACCGTCACGCCTTCGCGTCCTTTGGTCTATTTCACGGCAGGGCGATCGACCTATCTGGACGGTGGCCTTCACTTCTACGCGCTTTATCCACGGACCGGTGAAGTATGCTATCAGAACCGCCTGAGTGGTCCGCGGCCAGATCCTTTCGAAGAGACCGGCGGGGCAGGCTATATGGACGGCGCAAAGTCCGACATCCTGGTCAGCGACGGCGCCGATCTTTTTCTGCACCAGGAACGATTTCGCAGCGACCTGAAGCGTTTTCCGTCCCCGATGCAACAACTTGACAGAGAACGAGGCGGTTATCGTGAGTATCCTTCCCATCCGGAACGGGGATCGAACGCCATGCGACTTCTTTCCAGCCGAGGGTTTCTGGACGATTCCTACAACGAAGGTACCTATTGGGCTTTTGGCCAACGCTGGCCTGGATGGGATCGGCACATGGGCAAGATCGGCGCGTATGGCCAGATTCTCGTTTTCAACAAGCAGACCGTGTTTGGCGTGAAGGTCTTCACCGAGGTAATTCGCGTGCGTCGAGGGTTCTTCCCAGGCACCAAAGGCTATCGCCTTTTCGCGAAGGCGCATGAACCGGGAAGAAGTGAAGATGCCTTCAGAAAGACCAAAGAAGACTGGTCGGTTCAAATTCCGGTTCGCGTTCGGGCCATGGTGCTGGCCGGAGACAAGCTGTTCGTTGCCGGCCCACCCGACGTGATTCCCGACGAAGATCCCGTGGCTGCCTTCGAAGGTCGCAAAGGAGCAGACCTTTGGGCGGTCTCTGCGACAACGGGACGCAAGATTGCCGAATTGCCACGCCTGAAAGCACCCCCCGCATACGACGGACTGATCGCAGCCGGTGGCTGCTTGTATGTCTCAACCACCGACGGCAGGATACACTGCTTCGGCGAATAGAGGGAACCTTGGGCGAACGGCAGATGAGAACGAACTCAAGTAGTGGCGGCTTCCAGCCCCCCAATTAGACGGATTTTTGGGCGGGGCCCCCCCCCTAATTCGCCCCCCCCTAATTCGCACCCCCCCCCCTAATTCGAACAAAATCTCTGGTCCCCAGCTAATTCGTATTAGGGGGGGGGACAAGTGTATATATGAATTAATAAGTATCCCGAAGATCTTGATCGTGCAAAGACGATC
>CAZUAH010000379.1:0-13449 GCA_964617665.1 uncultured Pirellulaceae bacterium
GCAACGCGGGAAACTGGGGAACGCATGATCCACCTCCAATTGTCTAGGGAACGGGAAAGTAGCGTGGAATGAATCATCTCCGCCCGCGTGCCAACGAGGGTTCGCTGTGATTCGTCGGAAGCGACCGCCGACATGACTCGCTCGACGATGGCCGTCTCCGTACTCTCGGCAGGCAACTGTGCTTCAGCAAGCGCGCCGCACAATTCCGTAAGTTGTCGAAAACGCTCGCGGCAATCGGAACACGTCTCGATATGCTGGCGAACTTCTCGATCTTCGTCGGGCGCTAGGCAACCGGCCGCCGCCAAGCTGATCCGCTCGGCCCAATGTTCGCAGGGGTGATGGAGATCATTCATGTTTGCTCTCCCATGCTTCCCTGCACGAAGTGAAAAGGTTCACCGCAAGATTCATTTGCCGCAACTTTTCCAGCGCGTGATGCAGTCGCGACTTGACTGTGCCCAACGGGCAGCCAAGAGCCGCCGCAATCTCATCCAACGTCGCACCCGCGAAGAAACGGAATTCGATGACCAAGCGCTGCCCTTCCGGCAAGCTCGCCACCGCTTGGCGAACCCGCATGGCATCTTCGGACGCCTCCGCGGAACGATCTGGCGTGGACGCCGTGCATGGCACTTGGTCAAGAGCATCTGGTGCAGAAGACCCGGCGACGTTTTGGTGTCGACGTCCTTTCAAGAACCGGTGCCGTAGAATGCCGTATAGCCAAGTGGAGAACTGGCAACGACCATCGAAACGCCCCAAGGATCGCCACGCTTCGACCAGGGTCTCTTGCGCAAGATCCTCGGCCCAGTGGCCATCCTTGCCAAGAGCTAGCGCGCAACGCCACAGACGAGCGGCGTGCTGTTCGGCCAGCCGCTCGAAGGCAATCGCCTCGCCGGCCTGGGCACGGTCGATCAACTCGCGTTCGTCGTCTTCGGGCGTGTTCACTGTAGCGGTGATTCCCCTGTTGCCGCCAAAAGGTTCACTCGCGAGAGTGCTTTTTTTGGGAATTCCTGGCCAGCCCCTTCAAGTACGTGCTGGCTCCACAGGGTGGAGCCAGCTATTTGATAAGCCTTCGGGGCTTGAAGGTCTAGGAGTATGAATGCGGGAAGGGACTCGTGACGCGCGAAGCTTAGTTCGGGGCGAAGATCGTATTGGCCAGGGAGAACGTAGTTCCCGTCGGACCTGACGGCCCGGGACGAGGGCTGGCGGTTGGCCGTTTCTCTGCGGTTATGACGATGGCGATCTTTTGACGGCTACTTCTCAGCACACCGAGGCGTCCCGTACGGAGCGATGACGACTGAGATTGCTGTATCCGCATCGCAATGGCGTCGGGCACCATTTGTCTGCATCGGTCCGATACATCGAACGCATATGTGCCCTAATCTGACCTGCGCCGGTGGCGCACTCCCAAGTCGCCAGTCCCTCCGTGCCGAACTGCGCCAGGAGGGCGTGTCCTGAGAGCGCAAGCGGATTGCGTTCGTGGCTGAGGACGACAACATTTGATCAGATGTTGAATGTCCGACAACTACATGTTTCCAGCGGTTCGAGTCATCCTGATTTGGCGAGTAGATCGCCGCTCCAACGACAATTCAAGGTGCCTTCCACGGCGCACAATGACGTACTGCTTTCGTTGTGACAGCGAACCGTTTGTTGCAGCCACTGGTCGAGCCGTCTAGAATTCCGGGGTGGCATTGGACGTATGGCACCTTTCGCACACGGAGATGAAGAAAGACATTTCAATTTTCAGCTCGGTGTCCTTCACAACAAGCTCATAGTTCATCTGGCATCGCATCATGAATGAGAACCTCAACCGCAGAGAATTCACGAAACGGACGTCAGTGGCTGTCGGTGGCATTCTGACGGGTGCCCTGGCCGGCAACCGTCGTTCAATCGGCGAGGAACACGAAATGTCGGACAAACGATTGCTGATGCTCGGACTGAATGCGTTGGCCAGAGCGCACGAGTTCGACTATTTCGCCGACGGTCACCGCGGCGCCGGCATGGTGTCAGCACATTTTATGTGTGTCGACAACGATCTGGATAAGCAGGCCACGTCGCGAATCGTGGAACTAATTGACATCAACTGGGCGGCGTCCGCGCTGTGCAAGCCTTTCCCGGAGGAGAAATCCGCGCCGGAGCGGATCAAGGAGATTGGCGTTGCACTCGCCGAGGGCGGAGAAGTCCTGCGACAAGTTGGCCACAACGCGATCTTCGCAATGCTGGCGATCAAGACTTTCCGCTTGATACCCAACGCAGCGACGCCCCAGCGCATCGACGGTGTATGCAAGATGATCCGGTCCTTTACGCCTTGGCGCGACGTAGAACCGGATTCGGACGTCGTTCCGCCGCCGTTTGCCGATGCGGTGGCCGCATCGCGTTTCATCCTCCGCGAGACAAATGCGGCCATTGATCGGTTCGTGGGTTTCGGGCAAGGCTACGCCGGGCACATGCTGACCTTCGGTCAGGCGCTCGTCGAACTGGCGGCGATGGGCGACGTCCAGTGGGCGGAGAGCTGCCGTACCGCGTTCCGCAAATACGTGACAGTCACGCGCCGTGGGCCTGAGCCGGATTCGAAACGCCGCCCGGATCACAAGCCGACCGACCTGCGACCGACCGACGCGGCGTACTGGAAGCGACGCGGGGACAAGACCGTAGGCATCGGGCACGTATTCAAGTACCCGTACGCGTACTACGACCTTCTACGGCGTGCCGGCGATCCTGACCTGGGGCGTACGTTGGACGCGAAGGCGTATCATCTGTTCTGAACGCCTGAGTCGCGCCGTCAGTTAGCCCCCCACCGAATTCGCCATGCCTGCTCCTTGCACGCCGAGGTCGATGTGATCCACGCAGGTTGTCAACATTGGCTGTCGCGACTCAAGACGGACACTCCTGAAGGCGCAACGATACGTGTCGTCCATTGCCGACGAACGTAAGTCGCACTATCATAACTCTGCAGAATATTGACGAAACGAATATGCTTCTGCAATTGGCGATCAACAAGGAAGGAGTCATTGCGGGAACATTCTGCAACGAATCGACCAGCTCGGTCCGTCCGGTCGAAGGCACGGTAGACAAGGATACACAACGAGCCGCCTGGGCGTTCGCGGATGGCAAGAACGCCGATATGGTAATGGAGACGTCCATCTACAATCTGACCAAGGATCGGACAACGGCTCTTGTCCACTTCGGTTCAAGCCAGACTCAAACATGGGCGCTGATCCGTCTAGACGAGCCCGAAGAACAAACGGAGTAATTGGCTCTCGCAAGGATTGCGGTATTACACCGTTGAGAGACTGTCACGTCGTAGCCTACGAGGAGCGCAGAATGAACAGACTCTGTGGTATGACCTTTGCGTTGATGGCATTTTTGCTATCTGCCTCCACGGCACTAGGGGGCACACCGGGCAAACCCAATATTGTCATCGTGGTGGCCGATGATCTTGGGTTCGCCGATGTGGGGTTCAATGGAGCTATTGACATCAAGACCCCCAACCTCGATCACTTGGCGGCCGCAGGCCAGCGCTTTGAATCACTCTACGTCCAGCCATTTTGCACGCCGACACGTGCGGCTTTTATGACGGGGCGCTATCCGATGAGGTACGGCCTGCAAACGTTCGCCATAACCCCGGGACAGACCTATGGCCTGTCTTTGGACGAGCGTACACTTCCGAACGCCCTGAGAGATGCTGGCTACAGAACCTATGCTGTCGGCAAGTGGCATCTCGGTCATGGGGACAGATCCTTCTGGCCGCAGAACCGGGGGTTCGATCACTTCTACGGATGTACCCTTGGCGAAGTTGACTTCTATACCAAGGAGCGCGTGGGCTCGATTGACTGGCAGCGCAACGGCAAGCTCTTGAAGGAAGAAGGCTATTTTACCGAGCAGATTACCGAAGAGGCAGTTCGTATCATCGAGAAGCAATCTGCGGACGAGCCGTTCTTTCTCTATATGCCCCATCTCGCGGTCCACGCTCCCTATCAATCGCCCCAGAAGTATATTGACCGCTACAAGCACATTGAGGACGAGACCCGCCGTGTATACGCGGCCATGGCGGCGGCCATGGATGATTCCGTAGGCAAAGTCATGGCGGCTCTTGAAAGAAAGGGATTGCGCGACAACACACTGGTGTTCTTCTTCGCAGACAATGGTGGCATCGCCGAATACGATGCAGCGGCGGCAAAAGCAAAGGGCGACAAACCTGCCCCCGCTGATAACACTCCTTTCCGCGGTTCCAAGGGGGGCCTGTATGAAGGCGGAGTGCGAAGCGCCTCCTTTGTCAACTGGCCGGGACGAATCGAACCGGGCGCTGTTGTCGCCCCCGTGCATATCGTAGATCTTTTTCCAACTCTGATAAGTTTGGCTGGGGGAAAGGTCGAGGGCCCCAACCCGCTGGATGGAAAGGATATCTGGGGAGTCATAACCAAAGGCGAGTCAAGCCCGCGAGAGGAAATCCTAATCAATGCAGAATTGCATCGCGGGGCCGTGAGAAAGGGCAATTGGAAGCTCGTCAAACATGCTGCACTTCCCTCGAAAAACGAGCTGTTCGACCTTGAGAAGGATCCGGGCGAGAAGGACAATCTGTCCGATCAGTATCCTGAGAAGGTGAAGGAGTTGGAGGACATCTTGAATCGATACGCTCGGCAGTCGCAAGCGGCGCTTTTTCTGAGTTCCTACATGCCGTTTGTCAAACAGCATTTTGACAAAGCCTCACTTGCCTACGATGGCGATGAAGACATGGGGCAACCGAATGAGGACCCTGTCCTGCCGTATTGAAATCATGTTGGGATTCTGCCTTTTCGTGGAGAACTCAATGAAAATCGGGAGGTTTGAGTCGTGAGCAAGCTAGCCAGTATCGTTTTTGTGTCGACCCTCGGCCTGCTGTCTATATCTGCTGTCGTTGCTGGACAAGCTGCACGGCCAAATATTGTCTTTATCCTCGCGGATGACCTGGGCTGGGCGGATGTGAGTTTTCATGGCGCAAAGGACATCAAGACACCGAACATCGATCGGCTGGCAGAGTCTGGCGCACGACTCGAGTCCTTCTATGCGATGCCAATGTGTACGCCATCGCGAGCAGCATTTCTGACCGGCCGCTATCCCATGCGGTACGGCCTGCAGTCCTTTGTCATTACACCTGGCCAGCACTATGGTCTTCCCACGGACGAACGCACGGTTGCTCAGGCTCTCAAGGTCGCTGGGTACAAGACATACGCGGTTGGGAAGTGGCATCTTGGGCATTCGAAAAAGGCCTTCTGGCCTCAGAACCGAGGTTTCGACTACTTCTACGGCTCGACCATTGGGAATGTCGACTACTACACCAAGGAAAGGGGCGGCGTGGTAGATTGGCAACGGAACGGTGAAGCCGTGCAGGAGGACGGCTACTTCACGGAAGTGATCACACAAGACGCAGTTCGCATCATTGAACAGCAATCGGACGAACATCCGTTCTTTCTGTATTTGCCTCACCTGGCACCGCACTCACCCTACCAGGCTCCGCAGAAGTACATCGATCGCTACAAACACATCAAGGATGAGCATCGCCGCGTCTACGCAGCCATGATAACGGCTTTGGACGATTCAGTGGCGCGTGTGTTGAATGCCCTTGAACGAAAGGGGCTGCGCGAGAACACGCTGGTAGTCTTTGTCTCTGATAACGGCGGTCTCGCTGGCGGTGGATATGGCGACTCGCTTTCCCAAGTGGCCGGGGACAAGCCTGCGCCTGCTGACAACGGCCCGTTCCGCGGAGCAAAAGCCACTCTGTACGAGGGCGGCGTGCGGAGTGTTGCCATAGCCAACTGGCCGGGACACGTTAAGCCATGTATTGTCCGCGAACTGATCCACATGGTGGACTGGCTGCCAACACTCGCGGGGCTTGCTGGCTGCAAGAGCGAAACGGACAAGCCACTCGACGGAAAGGATGTCTGGCCAGTCATCACGAAGGGCGAGCCGAGCCCGCATTCCGACATCCTGATTAACGTCGAGTTCCATCGCGGTGCCGTGCGAAAAGGGAAATGGAAGCTTGTCAAGCATGCAGCGTTGCCATCACGTGTCGAGCTGTTTGATCTGAGTACGGACCCCGGCGAGAAAAAGGATCTTGCCAAGCAATGTCCAGAGCAAGTGGCGCAGTTGGAAGCACTGCTGAACGACTACGCCAGGCAATCCACGGCGGCCCTGTATTTCAGGGAGTATCTCCCATTCGTCGTTCACGATGCTAAGAACGCTACAATGGTCTACGATGGAGACGAAGACAGTGGTCAGCCTGGCGAGAAGCCCGTATTGCCGAAATGAGGCGATCGCGCGCAATGAACCATGGCGATGCGATTGGCAGTCTGTTTGACCTGACTGCGCAGAGAGGGCTCTGGATAGCTTCGCTTCACTCGAAACAAGGGGTATTGATCGTGTATTGGAATGGAACCATCAAGCTGCTTGTGTTTGTTGCTGGAATTGTGTTTGCTGAGTTGGTGCCGGCTTCGGACCTTGACTCCGACCAGCCCACGAGGCCAAACGTTCTGTTCATTGTGCTGGACGATGTGGGGTATTCGGATATCGGAGCGTATGGTTCGGAGATCAAGACACCCCATATGGATTCCCTTGCGACGAACGGTCTGAAGTACAGTAACTTCCATGCGACTCCGACCTGTTCGCCTTCGCGTGCTGCGCTTCTAACGGGCCGAGATCCGCATCGCGTTGGGATGGGCCTTGTCAGCGAATACGATTTCGGCCCCAAGATGCCTGCCTATCGGGGCAGGATTACGCCGGCAGCGGCAACCGTTGCTGAGATCCTGCAGGAAGAAGGCTTTGGAACCTACGCGGTTGGGAAGTGGCACTTGGTGCCTCCCAGTCATCAAAATGCCGCCGGTCCTTACATGCATTGGCCGTTGGGTAAAGGGTTCGATCGGTTCTATGGCTTTCATGCGGGCGGCATGGACCAGTTCACTCCGGCGCTGGCAAGGGATAATTCGCTGATCGACGTTGATTATGCCGCTGATGAAGTCTTGACGACGGATCTCGTCAACAATGCCATTTCCCATCTGACTGATCACGTGTCTTGCGCCCCGGCCCGGCCCTTCTTCATGTATCTGGCCTTACCGGGCATGCACTGTCCGCACCAGGCTTCAGAGGCGTTCCTGAAGAAGTATCGCGGCCAATACGACGTGGGCTGGAACAAGATCCGCGAGGCTCGCTTTCAGCGTCAGAAAGAAATGGGCCTGATCCCCAAGGGCTCCTCGTTGGCACCCGCAAATCCAGGCATTGAGGATTGGGAAGATCTGAATCCTAAACAGCGGCAAGTCTACGCCCGATTCCAAGAAGTGTACGCAGCCATGTTGGAGCAGACGGATCATGAGATCGGACGTTTGGTGAGTGAACTGTCGCGTCTGAAACAGTTGGACAACACAATGATCGTCCTGCTGTCGGACAATGGTGGCAGCAGCAATGGCAACTTTGACGGTTCGGCCAACTCGTCCAGTTGGAACAACGGCATGACCGAGACGCTTGACGATAATCTTGCCGTCTTGGACACGATCGGACGACCTGGTTCCGGATGCAACTACCCGCGAGGTTGGGCGCAGGCAAGCAATACGCCATTTCCCCTGTACAAAATGTATACCTACGGTGGTGGCGTCAACGTCCCATTGATCATCAGCTGGCCAAGCGGAATCAAAGCCCGGGGTGAGATTCGCCACCAATATCATCATATCACGGACATAAGTCCCACTGTGCTGGAAGTACTTGAGAAGGAGCCGCCTGAGGTGCTGGCCGGAGTACCACAGATGTCAGTCGATGGGATTAGCATGGCGTACACGCTGGAAGATGCAAGCAAGGTATCAAAGCGGACCACTCAATTCTATCGCATGGGCGACGATCGCGGTATTTACTGCGACGGCTGGTCGGCAGCGGCCAATCACAAGAGAGGGACTCCTCTGGCTAGCGACCATTGGTCACTGTACGATCTGAAGACAGACTTCACGCAATCCAAGGATCTTTCTGCCTCGCATCCCGACAAGTTGAAACAGCTCAAGGCTCTTTGGCAATCGGAGGCAGAACGGTCGGGCGCGGCAAGGATGTTCGAAACGGTTACATCGGAAGACGATCAGAGCGACGAGTCTGTAATCGACCGGCCGACCGGAGCCGTGGTCAGCAACATCCGGACACACTTCACCTTGTATCCCGGTAGCTCGCATTTACTGGAGAAATCCACGCCAAAGGTCATGAACCGATCGTTCTCCATAACGGTTCCCGTCAGTGGAGTCAGCAAAGCAACGGAGGGCGTGCTCGTCGCTCATGGAAACTGCCATAGCGGCTATGTCATGTACGTGAAGGATCGCAAGCTTGTTGTTGAGTACAACTTCCTGGCAAGCGTCAAATCGTTTGGCAAGTTGTACAAGCTCGTTTCAAAGCAAGACGTACCTGTGGACAAGTCAACACTCGGATTTCGGTTCACCAAATCAGGCCACGGACAAGGAACGGGGGAACTGCTGATCGACGGAGAAGTCGTGTCAGAAGCAGAGATGCCGCAAACACTGACCAACAGGATCTCCCACGAAGGGGTTGACGTAGGGCAGGACAGGTTCAGCCGGGTCGGACAAGGATACGAGGCTCCCTTCCCATTCTCCGCTCGGATCAAACACGTGAAGTACCAGATTCAAGCAAACTGATTGCGTAAGAATTTCAGCCGCACGCGTGTGTGGTAGACCATGGCGTCGTTGTCGGGAACTGGGGCTGTGTACGTGGTTTCCCAGCGACTTACCTCGAAACCGATTTCCAGGCTCTTGGTCACGTCCCAGATGACGTTTGCGAACAGGAATTCGTTGCGGGTCGGGAGGCCCACGGTCAGGGTCCTGTCAAGAGGATCGTCGATGCTGTAGCCAAAGTGCGAGTGCAAGCACGATGTCCAATGAACGTAGATCTCGCCCCAGCCTCCTGATGCAAGGATTGGGTCGAAGTTGCCGTTGTCGATCTGAATAATCGCACCGTTATAGTTACCCAGCGCTTGACCCGTGAAGAACTCGCCCTTGAAACCTACGGAATCCGTGAGCGCGACATGCATATCCGTGCCGAATGCCCAGACATCGTAGATGTGTCTCGTTCCCGCGTCAGTTCGCCGCAGTTGCCCAGCCAGGCCAGACGCACCCAGCTCGAATCGCCTTAACTCTTCCGGCCGCCTCGGCTTAGGGCCGAGCGCGACGACCACTCGCCCTGCGAGGTTCAACCAGCCGTTATCTTCCAGGACTCGCGCTGGTACTTTGGTGAAGTCGGCAAAAGACGCGACATAGAACCGGACTCGGACGTCGTTCCGCCGCCGTTTGCCGACGCGACGGCCGCATCGCGTTTCATCCTCCGCGAGACAAATGCGGCCATTGATCGGTTCGTGGGTTTCGGGCAAGGCTACGCCGGGCACATGCTGACCTTCGGTCAGGCGCTCGTCGAACTGGCGGCGATGGGCGACGTCCAGTGGGCGGAGAGCTGCCGTACCGCGTTCCGCAAATACGTGACAGTCACGCGCCGTGGGCCTGAGCCGGATTCGAAACGCCGCCCGGATCACAAGCCGACCGACCTGCGACCGACCGACGCGGCGTACTGGAAGCGACGCGGGGACAAGACCGTAGGCATCGGGCACGTATTCAAGTACCCGTACGCGTACTACGACCTTCTACGGCGTGCCGGCGATCCTGACCTGGGGCGTACGTTGGACGCGAAGGCGTATCATCTGTTCTGAACGTCTGAGTCGCGCCGTCAGTTAGCCCCCACCGAATTCGCCATGCCTGCTCCTTGCACGCCGAGGTCGATGTGACCTCGGCAAGTTTCGGTTCGTCCCAAGTCCGCGTGCAGCTCTCAGAAAACGGTCCTTGGTCGGGACAAAAAACACTCTGTCTGCTGCTGGTGGGCGGCTGGTCGCCAAGGGTAATCAAGCGGGCAATTGTCCAAGAGTCGTCATCTTGGCGTCGCACGATGATCACCGAGTTCCCCCGGTCCACTTGTTCTAGGAACCACTTCTAAGAACAGAATCCATCCACTTGTGAACGTTGACGCCCTTGTCCTGACACTGCTGAATAAGGTCCGTGTGAAGGGTCAGTCCGCCTTGCTGGTTGTGAACCAGATTGTACCAGAGACAGGCCGCCAGCCATTGTTTGACGGGTGTCACCTCTTCGCCCAGGCAGGCGTAGACTCGAAGGACGTTGTTTCTCGGGTCAAAGCCAAGGTCGATGTGTCCGAGATCCAGAAGAAGGAATTGCATGGGGACGCGCATCAGCCACCTGTCGAGGCCCAGGGCATAGCCAAACAGCATATGGCCGAGGCGTTGCTTTTCGGCCTGGGCCTTGCGTGTGGGGATGGCTAGTCGGCCGGTTCCGATTCCGTAAATCCAGCCTTCGATGTAGCGAAACGTGTTGTGGTGGCAATCGGATAGCGTTTGGACGCCGGCGGCTATCGCACAACAAACTTCGTATAGCTCCTTCTTTCGAGGCTCCTCAAGTCGATCGAAGGTTTTCTGATACTCCGGATTCCATTGTGGATAAATCTCCGGCAGTCCGGCCCCCTCGGCGATCTCGGCGTCGAGAGTGGTGCCACGTCCGCCCTGGTCGTAGGACCAGTCATTCATCATGGCCTGCATCTCCTGCTGTTCGGATTCCTCCATGGCCGAAAGCGTGTCGACTGCCATGTTGCTGTACCTAGCGAAATAGTCGATCGTCAGGAACATCCGATCCAGCATTTTCCTCTGGACCTCGCTCAATTGAGAAACGGCGCCGAGCCATTCGTACGACCGATGGATGAATCCCGCCGCCTCGGGGTGCGCCTTGACGGCATCTTGTCTCGGCTTGCCCGCGATATACTCGTTCAATACCGCCTGGATGATTCTGACACTTTCGGCTTGCCGGGGCTGACTGGTCTTCATCTGCCGCGCCATGCCTGAGCACAAGCATCCGTTACGGAAGGATGCCCGGTCGAGTTTCCCCCTGGCAATGGCAAACAGCAACTCGTCCACGGTAACCGGCAGGCCGCTATCACAGGGAATAAGGCTCGTGATATGGGCGCGAATTCGACGAATCTCGTCGCTCAGAGGTCCCAGCTTGACCTGCATGTCACGGAGGCACTTGACCGTATCGTCCCATTCACCTTCCTTCCACTGGCCTTCCTCATCCGGAAAGATCCAGGGAATCGTGCACCACTGGCCAATGAGGTTGCCATTCTCGTCCGAATAGAGCGTACTAGTCATCTGGCTCTCTCGGACAGGCGTGGCCGAGGTCTCGCCCGTGTACACTGCTTCAAAGCCAGGAGGTACCTGATCGTAGGGCACCAGTTCATCTTTGTTCTTGGCCATGATCGCTCCTTGCATAAATCGTAACCATAGAAGACAGCCGTTGCGTTCTTCTGATCGGCAAACCAACGGTCGTTCGTGCCGCAGACGCGAAAGCCGTTATTGACGTGGTGATGTCAACCATCAATTGCAGCGCAGTTTCTTGGCAAGGAGTTCTTGGGGTGTTCGATAGCCGAGTCGTTTTCGGGGGCGTTCGTTGAGTAGTCTCTCCACGCGGGCCACCTGGCGGTGACTGATCCGCGCGAAGTGGACTGTCGGGCGGTGGCGATCATCGGGGCCCTCTTGCAGTGAGGATCTCGAAAGGGCTCTTGCTACGCCGAACTGCTTCCCTGACGCGTGAGAGAGCTTAGCAGAACCGTGGACATATGCCCACTAGTGCCCGATCGCTCACGCAGGCAATTTCGATTGCAGCTCCGGTCCGCCGAATCCCAAATTGCCATCTCAGAATCAAAGTCCCACGAAAACTCGTGAAAATGGGACCCGAATGAGACACGCTCGAAGGCGACACATATAGCCCGAAAGGGCGATGTCTCAGCTCCTGCACAAATCCCCCCGTTAGAAGCATAGGTGGCGCACACCTCTGAAGTTCTTGACTGAGCGAAAAGTGCTTGGGTCCGACACCCCTCTGTACTTAGGACCGTCCGATCAATACGTGTCTGATTGTGCTACAGTCAATTGATATGGCATGAATTGAAGACTTGGGGGATGATGGGCATCCATTACTTAATTCCCCCAACTGACTGGAGGCCACGGATGGCTGCCTTTGCCGAATGGTTCGACGAATTGACAGTAGATCGCATGCGAGGTTTCTTCCGCACGCTTTCCGAGAAAGATCAGAGACGGTACGCGGCAGTCGAGGCGCAGCGGTTGGGACATGGCGGAATCTCGTATGTTGCCGATTTACTTGGATGTTCGACGAAGACCATCAGCCGCGGCATCGATGAACTGGACGAACTGGACGACGACCCGGCGGCCGGGCGCGTCCGGCGTCCGGAGCTGGTCGAAAAAAAAGATCGCACCCGATTCAAAAATCGAACAAAACTTGAATTCGCTCACCGAATCGCGAACCGCGGGCGATCCAGATGACCCACAACTCGTGTTCACCGACCTGACTCCAATACGGTTGGAACAAGAACTCAAAGCCATGGGAACTCCGGTCGGCGACGATGCCATTCGGCAGTGGCTGGACGACCACAATCTTCGCCTGAGAAAAACTGCCAAGGTCAAAGCAGGCGGCGCGTCGCCCGACCGCGACGCTCAGTTTGAGAACATCACACAGCTCATCAATCAATACGAACAGACGGGGAATCCAGTGTTTTCCGTGGACACCAAGGCCAAAGAATTCCAAGGGCAACTCTATCGAGCGGGCCGCGTCCGCTGCAGTCAGCCGTTCGAGGCGTTCGATCATGACTTCCCCAGTTGGGCCGAGGGCGTGATCATTCCGCACGGCATCTATGATTTGGTTCGTAATCGTGGGCACATCAACATCGGCCTTTCCGATGATACAACCGAGTTCGCTTGCGACAGCTTCAAATGGTACTGGAATCGGATTGGATGCCTGTCCTATCCGAATGCAACGTCGATATTGCTGCTTGCGGATTGTGGCGGCAGCAACTCGGCGTCGAAATACATTTTCAAGCATGACCTGCAAGCAGTCGTGAACGCGATTGGCGTGGAAGTTCGCGTCGCCCACTATCCGAGTTACTGTTCGAAATACAATCCGATCGAGCGTCGATTCTTTCCGCACGTGGCGCGCGCCTGCACGGGCATGCTGTTCGATACTCTAGAACGGATTGTCGACTTGATGCGAAAGGCGACAACATCAAAGGGACTTCGAACGACCGTGAATGTGATTAAGCGAATCTACGAAACGGGCCGCAACGCCACCGATACCATGAAGGCTGTGATTCGCGAGACTATCAAGTTCCATGACATGCGGCCAAAATGGAACTACACAATTGCACCCCAAATCGTACAGTAATTGATCGAGCGGTCCTTATGCACTTCGGGTCTGACAGATCAGGGAGCGGATGTCATCATCTGGATGACGCATTTCGACCCAGTACACGGAGAGTTGCCATTCGGGTAAGCGTGCGCCAGATCCATACTTGACGGGTTGTCTAGTCTGGAGTGGTTGG
>CAZUAH010000380.1:0-13372 GCA_964617665.1 uncultured Pirellulaceae bacterium
CCCGTGGGGCGAGCTTCCAGCTTGCCTTTCCCTGCGAATTCGCAAGCTGGAAGCTCACGCCACGGTACAAATCCGACATCCGCTCGGCTAACCGTCCACCTCGATGAACGAAGACGGGACGTGGTCCGTCAACCAGACGTTATTTGGTGTGACGAAGAACTCGTGCCCTGCTGTCCTCATCTCCTTTGCCTTGATCACGAGAATGATCGGCTTGCCACGACGTTGGCCAACCGTCCTGGCCACCTTGCGATCCGCATGCAAGTGCACGTGATGGCGTTCGCCCTTGTTCAACCCGTGGCGCAGTATCGAGGGCACAAAGCGTTCGGGAGTCCCGTGGTATAGAATGTCCGGCGGCTCCGCCGACTCGTAGCCCAATTCAACTTCGACCGAATGCCCCTGATTGGCCCGGATACGCGTGCCATCTTCGCTGAACGCAAATCGCCGTTTGTCATTGGTGCGCACGACCAATTCGAGTTGCTCACGCGAAAGCGGCCTTCCTCGCCGGCCCATCGCCGTCAGCAACTCATCCACCGAGGTCCAGCCGGCTTCGTCCAACTGGATCCCAATCGTCTCAGGTTTATGTCTGAGCACCAAGCTGAGGAACTTGCTTGTCTTTCTGGTTTGCTTGGCGTCCATGGCTGTCACAACGAATTGATGACTTCGGCCGTGCGGTCATTGGTTGCAGTATTGTACCACGTCGACGGCGGAGATGATTCGTTCGGCGTCGTTCGCCAGATGTGCACGGCGGCCAGCGCAGAAACGGGCGGCGGCTTGTGTTATGCTAGGAGCGAACAACACACCAAATATCTGCACGTCCGGACCTCCACCAGCCACTGAGGAGAGAACGTAGATGCTTGATAGACGCGGACGTTCACGAAGATGTTTCCTTAAACATACAGCAGCGGCAGCGATGTCCGGTGTCACTCTGCCGCACGTTATCGCCTCCGGGGTGCTTGCACGCCAGGGGCGGCCGGGTGCCAACGATCGTGTGATCATCGGGTTCGTCGGCACCGGTGGGCGTGCACGGCAATTGATGGATCACGTTCCGGAAGACGGGCGGATCGTGGCGATCTGCGATTGCTATCGCCAGCGATACATCGAGACACTTGCACAAAAGCAGACCGACTGGAATTCGTACCGGTACTATTCGGAGATGTTCGAGAAGGAGAATTTAGACGCGGTCGTGGTGGCCACGCCCGACCATGCGCGCGTGCTGCCGTGCATCCGCGCGTGCCAGGCTGGCTTGGACGTCTACGCCGAAAAACCGCTAACGCTGACGATTGCCGAGGGCCGTGTTCTGGTCAACGCCGCTCGCAAACACGAACGAGTCTTCCAGGTCGGTAGCCAGCAGCGCACGATGGAGATGAACCGGTTTTCGTGCGAGTTGGTGCGCACCGGCGGAATCGGCAAGATCAAAGCGGTTCTTGGTGTGAACTATCCTGGGCCAAGGTGCTACAGCGGGTTACCCGAGCAGCCGATTCCCGAAGGCGACGATTGGGATGTGTGGCAGTCGCAGGCCGAAGCTCGACCGTTCAACCACTCGCTGCAATTCGGTTGGATGCAGTGGCGGGCCTACTCGGGTGGCCAAATGACCAACTGGGGCGCCCATGGTTGTGATCAGATCCAGTGGGCATTGGGAATGAGCCAGACGGGACCGATTGAGATTTGGGCGACGGCTGAAGGGCCGAACGCACCAGTTCACATGCGTTATGCCAACGACGTGGTCGTGCGGTACGAATTGGCCCAAGGCCCGATGGGCGGAGGCATTTTCGTCGGCGAGGACTGCAAGATCGAGATCAATCGCAACAAGTTCACGACCAACCCGCCAGACTTCGTCAAGGACCCGCCCGAACCGGCCACGGCCGAAATCTGGGAAGGCCCAGGCTGGATCGCGCGGCCGCACATTCAGAATTGGCTGGATTGCATCAAGACGCGCGAAACACCAAATGCCGATGTGGAAATCGGCCATCGTTCAATCAGCATCTGCCATCTGGCGAACATCGCGCGTGAAGTAGGCCGCAAGCTCAGGTGGGACCCGGAAACGGAGGTTTTCCCGGGTGACGACGAGGCCAACTGCTATCTGGACCGCCCGAAACGAAAGGGATACGAGTTGCCGGAGGTGTAGCTGGTCAACTCGTCCAGCGCAAGTTCGGGATAGCGCAAGTCCATCACGCCTTCTCGATACGCACCGTTGCGCCATCAGGCACGGCTGTCAGTGCTGTGGCGTCGTCCGTGATTTGCCCGATCGGATTGACCGCGCTGGCCGCGCGAGGCGCGTCGCCATCGGATGCAGGCGTTAGGCCGAAAAAGATGCAGAACGCGTTGCCGGGTGGCCAGTAGGCCAACTCGCCCACCGCCATGTCGGCGCGTGCGTCGGGCGCCAATTGCCCTTCGACGGGGATCGAGAAATAGATCTCCTCGCCCCAGCGGCTTCCCGACGCTTCGATCGGCAACGCCTCGACGATCGCCGCTGCTGTCGGCGAATCGTTCAGTTCCGCCGCCAGCGTTACATCCCCTGCCGTGATCCGTATCGACTGTCCCATCGCGCTCTCCCGTCGTCTTCACTCTCAGGAATTCCCGTCGGTTACATCTTGTGGGCTCGCCGGATCTCCGCTTCGATTTCTTCCATGTCTGGATAATCAGACGAAAGTGCGTGCGATCGAATCCAGGCTTGCTCCTCGGCGTCAGGACTGCAATCCGGCAAAAGGAGAAGTGACTCGGACGAGTCCGTCGTTTCGCAGGTAATGGCGGTGATCCGAGGGATCGTCTCGCGGTCCGGGTTGCGGCTGAGCCGGATTTCCTCGATTTCCTCCGGTCTGGGGCGGATCACCAGGTAGTGTTGAAAGCCGTCGCCCGTGGGATGCAAATGGATGGCTTTCGATTTGCTAAACAGTTTGCCTTCCGCGTCCAGCGTGTAACCGAGCGTCAACGGATATCGTTCATGGCGTCCTGTTGCGTACAGGATGTCGATCGCGCCGTAAGTCTCCAGCGGCTTTCCTCTGGACACGGTGCAGCCCAGGAAGAACAGATGCTTGGCGGTGAATCCGCAAGGAATTTCTGCGGCGCCAGTGGACGGGATCATCGTGTACACGGTAGGAATGCGCGAAAACGGAATGCCGCCAGCGACCGATTCAGTTCCTACCTTGGGTAGCTTCAGCGTTACTCGCCAGTGTTCCGGCAACCCCTTGCGAAAATCGACCCTCAGATCCGGCCCTGCGTCGATGCTCCCGATGCCCAGCCACGCATACGCGCCGTCGGTGTTTCCGTCGTGCACCTGGATGCGCACCCTGCGGGGACTCAGATCGCTAACATCCCACGAGCGTTCCTGCATGGGATCCGAACCGGGTGCCATCGCCCTGAGCAACGTCTTGCCGGTGGCATAGTCGATCAGTGCAATGAAGTTCTGGTTTCGGCCGCCCCCTTGACCATCGTGCCCGCAAATCGTGAAGTCGATCTTGTCGACTTTCATCGAGAAGACTGGCGAGACGATGATTCCCGCTCCCGACTCGCCGCCGCCCAGCGACGATAGATACGGCTCGACTTGACGGTTCGCGCCGTCACGATCCAGGATCGCCCATGTTCCTGTCGAAGGGGGCAGTGGACACTTGAGCGACTGGTATGTGTCTGAGGCCGAAGGACCCGGCTGGGCTCTAACAGACATTGGTATCAACATGGTGATCAATACCACAATCATCCAGATTCGCATTGCCATCGAAGAACTCCAAATGGAAAGCCTCGTGAACAGCACACGTCGTGACGGTTTCCGTCCGACGTTGTAGCATTCTCACCCGCCATTGTCGTGTTCCTCGTCAATCCCGACAAGGGTTTTCCGGTGGGACGATCGCGCATATATCTACAAGGCCTTCGATCCCATCTGGATTGATATCCAAGAGAAACCGGTCCACTGCTATACTGCGCACACTGGCAGTCATGGCCAAGGCCTCGCGGACGGCTGCCGTTGCTCATTGCGACCAGGAGGAGGCATCGCATGCAACGCACAACTCTGACAGCAATAGCCATTCTTGGTGTCGTCTTGCTGGCTTCGTGCTTCGATTCTCCGCAGCCCGTAGGGACCTCGGGCAACGTGGCCGAACCCGTTGCCCCGGAGATGCTTGCGCATTCGCTGGCGGATTCGTCGGCCCTGGCGGAAAGGAAAGCGGACTATTGCGTCTGGCGGGTTCCGTTTGTCACGAATCGTGAGGCGGATCCAAAGCAAGAAGCCGGGTTGGGCTTCGGCAAGACGTTCGGCGCGATGCAAACCGGGATCTGTCAGATCCGCGTGCCGAACCAGCGCGAGAGAGGTGCTTGTGAAGTTGCGCCGCCTGATAGCTCGCCTGACGACGCGCAGTGGACGGGCCATTTGCTTCGCCAGAGCACCGAATTGACGGAACCGGTGGATTTCCATGAACAAGTAAACGCGCTGGTCAAGGGTTCCACCGGCAAAGACGTGCTGGTGTTTACGCACGGGTATCGCGTCAGTTATCACGAAGCCGTTTGTCGTACGGCGCAAATTGCGCAAGACATGCCATTCAACGGCGTGACGATCTGTTTCAGTTGGCCTTCGCAGGGCGAATTGCTGAAGTACGGCAAGGACGGTGGCAATGCCGCCATCGGTCCATGGTCCCTGGCCGCGTTTCTGGCCGATTTGCGAGACGCGTTGGACGACGATTCGCGAATCAGCGTCTTGGCTCACAGCATGGGGAATCGAGTCCTTCTGTCCGCGTTGCAGATTCTCCGAGGCAAGATTCCGGCGAACGATTCTCAATTCGGCGTCCACATCGTGAATCCCAAGCCCATGTTCCCGCGATTCGGTGCGTGGCAGCAGCGGACGTCGCCGCCGCTGGATCATATTGTGTTCGCGGCCCCGGATGTGGCTAGCGACAAGTTCCGCGAAGCGATGGCGGATATCCGGCCTCTGACTCGACACGCAACGCTGTACGCTTCCGCATTCGACTTCGCACTTTGGTCCTCTTCGGTGGCCAACCTGGGGACGAAGAGGGCGGGCGACGCGAGACAATTGGTGCTGGTGCCGGGTTTGACCACGATCGACGCGTCCCGCGCCAGCAAGGCCGACGCGCTCGGACATTCGTACTACGGCAGCAGCCGCGACGTGCTGACTGACCTGTTCTACCTGCTCAAGTTCGACCAGCCGCCGGAACAGCGGCAATGGTTGACGAAGCGAAGCCAGCGTGATAAGCCCTACTGGGTGTTCACTAGCGAAACGCCCGTTCTGGCTCGGATTAGTGACAAAACGGACGATGGCTTGACGACAGTGACGCGATGGTAATCTGCTATGCCTTGGTTCGACCCTGGTTCCGCCCAGTTCCGTGCGCCGATCGAGGCGATGGCGTTCTTCGGCGCGGGACTTGCTGTTCTGGCCGTTTGGGCAGGGTTGAGCCGTTGGCATTGGTTCGTGCGAGCGCTGGTCGTTTCTCTGGCAGTTGCGACGCTACTTCCGATCCGCGCATATGAACCGGTGTTGCTTTTCATGCTCGTCGTGCCTCTGACGGCGGTTGCGATGGCCATCATTCGTCATTGGTTCAAGCTGACGATGGCCAGCGGGCGGGCAGATCGCGCCATCCAGTCGAGGATTGTCATTCGTGTCACCGCCTTCTGCTATTCGCTTGTCCTTCTGCATGTTTCTGCTCTGATTGTTGCGTCGGTGAGGGGAAATCTACTTCCAGCGGGTCGTTCGTTTTGGCCGAGCTGGTACGAGTGGACGGCGTTTGGAGCGATCGTGATCGGGCTGGCCATTGTGACGATAAGTTTGAATCTCGCCAGGAAGTCGCCTGGAGCAGAGGAAGATACAACTGACAAACGACCGTCGAGCGTGCGGCGTCTTCGCTTCGGCTTGCGCGATTTGCTGTTGTTGATCGCCGTCGTGGGCATGGCTTCGGCAGTGCTCGCGTCGATCGTGAGAAAGCCGCTCATTCTTGATTGGCTCGGCATGCTCGGCACAGCCACGTGCCTTGTGATTATGATCGTGTTGGCCGCGTGTGTGGCGCTTGTTCGCCGAGGCTGGATTGCGTCTGGTGTGGCACTGGCGCTGGCAATCATTGGATCGGCAGCGTTGCACACGTGGTTGCTGCCGGATTGGGCCGGCATGGAGGCCATCATCTCGCTACGCGGCGCGTGGTTTCCCATGTTCAAGTGTTTCTTGTTTGCTTTTTCGCTGTTCGCAGCGGTCGTGCTGTGTGTCACGTGTTGTCTTGCTGTCGCAGGCGTGTTCGACGAGCGCACGATTCCCCGCACCTCGGTCGCGACGGTGGCACGCATCGCTCTGCTTCTTGTCCTTATCGGTGCATACGGCCCATTGGCGGTCGTCTACTACCGGATGTTGGCCGAGATGCCTGTGCCCGAGTACACCCTGCCGGACACAAACGCCTATCCACAGATCATGGCGGCCGTCGAGAAGCTGCATAGCCTAAACCGGGCTGGGGCGACGATTGCGGACATTCGTGACGTGCAAGGCAATCCGGCCAGGAGCAAGGTGATTGCAGAAACGTATCGCGAGCTGATGGAGACACTCAAGCGGCCAGCCTATGTCCCGATGGACATGGAGCGAGACGCGCGAGAGGAGTACTTCAAGCATCAAATAGACGTTTGTTTCGCCATGCTTCGTCCGCTGGCCCGGACTTGGGATTCCGAGAGCAGCGACGCGGCGGCGGCGAAACAGTACGACGTTGCAGCAGACTTCGGTCTGGCAAATATGCGACTTGGAGGCACACAGCAAACCGGCGGTATCCTATACCAGTTTCTTACGGGCGTCGCTGTCGAGGAGGTTGGCATCGACCAGATCAACGGCGTGCGGCACGACGTTTCCCACGAAGAGACGCGGCAGTTAATTGAGACGCTGGAGGCAATCGACCGTGATCGCGAACCGCTTGAAGTGACCATCGCACGGGACGTCGCTTGGAGCGACAGAGCGTACACATGGCGAAACTCGCTGGGCCGGGAAGCGCCTATCGTTTTGGCTCTGACCGAGCCAATTGAACATGGCTTCTCATGGTCAAACTCGGGGATACTCCAGGTATGCCAATCCGCGAAGGATCGACGCGACGCCATGCAGCGGCTGCTGATGGTGGATCTTGCGCTTCGGTTGTTCCGGCACGACGAAGGACGCCTGCCAGAATCGCTCGCGGAACTGTGCCCCAAATACCTATCCACCGTGCCCCTCGATCCATATTCCGGTCGTCCCCTGGTCTATCGCCGCGTGGACGACACTTGCGTTCTGTACAGCGTCTGGGACGACGGTGACGACGACGGCGGAAAATTCGGCACGTTCACCGAGATTTGGGGCAAAGACGACTTTGACCTCGACCTGGACGTCCACATTCGCCCGCCGGCCCCACCTCCTGCGCCGACGAGTAAGAAACAGTAGACCGGCGTTGGTCAGCGTGCATCCAATGCGATGCAAAGAACGGCGTTACTTTTCTGGGTTCATGCGGGCGACGGTGCCATCCTGCAGTACGAAGTACACGTTGCCTCGCGAGACGGCCATGCCCTCCCAGGCGGGAGGTGCATCCAGGGTGTACTCTGCGAGCGTCTTGCCATCGTGTCGTGAGACAACGAGCAGCCTGCCTCCCATCTTGCCTTCGATCGCCGCATAGGGATCGGTGTCGGGTTGGACGACATCGGGCGAGCCGGCCACCAGCAACGCGTTTTCCGTCAACACCATGGCACGGGCTCGCACGGGCGTGTTTGCCCTCCACGTGAAAGCACGAAATGGCTTCGACAAGAAATCGGGCACATAGTGCTGAGCCGTTGGTGGAGCTTTCGGCGGCGGCTTCGCTGCAGCATGCGACGCGGCGAACAACGTGTACCCGGAACCGAGCACGTGCCACGGGCCACCACGGTTCGCGGACGGATAAGCGCGAAAACCGAACACCGTCTGGTCGTCGTGGACGATCAATTGCGCACCGATCGGCTGTTGGCCGGGTGCGACCAGATACCAGAACGAACGCTCGAACAGCGAACCGTCCAGGAAGCCGGAATGTGAGACCAACATAGGGTCGTTCTGACCCTCGTCGCCGAATACGGGTTTCGCTTTCAAATAGACCGAGTTGCCGCGAGCAGCCAATACGTCGTTCAGGGTTCCGTCCGTGTAGTAGTGATCGTACCTGCCGGCCTCGGACGCCAGCATTTTCCGCTCCGTGAGTTGCTCGTGCGATATTCTCTTCTGCTCGATTACCTTGCCCGTCTTCAGTTCCAACCGGTACGCGTACAACCCTCCGTCCAAGTAGGACGAACGGCCCGCCACGGCAACGACTACTCCGTTCTCCACCAGCACACTTCCATGAACCGGCCATACCGATTCCGGCTGACTATCGACGATCATTCGCTGGTCAACCGGAGCGGCACAAAACCGCCACATCAAAATTCCGTCTGTCGTTCTCAGACAATACACGTATCCATCCGCCGAACCGAACACCGCATAGCCGTCGCAGATCGTTGGCGGCGAATCAACTCGTCCCCCCGCCGCAAAGCTCCAAAGAACCTCACCCGAATCCGCGTCCAACGCATGAACCGTGTGCGTGTCAATCGACGCTACGAGGAGCTTACCTTTCGCCACAACAAGACTGGAAAGCGGCCCGGCAAGCCTGGTTTGCCATGCGGGCTTCAGACCTGTGGATACTTGCTGTTTCGTGAACCCGCTACGAGCAGCATCCCCTCGATACGTCGGCCACTCATCTTCGCTGACCCCTGACCGCTGATCGCTGACCGCTCCAAACGCCGGTCCCGCTTGAAGCCGACTCTTCAAGTTTCGAGTTTCCAGTTTCAAGTTTCCAGCTTCCCGTTCCGCCGCCAACGCATTGAAGCCCGTCAGCTTCACACCAGCGTAACAGGCACACGGGTGCGGAAACGTATACAGCAGCCCGTTGGCCGGCATGAGGCCGAATCGACATTCGCTGCGGACCCAGGGATGAAGCCGGATGTCGCCGGATTCCAACTCGGTCGTTTCCGTACCCCTGCGCGCGGTAAACAAGAATCGCGTTGTAGCCTTGTTGCGGTAACAGCGGTGGTGGTGCCCGATCCGGAAGATGTCGTGGGTGGGGATCTTTCGCTTGACCTCACCAGTCCGAATATCCAGAGCCAGCAGGGCGTGGTTCAGTGAATCCAGATGGACAGGCGCCGGGCCTTTCATTTCGGTGGGAATGTGCTCGTGCACCCACACCTGATCCTGGATGACAAACACGTCGGCTTGATGCCCCCAGGCCCACGTTCCGCACTTGCCCTCCCACAGCATCCTCCCGGTGTCGGCCGCGAACGCATACAGATCGCATGGAACCGTGTGGTTTGTGTGAGGCAGTCTACCCGCGGGCTGGGCGTAGAGGATCACGTCCTGGTGATTGACCAGTGTGCAATTCTCGGACTGTCGCACACCGAGGTGCATTGTGTGTTCGTGGTAGGCAGGCCGCGGGATTTGCCATCGCGTCTTGCCGGACTGGGCCTCCAGGCAGACGAGATTCCCTTTCGACACAAAGACGACGCGGTCTTCGTAGGCCGTCAGGTATACGGGATCCCATCCTTCCACGGCATCGTAGCGCGCGGGTAGCCCGACGTGAGGCCCGCTTTCCCAGATCGTCCGGCCGGTTTCGCAGGCGATCGACCGGATCGCTTTCTCTGCCCCACCCCTCTCCGAGTCATACACGCTCACGATCAGCTTGCCGTCGTGAAGCAGGATTTCGTCGGCACTGCGCGTAGCCTCGTACGTTTTCAGCACGTCTCCGGTTTCCGCATCGACTGCGCTAACCGGTGCATGGAACCCCAGCGTTACGTAGACGCGATCCCCGTCGGTTACGATGCGGCTGGGCAATTGAACCGGCTGTGCAAACCGCTTTGCGAACGACTCGCCCCATGCGTCCCATCCCCATTCGGCAAGGGGAGTCTTCCATAGCAGCACTCCATTGAACGCGTCTCTTGCCAACAAGAACCAATTGCCGGACGATCGCTCGTGGAATTCGCTGATAGGCGCTTCGTTCACAATGCAAAAGACCCTGCCGCCGGCGCTCACGGCGCCGCTGGTGCTAAGGACCGTATCGTGATGGCTTGACCAGCGCGGCCCGGCCAGCCACTGGTAATGTCTTGGCGGCCCCACAACCTGATCCTTTGCCACGGCGTTTCCACTGGCGTCGTACAAATAGTGAGTCCACTCGTCGATCTCGGCAGGCCACGGTTTGCGGAAGGAGTCAAAGGTCGAGAGTCCAGAGTCGAGGGCCAGAGCAACACCGCCGGGCGCCAACACGCGCGTGATCTCTTCATCCCGTATCTTGTATCTCGCATCCCGTATCACGACCAGATTTACCAGGTTGTCGACGTACGGCAACCGCGTGCCAACGAGCCGGTCGACCGACACCTTGCCGCACAGCCCAAACGATCGCACATGCGACCGTGCGGCATCTACGTTCCCAGCATCGGCATCGAGACCATGCACTAAAAAGCCTTCACCTGCGTGCAACGCTGTCGTGAGCTTACCGTCCCCGCAGCCAAGATGCACGACCAGACCGCTCTTGATGCCGGCCTCGCGGAGGATAGCCTTTGCAGATTCTTGAAAGTCATCTGCGAGCAAGGAGGCCGTAGACAGGGCGAAGACACAGACGAAGAACAATATAGAGCGATCGAGAATCCGCGGCATGACAGGCTCCTGTGGCTTTGGCAACAGTTCAGAAAGAACCGTTGTAGCCTCTGCGCCACAGGATGAAAATACGTCGCGGAAGCATTGGGCGAGTTGCCGACCCGTTCTACAACGTGTGGTCGAACAACCGGCCTACCACTTCTCGTCATACTTGGTCCAGAGCAAATCGCCGAGGTTCCAGTAGGATTCGGTTGCCTCGGAGCAGGCCTCGCGCGTTTTTTGTGTCAAATAGGCCCGGCCTCTTGCGGGCTTCTCGGCCAGCAGTTTTATTGCCGTGGCAGCTATCTCCTCTTGGGCAGCAAGGTATTTTTCTTGCAGAGGATCACGCACAGCGCCTACGTCCACTCGCATATCGCCCCAGCGTTGTGCCGACAGCGTGGCCACTCGATTGAACGCCCACCAAGCTGACCTTCGACTGAAGCCGGTAGTGCGGCCGTCCGTTTTGTAGTCCAGCGGCAGGTCCGCGATACCGACGTACATCGGGACATAGGTAGTCATGGCCGGATTGCCGTATCCGAACCAGAGAATGCCGCCGACCGGATCGGGCAACCACGATCGTGACTGGGTAACAGTCACGTACATGCAATACCATCGAGCCAAGGGCCGTTCGCCGCGCCAGCCCCAGCCACCGTTGATCTTCAACACCTTGTTCATGTCGTACGGCATGAACGGATTGGCCAGCGGACTCTTCACCGTCGTGCCGTCTTCGTCCGTTACGGTCAGGTTCTTCACCATGTCGAAGTCCGTTCCTTCAAATGTGTCGCGGAAGATCTCCATGATCTTCTCGGGCCCGACCGGCTTCTCGGGTTTGACCGAGAACGGGAAGACGTTGCTATTCGGGTGCAATTCCAACGACGGAGCAAGCAGGTCTAGCACTCGCCATTCCCGCCGGGTCACCGCGTAACTGGTGCGACCATCGGGATTGTACGCAGCGTAGAAGCGAAACGGTTGGCCGCTGTTCGGGTCCCAGTAGCCGCTATCCTGAGCCGCTTTAACAACGTTGCCGGAAGCCATGAAGAAGTCTGGCTTCGACAGGTCAATTTCGCCGATCCTTGCACCATTGGCCACGACCGAGACATGATCGTCGGGAACACGCTGCGCGGCCCAGACGGCCCCGACATTGCCCTTTCCGGGGCCGACAATCTCCATCACCCAAACCTCTTTGGGATCGGCGATGGTCAAGGCTTCACCAGTGTCGCACCAGCCATGTTGTTCGATCAGTGTCCCACCGATCCGGATTGCCTCGCGAGCCGTCACAGCTCGTTCCAGCATCAGGCGTGTCAGCGTCTCGCAGTCGATCAGGCCTTTGTCGCTCTCCAACTCTTCGCGGCCCCCGAACGTCGATTCGCCAATTGCCAATTGCCGCTCGTTGATGGCGGCGTAGGCTGGAGCGAGGTAGCCGTACGTCTCGGCCACCTGAGGTATCGTGCCGGTAGGAGCACGACCATATCGCTCCATCGGTCCGCTGTCATCGTTGCGGCGTTTAGTCAGAAACCGGCGCGAATTCGGTTTGTGTTTGGCGCTCGGGATAACGAGGATGTCCGAACCGGTGCGGTGGCTATCGCAAGTGTGTGACGTCATCACCGATCCGTCGACAGACGCCTTTCGCCCCACCATGATCGACGTGCACGACTGAGCATCCTTGGCTATCAAAGCAACGACGAGGCAGAGCGATAGAGGGCTGATGGAAATCGTCAAATGTCGCATGGGTGAAGTCCTTGGGTCTCTTATTCGTTGCGGCCCTTAATTCCCTGGGAAACACACCTTTGCCCAACGAATTCAGGGCGGCAACGAAAGGAATGGCCGCCAAACAGCGGCCGAACTCTTGGGTTAACTCGCTAGAAGAATGAGTACCGTACTATTGTACTTCGCTGCGTTGAGTTCGTGACGAAAAACCGTCTATTCTTGCCCGAGGCAGAGGACATGCCCGTCCATTGTGGCGATGAAAATTCGACCGCCCGCTACGATCAGGCCGTCGAAGACCGGTGGTGAATCGAGTTGGTGCTCGGCCCACGTCTCACCCGTCTTGGCATCGACGGTTTGGAGCACGGCTCCGGCTTGCCCCATGAGCGCGGCATTCTGACGGCCTATTTGCTCTTGCGTGCTCTCGTCAGTGAAAGTCTGGAAAGCGGCATCTTCGTCAAGCACGTCGGGCGGGCCGGCTACGACCAACGTATTCCCGGCCAGCGCCATTGCCCTAACCATCACGGGAATTTCGTGAGACCACAGGTAGGCAACCGACGACTTGCCTCGCCCTTGCGCCGAAACGACGAGGGTCTTCGGTTGCTTCAGCACCAGTGCTTCGCCAAACGGACCTTCCATTGTCTCAGCCTTGCCGCCGGCGATTTCACCGTGATTGCCGCTGGACGAGCGATCGCGAGCCTTGGCGCCGCTGAAGGAGAGATGAAGGACTTGGTCCTCGCGGCTCTCCTTAGTGAGCTTTGCTTCATCGTCGGCAAGCAGTTGGATCTCTTCGGCAGCAACAGCCCGATGGAAAAGCATGACTTCGTCCATCGCTCCGTTGAATGGCGTGAGCGGTTTGGGCAGAAGCTGATTTGTATCGTCGTACCCCACTTTCATCGCGATCGAAGGCTCGCCGGTCAGCATGGGGACGTTCTCTGTTGTCCCGGCCGCCTTGCCATTCACGTAAACCACCATGCGGCCATCTTCGTGCAGGACGCCGGCTACGTGGGTCCATTCACTGCCGATTGCTTTGTCTGCAATTGCTTCGAACGT
>CAZUAH010000381.1:0-13308 GCA_964617665.1 uncultured Pirellulaceae bacterium
GGCTGAATCAACGGCAGATTTCGACAGGCTGGAAGCCTATCCCACGACATTTATGGAACGCTGGGGTTAACCTGTTCAATCCGCTTCCCAAGTTCGACGTCGTCGTCAGCAGTGAGTTCAATTTCCTGAGGTGTGGGAAAATAGCTCTCCGGTTTCGTTGCCAGAGCCTCGCGGGCTGGAGCGATTTGTTTTTCCGCAACCGCGTCAAGAGCGCCCTTAAAAGTCTGCTGGATCTCTTCCGCCCGGTCGGCTACGTGTTTCGTGATCTTGCCGGTCTCCGCGGTCTCCGCCAGACCTCGCTTCGGGTCCCCGTCCACAAACACTCGGCCCCGGCCCGGAGCCGTCCTTCGAGCTCTTCGCTGTGTTGGGCGTCGAAGTCCCGTGCAATCTCTTGCAGCTTTGAATTAATCCGATCACTCACCAACTCCATCAGGTCCTTGTCCGTCAGGCTCGTGGCGCCGCCGCGATACGCTGCCAAGTTCGCTGTGATCTTCTGAATCAGATCGCGTTCATCGAATTCATGCAACTTCGGCCCCACCTTTTGAAAGAGCGAGCAATGCAGAAAAACCGACACGGCATCAGAGCGTGCGTTATGGGAATTCTCTTGACGGCTTCTGCCGCCTTGGCTGCCGACGGCAACGGAGAATGGCCTAGTTGGCGAGGCCCCAATCGCGACGGGAAATCGACGGAGACGGGACTGCTTGGCCAATGGCCGGAAGCCGGCCCCGAGTTATTGTGGAAGGTGGACGGCCTCGGTGGTGGTTACTCGAGTGTTGCCGTGAGCGGAGGTTCGGTCTATATCACCGGGCTGGTCGACGGGACCTTGACGATCTTTGCATTCGACCTGGACGGCAAACGCCTGTGGAGTACTGAGGTCGACACTGCGGCCCAGCGCGGGCCAAAGGCCTCGCGAGCCACGCCCACCATCGACGACGGTAAACTGTACCTGCTCTCTGGTAACGCCTTGCTGGGATGCTTCGACGCGACGACCGGCCGGAAGATTTGGACCTCAGATCTGAAGCAGTTCGGCGGCAAACCGGGCGGACGGGGATACACCGAATCGGTACTGATCTACAGCGATCTGGCAGTGGCCAAGTCGGGCGGCGAAAACTGTATCGTCGCCGTGGACAAGCGGACCGGTGAAACCAAGTGGACCAGCAGCGGCTTCGATGCCGGGCCGGAATACAGCTCGTGCATCGCGTTCACCTTCGAGGGCAAACCGCTGATTTGCACAGGCACGCGTGGCGGGTTGGTTTGTGTGGACGCCGACAACGGAAAGCTGATGTGGTCGAACGATTTCTGCGCCGGCAACACGGCCAACTGCCCCACACCGGTGTACGCGGACGGTTACGTCTTCTGGTCCAACGGCTACGGTCGCGGTGGTATCTGTATGAAGTTGAAAACCGAAGGCAACACCGTCACTGCCGACGTGGCCTGGACGACCAAGGAAATGATCTGTCACCACGGAGGCTACATCGTCGACCAAGGCCGCATCTACGGCAACCACAGCGGTGGCTGGGCCTGTCTGGATCTGAAAACGGGCGAGCAGTTGTGGGAGGAAAGGGCCGTGGGAAAAGGCTCGCTCTGTTACGCCGACGGCATGCTGTACCTGTTCAGCGAGATCGATGGAGTAGCCGGCTTGGCGACTTGTTCCCCAGAGGGCCTCGAACTGAAGGGCAAGATGCAAGTCGAGGGCCGCGGCAAGAGTTGGGCCCACCCGGTCGTCGTCGGCGGAAGACTGTACCTGCGATACGCCGGTAACCTCTACTGCTTCGACATCCGCGACAAGACATAGGCCGTTTGGACTGACGTACGACTTGCGCTCAGATGGCAGGCTCTTCGCTCTCATTCAGGGGCAGGAAGCAGACAAGCAAGCGGCGCTTTGGCGTCATTCACTCTCTATGCGCGTGGCGTATCCAACCCGCTCGACAACCCTATTCTCTCCTGCGCATCGACCGATGCAAGCGCTTCACTTCATCTGCCGAGAGGGCACGGGCGTAGAACTTCAAGTCAGCCAGCCTGGCTGGCAGGAACTCCGGGCCGCTGTAGTTGGGGTTTCCGCCAATGGCGAAATCGGCAGCACTGGAAACGATCGTTTGGGGTGCCTTGGCCGTCGAATGGGCTTTGCCATCAACGTACAGGGTGAGCTTCTGGCCTTGCTTGACGCCCGCGACGTGATACCACGTGTTGGTCTTGAGCGGGAAGCCTTCGGTGCCGTAGAACTGCCCGGCTTCGATCCGCGCGGACAGCTTGCCGCCTTGCACCACCAGCCGTAGTGGATCGTCCACTCCGCCAGCCCAGGCGCTGAACACCTGTCCGTAGTTGGTGGTCGGCAGCTTTGTGACGGACACCCAAATCGAAACAGTGTAGTCTGCCTCGGGGAACGTCAGCAGTTTGTACTTGATCATGCTGCCGTTGCCGTCCAGCTCGATGGCTCCATTGGCTTTGCTGTCCGGCCCGGCCGCCGGTTTCCAGCCCTTCGCTTCGAGCAACGCGCCGTAGACCGGCTTGACGTCGCCCCGCAGCGGTGCCTCGATAATCATCTGGTCCGATTCGCGCTGGCCGTAGGGCCAGTTGCCGACCAGCGGTGGGGCCGTTGGATCCACAGCAAACTGTTTGAACGGCGAAATGCTCTCAGCCTCTCCGTGTTTGTTCCGAGCGATCACTTTCCAGTAGTAGGGCGTGTGTTGTTTGAGTTTCTTGGCTTCCTCCTGCGGAACGAGCGTCCAACCGCCGCTTTTCTCCTCACTGCGGAGCAGGACGTTCCTGAAGTCCGGTCCATCGGCAATCACCACTGTGTGCTTGCGACCGACAGCTTCGCTGGCCGGCTTGCGCCAGACGAAACGGATCGCTCCCGGGCCGACCTTCGATCGGTCGGCGGGTTGCCACGTTACCGGGGCTGGCGGACGGATGTCGTCAGCGGGCAGCCAAGTCACATACGAGCTGGTCGCCTTGCCGTCGATGGTCGTCGCCCCGGCGTTGGCGAAATCGATCAGCCGCAGTGTCTTCCCATCCGCCGAGGGTACGTCGACCACCAGCCACGGCTTGTGGGAGCCGGCCGCTTCCGCGATCTGATCGTCTAGCTTCACGAGCTTTGCTTCCGACAGTCTGGAGATATCGACCTTCGGTTCTGCATCGGTTTTGAAGCGGTCATCCCGCGCCAGCAATACTGGCCCGCGATAAAGCGACACCTTGCCGAACTCGTCCAAATCGCCCGGCTCGTAGCGGACGCCCATGTCCAGACCGATCGTAATCTGATCGCCAGCCTTCCATTCGCGATCCAGCGTGAGATACGTGCCCGGCCGCACGTCGCGCACTACATCACCGGAAAGCGATACTTCAGTATTGGCCGACCAAGCCGGGATCCGCAGTGCAAGCGTGAACTCTTTCGGCTGGGCAACGTCGACCTTCACTTTGATCGCGCCGTCGAAGGGATAATCCGTTTCTTGGCTGATCGTGACCGGCGTACCGTCGGCCAGCGATACTTCGGCGGTCATAGGGCCGTAGTAGCTGAGCACCAGCCCTTTATCGCTGCGCATCACGCCCCATCGACTGATTGAACCGTAACCACGCGGTCCGTTGACCGAGCAGCAGTTCAAATGCGGTGTGTCTTCGCGGGCCTGAAAAATAATATGGATGTGCGAAGGAATACGCTGGCCCGACATCGGTGTGTTGTACGTACACCAAGCCCCTGACGGATGCTGCGCTCCGAGCATGGCGTTCAACGTGGTCAGTTCCAAGTCGTCGGCAATCGTCGAGATACCGGCCAGGCGCAAAGCGTCGATCATCACCTCCTCGAAGGCGACGACGCAGCAGGTCTCGATCGCGTCATCTTTGTAGGGATTGCCCGTGGCGCGTTCGCCTGAGGAGAAGCCGCCGGTGTTGCGGTACTCGAACCGTCGCATGCTGGCCCAATGGTGCAAGAACGCGGTTCGGAACGTCTCGTCACCCGTGATGCGATACAACTCGACCATCCCCTGCAGCGCGTGCAAGCTTTCCCATCGCGGCCGCGGCGTGCGGAAGAACTCCTTGCCCGCCAGTCCAGTAAGGTAATAGTCTCCCGCCTTTTCAAAGTCCTTGAGGATCTCATTCGTCATGCGCAAATAGCGCGGATTGCCGGTCTTGCGATAGATCCGAGCCATTCCGTGGATGACGCTCATGTTCATCTCGTGCGATCCGGCGTCGATCACACGAAAATCGGTGTCCAGGCACGTGTCGCAGACCAGATCGGCTATCCGCCGCGCCACCGCCATCGCCTGTTCGTCGCCCGTGTGCTCGTGCCAGAGCATGAGCCCTAGCATCACGTGATAGTGTCCCCACAGGTCCCAATGCCCACGCAACCGTTCGTTCTTCGGCCACGGTCCTAGATAGCCGTCTTCGGCCTGGAACTCCGCGAGTCGATCCACGATGTTATGCAGCGTTTGCCGCAACTTGGGATCGTCCGACATGCGCATCGCTTGCACGCCACAGATTAAGAACTTGCCCACAAATTCGCCGGCCCAGGGCACCAAATCCAATTTGCCGCCCGCGTCTCGCCGGGCAAACATGTCAAGTAAACCTGGATTGTTCTTCGGAGCCTGAGTGAGCCACTGATCCACATTCCTCTCGATCCGTTCACCCAATGGACCCGCCAAGCGAAGCTTCGGCTTGGGCACACGATCCAATGCCAACGTGCCGCGCTCGCCTACTTCACTGCCAAAGGCAACCTCAGTGCCGATGATGGCCGACACAAGCGAAACGAAAGCGACAACCACGATCCGCCACAGACCTGCAGTCCTCTGATAGGAATCTCGCATCATCATTCACACTCCTAATCGCATTGTGTTCGATGTCATCACCTTAGCGAAATGGTTACCGGCCCGTCTGCCCTGACCAATCGAAGTGTAGTCCAGCTCAGTAATCTAGCTCTTCAAGTTGTGCGTCAAAATCACTCGGCAACGGTGCCACTGGTTGGCCCAACTCCCGCGCCGCGTGGCGCAGCAGGTTGCGCAACAGACGCTCGGCCACGGGATTGTCGCACAGATTCTCACGGATCAACAGCGTGTTCAGGAAGAACCGGCCTTCGCCCAGCCGGTACTCGGCCAACATCAGGCCGGAGGAGTAGTCGAACGAGGTGTTGTTCGCTCCGGCGATAGCCTGGTCAGGCGGTTGGAGGCCGGAGAAGACGGCGTCGGGGATGACCTGGCGGTAAAAGGCGTAGTCCATCATGCCGCCACACGGCAGAGCGTCGAAGACCGGATGACGTTTGGCCCATTCGTCTTTGTGGTAAAGCCAGCCCATCAGCGTGGACAGACTTCCTTTGTTTTTCAGCGGAAGCCAGCCAACAGGTTCATCATCCTGTTTGAAGACGCTTGGCGACAGGAAAATGACCGACGCTCCGCGGGCGATGCGGCGGACAAGTTCCCTCCACGCTTCCGCGCCACCGTCGGCAGGTGCCGCAGAAACCAGAATGAGCTCCCTGGGCTGTGGCTGGTCTCCCGTTTGCGGTCGTCCTCCTGACCGTGCCACTGGCTCGACCGAATACCCCAACGCTGTGGCCGATCTCCTGACCGCTCCACAAGGACCAATACTCGGTTGTGGCCGGTCTCCGGACGGAGCCACCGCCCTGACCGAAGGTCTCCCGGCAGCGGGGACACCTTCGGTCGCGCGTTTCACCGGGGTCGGGAAACCGGCGCCGAGACTGTCACCTGAAAAGGCACGCGTACGAATGCCGTGATCCGCAAGCCATTTCGTCAACTCTGGATCGTCGCCCCACAGGACGACCTCCGTTTCCACGTTTGGCATATCGTCCGGATCGGCCACGTGAAACGTGACCTCGCCGCCGGTAGGCGCTCCGCCGCTCTGCATCGTGGCCACGAATCGGTACGCCCCGCCGGGAGCGTCGATCGTCACGTCCTCGGAGAAAAAGGGAATCGCGAACGGCCGTTCCTCACGATCGTTTTCGGCGGGTATGGTCACAGTCACCACGCGATCGACAACTCGATTCATCTGGGGACCGATCACTTGCAGACGAACTGGATATTCCCCCGGCGACAGAGCATCCTCGTTGGCAAGCACGGCTTCCAGCTTCACGCTCGCACCTCGATGTATATGGAGCGGCTCGGCAAACAGGCACAAACGCAAGGGAGCCAACGCCTCGAACAACACGTCCGTCGTGCCGGGCTTTAGCTCGCGGAAGGTCGTAAACAGCCCTTCGCCGCTCATGCCCTGATCCACCGTGCCCGTCAGGCTGTGGGCCACCAGGTCTGGATTGGACCGCAGGGCATTCAGACCGTAGAGACGTTCGGCTGCCATCTGGCGAATGCTCTGCGCGAAGAAGTCCTGAGGCGAAGCAAAACAGTCTAACATTTTCCAACGGTCCCAATCGGCCAGGAATCGGTCCAGTTTGTCGCGGTAGAACTGAGCGTCCTCGACGTGTTCCTTTCCGAGCCGCTCGTAATGACGTGTGACACGCCACAAGTCGACGGCGCTGCCCACACCGTATTCGGATACAAACACCGGATGCCTTCCGCCGCTGGTGGTGCGCAGAGTATTGATCACCGATGCCGTGTGCGGAACACGTTGGTAGGGATGCTTGTCGTCGAGCACATCTTCCCACTCGGCCGACCCGGGGTTGCTCAGGCTACCGACGACGCCTTCGCTGCGTTGTGTCTCGCCGCGAGGGTACAGTTCAAAAGTTCCCACGTCCGGCTCGGGACTTGGCGTGAGAAAGCCGTATTGCCACGGCCCGTTGGGATTCGCCGTCACCGACAGGTCGCGAGCGGCGTCGTACACTTTTCCGTCTGCCGATCGGATTGTCGCAGCAAGCGCCGTCGTGTCGGCTCCATAGAAGCCGTTACCGAAGCCGACGACAAAAGCCAGCGTGTCGCCCTTTGCGATCGTCAGTGTTTTCGAGTAAGCGGATTCGTTTCCGTGGCTGGCGACGTTGAGCAGCCCGCCATGAAGCGATTGGCCGTTGTGAAGAATGTGTACGTCGGTCGTGGCTTCTTTTGCGATTCCGGCAAAAGTAGCTTCGACGGAGTACTCCGCGTCCGCAGGGCACGTCCACAGCACGACGCTGTATTCACCTTTCGACCCCGGATGCAATGCCATCTGTCCGGGCCGCCAAGTAATGCCCAGTCCGCTTAACGGTCGCTTGTTCGAGTTGCGTGTGACGTTGGGGTCAGGGCCGTCTGCATTGCGCCATATTTCCAGTCCATCAAGCATGCCTCGGCCGTGCAAGTCCCAGCGTCCGCTGTTCAGCATGACCATGCGTGTGTCATCCAAGGAACGAATCATCGGCAGCGACTTAACTGCGTTCCGAAACACTGGTCCCTCAGCCGTCTCGTTCAGCAGGCCCCAAATCACGACAGACGGATGGTTACGGTCGCGTAGGATCATCTCCGCCAACGCTCGATCGCATCGCTCTTTCATCTTGGGCGAATCGGCAAGACACCAGCTTCCATAGTGCTCCTCGTAAACCATCAGCCCGATTTCGTCGCAGAGATCGAGTTGATATCTCGCTGCCACACCCGCAATGAATCGGATCGCGTTGAAGCCCATGACTTTCACATTCAACAGATCTCGCCGCAGCATGTCGGGATCGGGCGGCAACTGCAGCCCCACCGGGCAGTGGTTGCCGGTGTGCGAACAGCGCAGGAACAGACGCTTGCCATTCAGCCGGAAATAACCGTTGTCAAACCGAAACTCGCGGAAACCGCAACGTACGGAGTGCTCGTCAAACGAGACCGCTCGTGCGTGAGGTTTGGGAGGGCGAGGCTCCCGCCGAGCCGCATCGAGCCCAGACAAAGGCTCAGCAGGAGCTTCGCCCTCCCGATGTGTCGAGACTCGCGCGGTCACGCGATACAAATTCGGCTCGTTCAATTCCCATAGACGAGGATTGATGACCTGCAACTCGGCTTCCACAACGGAATGACCGGGAGGCAGGTTCCGCTCGATGACGACGGCATCCAACGTTTCGCCGCTGGCGGCAGGCGCCACCGCAAACTCCAACTGCACGCCAGCCTCGCGTTCCACCGCGTTCCTCAGATTCACGAGCACCCGGATCTCTCCCGTTTGCATGTCGGGCCGGGCGAACATGTCCTCGATGCGGACTGCCGGCACGACCAGCAGTTCCACCGAATCCACAATGCCGCCGTGATTGTAGGATGCGCCAGCGCGGTAGGGGATCACCTTGTTGCGGTGCGGCGTTTGGTTCAGCACAATGTCATCGATTGGCTCGTGGGTCGGATTCAGCACGCGGACTGCAAGCCGATTCTCGGCGTTTGCCTTGACCGCGTCCGTCACGTCGAGTGTAAACGGCGTCTCGCCGCACTCGTGCCCACCGACGTTGATTCCGTTGAGCCAGACGTCGGCCTTGTAGTCGACGGCCCAGAAGCGAAGAAGATATCGTCCTTCGATGTGCGGATTGTTAGGCGTGTGGAAGTCCCGCCAGTACCAAGCCACGCCATGATAGCCGGGAAAGGCGTCCTGTATGATCCAAGGCACCTTGGTCGGTTTCGCGTCCGCTCGGGGCGTCTCGAACCATTGATGCTGAACACCCGCGTTCATCGGATCGGTCGCCAACAGCCACTCGTCGCCATCTAGCGAGACGACAGAGGAACTCACGGGTTGACCGGCGCGTGAGGAGTTCGCCGTCTTGTCGACCTGGGCCAGCGCGATCCCGACGAGCAACGGCGATATCATCAAAGTCAATGAGACGCGTTTCATGGTGTCCTCCCGTTTACGGCATCGTGGTTGATGGTGCCGGTCATTCATCTTCCGTTTAACGGCAAGCCGAAGGCGACTGTGTGCCGGATTCGCGATGCCTTGCCGAAAGCAAGGTAACGTGAACAATTCAACCCGCCCGCGACTTGGCAGGTTCGCTGGGCTGTTTGTGTTGTCATTTGACAGTTACCAACGTATCATCGATGCTCTGCGAGCGGAACAGTTCTGCGAGGCACGAAAGCTGGCGTGAGCGATCTTCGATGTTTCGCTGGTTCGCAATCCCCGAGGCCAAACGGCGTACGCTTGAGGAAACAGCCAGAAGCCGGAAGAAGTCGCAGACGCAAGATCGAGTTAGTATCCTGTTGTAGAATGCCTACCTGCTGTCCGTCTTTCTCTCAATCCCAACCCAGAGGCGAGAATACATGAATCCCCACCGTTTGTTCACAACATCCTTCAGTGCTCGTGAAACGCTTTTCCACATCAAACGTGTCATGATGAAAATGCCCCTGCGTGCCTTATTGGCCACACTGACGCTATCCATGCTACTTGCCATATCCGGATTGTGTGCGGAACCTGCCTCGTCGGCTCCGCCGCAACGTGTCGCTCCTCCGCTTCCGGAACATGCCGTCACCAATCGGGCCTTCCAGGGTATCCCGAGCATGGCCGTGGCTCCCGGTGGGCGGCTGTGGGCCAATTGGTATGCGGGCGTGACGCCGGGCGAGGACCATAACAACTATGTTGTGCTCAGCACCAGCGGCGACGGCGGCTCGACTTGGGAGGAAATACTCGTCATTGATCCAGACGGCGCCGGCACGGTGCGTTCCTTCGATCCGGAACTGTGGGTATCGCCCGACGGACGCTTGTTCGTCTTCTGGGCACAAATGGATAGAGGACGCCGCGATGCGCAGCTCGGTGTCTGGTACATAGAGACACGCCAGCCGGATGAAGAGCAGCCGAAGTGGACCCAACCGCGCCGCATCGGTGACGGCGTCATGATGTGCAAACCACTGACGCTTTCCACCGGCGAGTGGGTGCTGCCTATCTCGAAGTGGCGTGAGCACGATAACAGTGCGCAGATGATTGTCTCCACAGATCAGGCCAAAACATGGGCCCTACGCGGCGCCTGCAATGTGCCGGTCAAGGACCGTCAGTTCGACGAACACATGTTCATCGAGCGCCGCGATGGTTCGCTCTGGCTGCTCGTCCGGACAAACTACGGCATTGGTGAAAGCGTGTCCGCGGACCGTGGCAAGACGTGGCCCGATCTGAGCCCGTCGGCGATACCCCATACGCCCGCTCGTTTCTTTATCACGCGGCTGGCATCGGGCAATCTGCTGCTGGTCAAGCACGGTCCCATGGATACGAAAACCGGTCGATCGCATCTGACGGCATTCATTTCCAACGACGATGGCCGTACGTGGAACGGCGGCCTCATGCTGGACGAGCGACGGGGCGTTTCCTATCCCGATGGCCAGCAGACACCGGACGGCCTGATCCGCATCATCTACGACTACAGCCGCACGGGCGACCGTAACATCCTCATGGCAACGTTCCGCGGAGAAGATGTCGCCGCTGGCAAGGACGTGAGCGGTGCGTTGCGGTTGCGCCAGCTCGTGAGTAAAGCGTCCGGTGGACAAGAGAAAGCGCGAGTGCCCCCGCAGCCCGTGAATGACAACGCCGACGGCGAGGCCATGCGCAAGAAGACCCCGGGTACGCTCACCCAAGCTGGCGCTGAGTCACTAGCATATGCGACCGGCGCAAAACTTTTCACTGACCGCGATTACATCGCCGCGGAGTTGCCCGAAGCATTGAAAGACGCGAGCTTCCTACGGATCGCCATGGACGGCACCAAGTCCGTGACCTGCAAACGCGCAGGCACTGTTTGGTTCCTCACGCCGGCGCCGCAACGCAACCGTGATTCGCAGACTCAGGCCATAACGGACCAAGGCTTCAAGATGGTCGCGCTGCCGGAGGTGCGTCTCTTCAACCCCAGTTCTGCCGCCAACTACTGCACGCTCTATCAGAAGGACTGCACTGTCGGCGAATCGATCCGTTTCGGCAAATGGGCCGTACCCGTCTTCTTCCCCTGACACGCGACCGACGCAGAAGACCCGTCATACGGGAGAATAGTGCACGATGTGTACAAGAGCCGAATCGAATGAAAACGTGATCAATGGAAGAACTGCCGTGAGATGTAACACACCACCGTTGGCAATTGTGTTGCTAGTCGTCGTTTCGCTGCTGCCGGCTTGGCTTGCAGCGGTCGCGACTGCGGAGGATTGGCCCGAGTTCCGCGGGCCCACCGGTCAAGGACTTTCCAGCGCGACCTCGCTGCCCGTCAAGTGGGACCTGCAGACCAATGTGCGATGGAAGGTGGCCGTGCCCGGCAAGGGCTGGTCGTCGCCGATTGTCCACGATGGCCGCATATTCCTGACGACGGCAGAGCCTGTGGGGCAGGAGCCTTCGAAGCGGCAATCGCTGCGGGCACTGTGTTTCGATGCCGTCAGAGGCGAGACTCTTTGGAACGTGGAAGTCTTCGTCAAAGAGATGAAACGGGGTGAGGCGATCAATCCCAAGAACTCCTTTGCCAGCCCAACGCCTATCACCGACGGACGGCGCGTGTTCGTGCATTTTGGGCCCGACGGAACGGCGTGCCTCGATCGCGACGGGAATCGAATCTGGGTCAACGATCGCCTGTGGTACGAATCGGAACACGGCGCGGGTGGGTCTCCCGTTTTCGCCGGCTCGCGGCTCGTCTTCATTTGTGACGGGGTGGAGAATCCCACCGTCGTCGCCCTGGATCGCGAATCGGGACGGGTGGCATGGCGTGCCCCGCGTCCCCCCATGGCGTCGCCAAGATGGTCGTTCGCGACGCCGCTGGTGATCGAAGTGGAAGACAAACGGCAGATTGTATGCCCGGCAGCCCAGATGGTCTGCAGCTACGATGCGGTGTCCAGGAAAGAGGTTTGGAGGGTTCGTTATCCCAACAAGTGGTCGATCGTGCCGCGTCCTGTCTTCTCGCACGGGCTCGTGTTCGTCTGCACTGGATACCCCGGCACGGCCGAACTGCTGGCGATCCGGCCCACGGGCTTGGGAGACGTGACCGACTCGCACGTCGTCTGGCGGACCGACAGAGGTGTACCTCAGATCCCGTCGCTACTGATCGTGGATAACGAAATCTACCTTGTCAGCAACGACGGGATCGCGTCGTGCCTTGATGTCGAAACCGGCACACTCCACTGGCGCCATCGTCTCGGGGGGACTTTCTCGGCTTCGCCGGTGCATGCAGGCGGCCGGATCTACGTGCAAAGCGAGCAAGGCATATGTAGGGTGATCGCCGCAGGTCGCGAATTTCGACAACTCGGATCCACCGATCTGGCCGAGCCGATCCTGGCTTCCTGCGCCATCGCCGATGGGGCGATATTTGTCCGCACGGAAAGCTCGCTCTATCGGATCGAGTAACCGTCGCGAACCATTCCATGCTGGAGTAGCAACCAATGCCGATTATCTCGCGAATTGTCGAGCTTCATGATTTACTGACCGATTGGCGGCGGGACTTGCACGCGCATCCGCAGACGGCGTTCGAGGAAGCTTACGCCTCGGATTTCATCGTGGCGAAGTTGCAGGAATTCGGGCTGCAAGCCCATCGTGGTCTGGCAAAGACCGGGGTAGTCGGCACGCTGGAAGGCTCGAAATCGGCCAGCGGAAGACTCTCGGCCATCGGCTTGCGGGCCGATATCGACGCCCTTGACGTGCACGAGGAAAACGACTTACCTTACAAGTCGCAGCATCCCGGCAAGATGCACGCCTGCGGACACGACGGCCACACCGCCATGCTGCTTGGCGCCGCGAAGTACCTGGCCCAAACCCGAAACTTCGCAGGCACGGTCCACTTCATCTTCCAGCCTGCCGAGGAGAACGAAGGGGGCGGCCGCGTGATGGTCGAAGAAGGTCTGTTCGACAGGTTTTCCGTCGACGCGGTCTTCGGCATGCACAACTGGCCCGGCGTGCCGACCGGCGAGTTTGCCGTCATGCCTGGGCCGATAATGGCGGCCTACGACGTCTTCGAAATTGTGATCCAAGGCACAGGAGCCCACGGCGCCATGCCGCACCAGGGCATCGATCCGATCGTTGTCGCTTCTCACATCGTCACGGCGCTGCAGACGATTGCCAGCCGAAACACGAATCCGATGGACCAGATCGTTGTCACGGTGTCGCAAATCCATGCCGGTGATACCTGGAACGTCATCCCCGCCGAGGCCATATTGCGGGGCACGGTTCGCACTTTTCGCGAATCCGTACAAGACATGGCCGAAGCAAAGATAGAGCAAATCGCCGCAGGCACGTGCCAAGCGCTGGGGGCGAAATCGGAATTACGCTACGAGCGGCGATACCCTGCCACGGTCAACACGGAACAAGAGAGCCGGTGGGCGGCGGAGGTCGCGGCTCAGGTGGTCGGCCCGGACAAAGTGGTCCGCAACCCAACGCCGAGCATGGGTTCGGAAGATTTCGCCTTTATGCTCAGGGAGCGTCCCGGCTGTTATCTACGGATCGGCAACGGGACCAACGCCCCTGGCGTGCACAACCCCCGCTACGATTTCA
>CAZUAH010000382.1:0-6141 GCA_964617665.1 uncultured Pirellulaceae bacterium
CTGCAATCGGCAGCGGATGAATCTGCGTCGGGCAGACAATCTCGCTGACGATCTCCCGGCTCACAAATGCCTCGATCGCAGCCTCTTCCGCCGTCTGCAACATCTCGCCGTAACAGAACAATGTGACATCGGGTGTCAGATCGTCCATTGTTAGCCGCAGGGTTGGGTATGTTTCGCTGGACCGGTATGCTCGGAACGGAGATTGGCTCGCGCGACGTAGTAGTCGCGTATACAGGACCTTGTTCTCGATGATCAACACCGGATCATTTTCCTCGGTGAACAGTCTCGCGTAGATCTCCGCAGGGCTGATCCGGTCATTTAACGCGATGACGCGCAGCCCGGGAACACCAACAAAGAACTTTTCTAGAGACTGACTGTGCGTGGGGCCATATCCCCGCTTTCCGCCCATGGGCGTGCGAATCAACAGCGGAACGCGCACCCCGTCGTCATACATGCGTCGAAACTTGGCGCCGTGCTGCAGAATCTGGTCGAAACAAAGCGTCAAGAAGTCACCAAACATGACCTCAACCACCGGACGGAAGCCACGAACGGCCAGCCCCGTCGCCATCCCGATCAGAGCTGACTCGCTAATGGGGAAGTTGATGACTCGGTCTGGAAACCGCGTTGACAGCCCTCGTGTCACTTTGAAGGCGCCGCCATAGTCCGAAGCCGAGCCACAGGTACGATCACAGATGTCTTCGCCCAGCAAAACCACGCGTTCGTCGTTCTCCATCGCCTTCAACAAAGATCGATTGATCTGCTGATTGATGCGATCTGTCTCGGAAACATCTACCATAGAGGAAAACTGTACGGTCTTGCTCGTATGTATAGGTGGAAGAAGAAATTCGAGCTCCGAGTCCCGTTCCGCTGCCTCCACCGAAGAGTCGATTCGAGCTTGCTCTTCGACCAGATGCTGCTGAACGTCGGGAAGCCCAAGATCCATCAGAATGCTGAGTGGGTCGTTGTTCTGATAGAAGGCGATTTCCGTCGGGTCCCGGTTGTCGTCGCCTTTGGAATGCGGATTCAGGCGATAGCACTCGATACTCAGCACGTGAGGCGTGCGACGATCACGTAGCGAGCCGATTGCGGTCTCGCACACCTCTATCAATTCCGCGGGATTCCAGATAGATGCTTCCGTGTACGTGGCTCCAAAACCCTCGAATCGGGAGGCAATAGAACCGGCGGTTGTTTCACTTGTCGCGGTGGATTGGGCGTAGCCGTTACGCTCGAGCACCAGTAACAACGGCAGTCGAAAAGCGCCCGCCGCATTTAGTGCTTCGTATAGGGCCCCCTGTCCAAGTGTTCCGTCGCCAATGAACGCCACGGCAATCTGATTCGTTCTGGCAAGCCTCGAAGCGAGTACTGCACCCGTAGCGACGGACACCATTCCACCCTGAATGCCATTTGACAGGAAGTTGGGGCCGACCAAATGCTGACTGCCACCGATCCCGCCACTCACACCGGTCGTTCGCCCCATGAGTTCGCGCACGAGTCCTTCCTCATTCCCCGTGCATGCGACGAAGTGACCGTGCCCTCGATGGTTTGAGACCACAAAGTCGTTCGGCTGAAGACAGCGCGCGATGGCAGGTCCGATCAGTTCCTGGCCAACGCAAGTATGGACCGTACCGTTGATCTTTCCGAGTGAAAAGAGATCCAGGAACTTTGTTTCGAGCAACCGTATCGACAACGCTGTGCGAAATACATCCGGAAAGGCCTCGTAAGCGTGAAGAACGCTTTCCGGGCTGCACTTTTCGGTTGTCGCTTTCAGGGTGGATGTCACGTTCTCAGTCAGCAGGATTGACGGTTACATTCAAGGAACGATTTCGCGAACTGTAACCGTCTTTCGGCGTTTGCTGGTAGCGACCGTGCAAGTCACGGATGTGCCCGTGTTTCTGCGTTGCGCACATCCAGTTGACCAATTCCAGGAAGAGGCTTCTAGCTCCGACGCCTTGATTCACCAGCGGCTTGAGACAACCTTCGCCAACTTCAGTCAGTGGCGACGAGGCTGACTTTATCTGACGATAACTCGCCATTGATTTGCTATTCAGAAAAAGGTGAATTGGATGAAAGGAGAAAATCTTCAGACCGGGCGATTCGACGTTGTGGTCTTCCAATTGCCACCGCGGTGTTTCCCGGTGACTCTCGCAGCAGTCTTCCCAAAAGAACGGGGCTCGGAAAAGACTGCCGCTCGCCGAATGGTAGAACGTTGGTACAAGGTGGGTAGCATCAGGCAGAAAAAGTGAGACATCGATGGCGACATTGTGCCGGATCAGCGCGTCAAGGATTGGAGCGCTCTGCGCCAATGCGTGCGTTCGGCAAGAGATCGCATCGGGAATGATCGACTGGCAGTAATGAAGAACCTCGTCGTGCGCTTCGCCGTGTGATGACCCGGGTAGAAAGTTTGGGTGGATTCCCAATTCGAATAGGTCTGGCTCGTCGGAAAGAGCATCAATTGCCGGGCTCGCATGCGTGACGAACCAGGTGCTGCGGACGCGATGTTGCCGCAACAGATTCGCGACATCTTCAATGACAAAGTCGGGAGCCCAATCGACGTCAAGAGTTAGGATACAGTCGGAGGACAAAGTGCTAGGTGTCAGATGTCGGGAGAGACGAGAGCTTAGAGCTCAGTGCTGAAACGACGCGTTGCTGGTCCGCAATAGAAAGCTCTTGATGCAGGGGCAGAGAGATAGCTCGACGAAAGACACGGTCTGCATCTGGAAAGTCGCCTTTGGCGTACCCGTAACGGTCTCGATAGAATCGTATCAGCGGTACATGGTACGTCCCAATAGTCACCTCGACTCCGTCGGCCCTAAGATTGCTGATAATCTTACGGTGTTCATCGTACCCGAGATCCGGGATCCGAACGACGTAGGACTGATAGACGGGTTCGGCCGATTCAGGTTTCTGGGGAGGTTGGATATCCGTCTCCTGCAGTAGTCGATCATAGACGGCGGCTCTGTCCCGACGTGTTGTCACTAGCTGGTCGAGCTTTTCCAACTGAGCCAGTCCAACGGCGCCCGCAATCTCCGACATGCGGTAGTTGAAGCCGGGCAGAACAAAATCGGGCTCGGTGGCCGTTGGATCCAAGCCGTGATTGCGAAACGATCGAACCCGATCGGCCAGACTGTCGTCGTCGGTCGTAATCATCCCACCTTCGCCGGTGGTGATTGCCTTGCGTGGGTGGAAGCTGAAACAGCCTAGTCGCCCCATACTGCCGACGGGCCTGCCGTCCCAGGCAGCTCCCAATGCACAGGCGGCGTCTTCAATCACAGGCACATCATAGCGATCGGCAACCGCCAGTATCGCGCTCATGTCGGCAGGCTGACCGAATGCGTGTACGGGCAGAATGGCTCGCAGCCGTGTGGCCGTCGTAGTATCGTTACGGAGCTTCTCGCATGTAGCCTCAAGTCGATCGGCATCGATGTTGAACGTGTCGGGGGCGATGTCGACAAAGACCGGTTCTGCTCCACACAGTTCGATCACGTTAGCCGTGGCCGGCCAGGAATACGCCGTGGTAACGACAAGGTCATTGGTGCCGATGTCCAGAGACAACAGTGCCAAATGCAACGCCGCTGTTCCGCTGCTGACGGCAATGGCGTGCTTGACACAAACTCGTTGGGCAATGGCCTGCTCGAACGCCGCGACGCGCGGTCCCTGGACCAGGTAGCCGGAGCGCAGCACTTCGGCTGCGGCCGCGATTTCTTCATCGCCGATGGCGGGTATGGTTAGGCGGATCATTGCGGGTTACGGGATACGTGGCGCGGGGTACGGGTTACGGGATACGTGGCGCGGGGTACGGGGTACGGGGTACGGGGTACGGGGTTGGGGGGGTTCGGGTTTGGGGTCTGGGGGGGGGGGGGTGGGGGTTCGGGGGTGGGGGTCCGGGGGTCCGGGTTTCGGGGTTCGGGGTTCAGGGTTCGGGGTTCGGGGTTCGAGGTACCCGTCACTCGCGCCCCGTCGCTCGTCATGCGCGCACTCCGTTCTGCTGGGTGGCTGACGCAATTCGCGTGCCACAGCTCCAGGGGGCACATTCTTTGATCGTCAAGTACGCCAGACTATCTAGCCTGACACATATCTTGAGTCGGTGCCTTGGAACGATGTGTCCGGTAGGAGAGTCTGACACACGAAGGGCGCGTTGAGTTTTCAAAACCAATGTTGCGGTTTTCCATCACGCCCGCGCCTCGCGCCTCGCTACTCGTCACCCGCGCCTCGTTGCCCGTCACGCTCAGACCAACGCTTCCCTCTTGCGTGGTCTTTTGATCTTGATGGCGCCGACGTTGCCGCGGTAGACTGATGTTGGCTCATTCGAATTCTGGCCCCTCTTTCGGAGACGTTCTTATGGCCGAATCCGTTACCCTGTACCTGCCCGAGGACATGCTGGAACGGTATCGGCATAGCGCTGCGGTGTCGGGAAAACATCTGGATGAATTCCTGGTAGACCGCTTGGCCGAAGCAGTACCTCCCGTTGCGGATGACCTGCCCAACTTCCTGGCCGACGAGTTGAAGGCCCTGGAGAAGCTGGACGACCAAGAACTGTGGCAGGTCGCCAAATGCGTCACGCCCGACCAGAAGCAAGACGAATACGACCGGCTCTTGGCCAAGCAATCCAAGGACGCGCTTTCGACGGATGAGCGGCAAAGACTGAACGAACTCGGAGATGAGGCACGGAGGTTGACGGTCAAAAAGGCGCACGCCTTCATGCTGTTGAAATGGCGCGGCCATTCGTTGCCACCACGGGAAAACCTGCGCACGTACGAATGAGCAAGGCTTCCATTCCGCCGTTTCTGCGACGACGCGTCCTGGCCGATGCCCGGAACCAATGCGCGTATTGCCACAGCCTGCCGGCGGTGACCGGGACCAAGCCTGTGATCGACCACATCGTTCCGAAAGCAGTCGGCGGCCTCACGGAATTCGAGAACCTGTGCCTCGCTTGTCATGCCTGTAACGAATTCAAAGGATCCCAGGTCCACTCTCGCGATCCCGTGACCGGCGAGGTGGTGTCCTTGTTCAACCCGCGGCGTCAACGTTGGAATGACCACTTCCGTTGGAGCCTGGACGGAACCGAAATCGTCGGCATCTCGCCTGTTGGCCGAGTCACGGTCGACACACTGAAGATGAACCATCCTCTCGTCGTCGAAGCCCGTCGTCGTTGGGTCGCTGTCGGCTGGCATCCACCAGAAGAGGATCTTTGAGTGGGTCACGCGGTGCGGGTAGCGGGTTACGAGGTTCGGGGTACGAGGTTCGGGGTACGGGGTTCGGGTTACGAGGTTCGGGTTACGAGGTTCGGGGCGCAGGGAGCCGAGAGTCCACGAGTCGAAAAGTCACAAAGTCGAAGAGCTGGGGAAGGAAGGTGTCAGTCGCTAGAGGGCAGGGATACGGGATGCGAGATATGGGGTTCGGATTTCGCTGGGCTACATCGTCCAATCTTCGACTATCAGGCCTGGAACACGCTCGAAATCAACCAGATTCCGCGTCAATACCGTCATGTCTCTTTCGCGCGCAATGGCAGCAATCCGCAAATCCATGGTGCCAATGCGAATGCGTTGACGCCGAAGATCCTCGAATTGGTCCCCTGCATCGTCATCAAACGGTAGTACCTGGGCACGGGAAAAATCGGTCAAGATTCCTTCCATTCGCCGATAACCGCGAGCGGTGCCCACCTGATCCTTTGCCCGAGTGATGTACGCATTCCATCCGAGAAACTGCTCGTGAAAGGACACAATGGTGACGTAGAAGTCGTTTTGTGAGTACCGAGCAATCCGTCGCGACAAAGCCGCGTACTCCGCACCGGAAGCGCGCTGCAGAATCCCCACATGATCCGTGTCAAGGATGTACATCGACCGTTACTCCTCATCCGGTCGATCGGCTCGTCGGATTTCCCGTCCAAGTCGCAAGATTTCGTCGAATTCCGGATCGTCTTTGAAGGTCCCAGTAATCTGATCGATCCAGTTTCCCTTGGAACGTAAGCGGTTGAACTCCGACTTCAAGTCGGTCACGTCCTTCTCGATATGCGCCAATCGTTCCTCGATCGTCGGTGCTTGTGACATGTTAACCTCCCCTGCCTCCCTTGATCACGTTTCCCCCGCTACTAATTGTAGCAGTCACACGCGAAACGAGTCCAGCGGCCACGGGTATCGGGTT
>CAZUAH010000382.1:6241-13288 GCA_964617665.1 uncultured Pirellulaceae bacterium
GAGCCAAGGACTCGGACCACGGTGTTCGCCAAACCGTAGATCGTGATCACGTCGCGTTCGTTACCAATGTTGAAGGATTCGCCAACGGCTTCCGGATGTACCATGCACAACAGCACGGCGTCTACCATGTCGTCCACGTAGCACCAGGCCCGGATCTGGCTGCCATCGCCGTGGATCTCCAGCGGTTCATTCCGCAGAGCCCGCTTGACGAACTTATGGATCGCTCCTTCGCCCACTTGTCCTGGACCATAAACATTGAAGGGCCGAACAACCGCGGTGGGCAGCCATTTCTCCTTGTAGTAGGCGATCGCCAAGTGTTCTTCTGCCAGCTTGCTTACGGCATAGGTCCAACGGGCCTCGCCCACAGATCCGGTAACGGCTTGATGGTTCTCGGTGGCCCGAAACGCTTGTTGGCCGAAGACTTCACTTGTGGAGAAGCACACCACTCGGTCGCATCGCGGCAGCTTCGAAGCGGCCTCGAGGACATTGGCCGAACCGACCATATTCACTCGCATTGTGAGCGTCGGGCTTTGGATCACTGTGTTGATGCCCGCAACAGCCGCGCAGTGGACCACAATGTCAGCCCCTTGCATCGCGCGTGCCAAATGCTCGGCGTCCAAGATGTCGCCTTCGATCAGCGTCAGGTTCTCGTGATCGGCGTACGGCTTGTCTTTCAGCGAGTCGCGCGACAGGTTGTCGTAGGCAATAACACGGTTGTCATCGATTAGTCGCCCGATCAGAGTCGAACCGATAAAACCAGCGCCACCTGTGATGAAGATACGTTTACCAGAAATCATGGATAGACCCAGTTGTCAGTTGATCGTTGTCAGGTGTCGGAGGGTCGCGTTCCGGGATTCGGGTCGCGGGTGTTACCCGTCCGTCGCAACCCGTATCCCGCCACTCGTATCCCGTATCCCGTCACTCGTCAGATTCCAGCGAGCCTGGGGGCGCACGTACCCACGAACTTCGCCCCAGCGATAGTGTCGTCCATCGTCCTTGGGCATTCGCATTACATCAAACGAGATAGTGCGATCGACTCGGTCGATGAAGTAACCATTGTCGCGATATAGGCCGACGCCAACCCAGTATCGTCTGGGCAATAGAGATATGTCTAATTCTCCTTCCACCGTGTACGCACCCGAAGCGAGCGACACGGGCTGCTCGTCCAAGTCTCGGTGGGTGACATAGACCTGGGTGCCATCACCGCCGTGGATCGAGATTTCGAATTGTGCGTCGGTCACTTGTTCAAATACCTCGAACCCGAAACGCACGCGACATGGTTGTCCGAGGAACAGCTCCGTGGTCGGTTCTCCGTCGGGCGTCAACAGTTGCACACGTTGGATTCGGGCTTCGCCGGTGCCAACTCGCTCGACATCATCCGGCAGCGTGCCATCCTCGGCCACATCCGCAGCTTGCTGTAAGTACTGATCAACTACGTCTGTCGCGGCGCCGTCGGCCACAACACGCCCATGCTCCAGCAGGATCGCTCGTTGGCAGAGCTGGCGGATGGCACCCATGTTGTGGCTGACGAACAGGATTGTCCGCCCGCCTCGTCCTACCGACTCCATTTTGCCAAGGCATTTCTTCTGAAAGGCGACATCTCCAACGGCCAGGACCTCGTCCACAATCAAGACTTCTGGCTCCAAGTGAGCCGCAACGGCAAATGCCAGACGCACGTACATGCCGCTGCTGTAGCGTTTGACAGGAGTGTCGATGAACCTGCCAATCTCCGAGAAGTCGACGATGTCGTCGTAGTTCTTCGCAATCTCGGCCTTGGACATGCCCAGAATCGTGCCGTTCAGGAAGATGTTTTCTCGCCCCGTCAGTTCCGGATGGAAACCTGTGCCAACTTCCAACAGACTTCCCACGCGGCCGGCTATCGTTGCGCGTCCAGCCGTGGGTTTTGTCACGCGCGATAGGATTTTCAGCAGCGTGCTTTTTCCGGCGCCGTTTTTGCCGATCACTCCGACGACTTCCCCCTGATGGACGTCCAAGGAAACGTCCCGAAGGGCCCAGAATTCGCTAGGCGAAGAAGGTGACGGGTTACAGGTGTCAGGTGTCAGTGGGGACTTGCCATTGCTTGAACGTCGGAATGGGGAAACCAGGGCGCGTTTCACGCGGTCCGTCATGCCGTTCACTAGCTCGCGGATCGAACCAGCGTGAGTAAGGCCCAGGCGGTACTTCTTGCCGAGACCTTCAATGCGAATTGCGATGTGGCTATCGGGCATGGAAGGGAAGAATAGTTGTCAGTTCTCAGTGATTAGTTGTCAGTTGTGAGACGCGGGTTGCGGGTCTCGGGATACAGGATGCGGGGCGCGCGATGCGCGTTGCGGAGCAGGACTTGGCCACCATCTCGCATGGAGAGTGGTGAGTCAGGGGTCGAGAGACCAGATTCAGAAGTCGAGAGTCAAAAGTCAAGAGTCGAGGGCAAGAGTCAAGAGCGTAGAGTCGAGAGCAAGGCACTCGTGAGCTGTGAGCTTGGAGCAGGGAGCGACGAGCAAGAGCCGTTACTCGCATCCCGCATCGCGTTTCTCGTCAAACGAGGATGTCGTCCGCGGAGAGTTGGAGTTGAGAAAAACTCAGCGGAGCTGGCAATTCCCCGGACAAAATCGTCTGGACATGATCGTAGCTGCCGGCTGTTGGACTCCGATGGACGAGGATAGCTCCTTCGGACAGATCGACGAGCCAGACTTCCTGGATTCCCGCGTCGGCATACAGTGGTATCTTCACTTCGCGGTCAAACTGGCCCGAAATCTCCGCCACTTCCACGACCAGTAGGATATCGTCAGGACCGGGATGCGCCGAGGCGTAAAAATCGTCGCGCGGCCGCAGCAACGTCACGTCAGGTTCCGGCTCCGAGTGGCGACCGAGGGATATCGGATTCTGGACTCGTACGATGGCTGCCGCCCCCAAGAGACGGCCGAACAACTGGTTCAGCCGATCGACGCATGCCGCATGCCGATCGGTGACATCTGAACAATTTCCCCCTCGATCAACTCCACTCGATCATCTTCGGACAGAATCCCCGTACACGCCATCTGGTGATATTCGTCCACCGAAAACAGACGTCTAGAAATCTCAACCGTCATGGTTACGTGCTTTGTACATCATGGCAACGGATAGGGGACCTTTATCGTTCCTCTCATTCTAGCCGCATCGCAAAGAAGAGGGCAAGACATACGCATCCGAGTGAGGTAACTCGCAGCTGAGTTAACTCGTTTTTCTGGCGAACAAGTGCCCGCGAATTACGCGAATGGCCGCGGATTGGATTACGCGCATGACATGGAGGTGTCTGCAGATTCGTGTTCCTTCGCGTCATTCGCGGGCGCCATCTTCTTCTACCATGCTGTTACTTGGCAAAGAATGACGCAATCTGATCGACGACGTATTGGAGCTGGGCATCTGTCAGCTCGGGATAGATGGGCAAGGCGATCGTTTCCGCAGCGGCGGCTTCGCTTTCCGGCATGTCGCCCGCTTTGTAGCCAAGGTCCTGGAAGCACTCCTGGACGTGGGCCGGTACTGGATAGTAGATCTCGGTTCCGATGTTACCGTCCTTCAGGTATGTGCGCAGATCGTCCCGGGCCTCTTTAGCAACGCGGATGACGAATTGGTTGTAGATGTGGCGGGTTTCGAGTTTCGAGTTTCGAGTTTCGGGTTTCGGGTTGCTCGTTCCGAGTTGTGGAGCCTCGACCAAGCCACGGTCGAGTAGGCCGGAGTCGGCAAATAGTCCCCCGTAGCGTTTGGCGTTGGCTTGGCGGGCGGTGGTCCAATCGTCCAGATATTTCAGTTTGACACGTAGAATAGCGGCTTGCAGGGCGTCCAGGCGGAAGTTGCCGCCAACGATCTTATTGTAGTATTTGGGACGATACCCGTGATTGCGCAACAGCTTCACCTTATCCGCTAGTTCCGGATCGTTGGTTGTCACCATGCCGCCATCGCCAAACGCTCCGAGGTTCTTTGACGGGAAGAAGCTGAAACAGCCCAGGTCGCCTACCGAGCCGGCACGCCGGTCTTTGTACTCGGCGCCGATCGCTTGCGCTGCATCTTCGATCACGCGGAGTCCGTGTCGCTTGGCCAGGTCCACGATCGGATCCATGTCGGCCATTTGGCCGTACAAGTGGACGGGAATTATGGCCTTAGTGCGCTCGGTAATTGCCGCTTCGATCTGTGCCGGATCGATGTTGTACGAGATCGGGTCGATATCAACGAAAACCGGACGGGCGCCCAGGCGAGCGATTGCACCGACCGTTGCGAAGAAGGTGTAGGGTGTGGTAATCACCTCGTCACCTGGCTTCAAGTCGATGGCCATCAGAGAAATCAGCAACGCGTCGGTGCCCGATGACACGCCGATACCGTATTCGCATTGACTGTAGGTCGCGACTTCCTCTTCGAGCGATTCGACCTCGGGCCCGAGGATGAAACGCTGCGACGCCAGGACGCCCTGGATCGCGATCTCGATTTCGTCGCGGATCGAGTCGAATTGTGCATGGAGGTCTAGCAGGGGAACGGAGGAGACTTCGCTCGACGTCGTTTGAGTTGTCGTGGTCAATGTATACGCCTCGGGTGTAAGAGCCAAGAATCAGGTATTGAGGGCTGAGAGTTAAGAGCCAAGAGCGGAGAACAGCGAGTTGGTACGTCCGAATGCCGACACCCGTAACCCGCAACCCGCAACCCGTACCGCTATATAACGTCTGCAAAGGTGGCTTCCGCGCGTCGGAAATAGAAGAGACTGAATATTAGGAGCAGCACGGTTACAGATAGCGAAATCAGCATCATTCGCCAGTCTGGATCAACTGTGCCAAGTATGCACCAGCGGAAACCGTCAATAATACCGACAAGCGGGTTCAGGCCGTACAGGAATCGCCACTTCTCGGACACCATGCTGCTGGAGTACACGATCGGTGTCATCCACATCCAGACTTGCGTCAAAAACGGCACCACCTGACGCACATCGCGGTACTTGACACTGATGGTTGTCATCAGGAGACCGACCGCCAAAGACGTGAGGATTACCGCGACGAGAAAGAGCGGGATGAGAGCCATTTTCCAGGTTGGCACGACTTGGTACCAGGCCATCAGTATCAGCAGCAAGACGAACTGAATGGCAAAGTCGATCAAGCTAACCGCAACTTTTGACAAAGGCAGGACAAGCCGCGGGAAGTAAATCTTGGTCACCAGCGATTGGCTTGCCACCATGCTCTGGCTCGATGCCGTCAGGCAAGTGCTAAAGAACATCCAGGGGAGCAAGCCGGCGTAGTTGAAAATCGGGTATGGCGCCCCATCCGACGGCAGCTTGGCCATCTTGCCGAAGATCAAGGTGAAGACCAGCATGGAGACCACCGGTCGGATCACCGCCCAGCCGATACCGATCAGGCTCTGACGGTATCGCGACGAGAAATCTCGCCATACCAACAACGTGAGCAGATCCCGATATCGCCACAGTTCCCTCAGGCCGAGGGTAACCCAACCGCTTTGCGGTTCGATGATTGTAATTGACTTATCGGCCATTGGAGCTTGGAGGTATGAGCTAGGAGCAGAGAGCTTGGTTCGTGGTGCTTGGTGCGTAGTTAACGAAGAACAAAGAACCAGGAACGAAGAACGGATTTGTTCCGAACTAACGTCGCGGATGTTGCTTAAGGTATTTGATGAACGCGCCAATCTTCGAGCGAACGAGGGCCGTCTCCTGATACAATTCGTCGAATAGCGACCGGTCAAGATGCCTGCGGTCCAGAGCGCGATACAGCTGGCTTTGTACCTCACTGCACGATCGCTGTGCGTAGCTCAGGAATCTGGCAAACTCAGCGTTCGAGCCTCCGTCGAAACCCTCTGTGATATTGTCCATGACCGAACCAGACGCCCGCCCTATCTGATCGCGAAGCGCGAAATCCTTGGCGAAGGAGCCAGACGTAGACGACTCGTGGATGCGACGACAAAGCTGCCGCGCCAATTGCCACGCTTCGATTTCTTCAAAGCGTTGGATGGACATCGGCGTTCGTGGTGCCTGGTTCGTAGTGCCTAGCGGTGAGACCAAAGAACAAGGAACAAAGCACGAGGAACGAGGAACTGTCTGGTGCTTAGAGCCGGGTTACGGGATGCGGGATACGAGGTGCGGGAAGGTCAACAGTAGACGGTCAGACGAAAGCAAATCGCAAATCCGAAATTCCGTTGGCTCCACGCTGCAACTTATCCCCAATCGCTGAGGAATTCCAAGCGGTCTTGCATGTCTTCGGAAGTCACCCGGCCGATGAGTCTCAACAGTCGTCTCATTTGCTCGCCTACGGAGAATTGCTGCTGGTGGGCCAGCACGATGCCGGCATGTGATCTATGTTGCCTGAGCCATTCGGCGTGGATTCGACAGAAATCGCCGACATTGAATGAATAGATGGCCCTTCCCTGAGTCGTTGCGAACTCCAACTGCTCCTCGTCTGTCTGCTCGGTGCTCCCCACATCCAACGGGGTCAGTACATCCATGCCGCGCTTTCGCAGCGATTCGACCAGGGCGTGACGCATCGAATCCTCGTCGAAGTACAACCGGATCGTCACGCGTTTTTCCTTAACTGGCGGTGCTCTCGCTCCAACCGTTCAGCCTCGGCTTGCTCCTCTGCCATCGCCGCGCCCATTTCGTCGCGGTTTGCGTGGTAGTAGGCCAAGGCGGCATGCACTTGGGCCAAGTCGAGATGAGGAATCTCGGTGGCAATCTCCTCGGGCGTCAGCCCCAAGTTGTACCAACCGACAATGCGGCGCACCGAGACCCCCGTTCCGGCAATCCGTGGGCGCCCACCACAAATGCCTGGGCTTTCTGTGATCAGCGTTCCGATATCGGTCAGCGTAGCCATGGTCAGTTTCCTTCGACCAGAAAGAAGCCGTCTCTACGAATTCTACATGCCCTATCGTTGGCGTCTAGTGCTACAGAGGTCGGAGGAACGGAGATCACGGTAATCCTCTTTGTCCGCCGGAACGACGACGGCGATTCACTTGTTTTCGTACATGGTTAGTTCGACTGTTTGACTTCGACCCCTGCTGGCTCGTCCGGCAGGTGGACCAGTT
>CAZUAH010000383.1:0-13281 GCA_964617665.1 uncultured Pirellulaceae bacterium
TTTTCAAACTGGTTCACCTGCCTGACAAGCAGGCAGGGGTATCGTGATTTGTGGGCAAGGACAAGCATTAACGCCCAGGCTGCAAGAACCAGCCACAAAGTGGGCTCATGGGGGCTCGTCGCTGTCATGTTATTAGGCAGAAATCGTCTCATTAATACTCCCCACCTCCGCACGCGCAGAGTGCCGTGAGATTTGCAGCCCAACCGGTTTATTTGCTACGATGGGCCATTCGAGTGGGCACGTTTATTGGCAGCCAGACGCCCCCCATTAACAGAATTGGCCTGCCTCATTAATTAGTAGTTCGGCATGACATGGCGGGTTCTATGAAACGGCCATCTGGTCGGAGCATTTTGATTGCCAGTGCGACGCTAGGTGCAGCCATGTTGCTGTACCTCGTTTGCTCGCCGGCAGATCTTCGGTTCCTGCCCGCCTGTCCACCGCGTGAAAGCGATCGAATTGTCCACCCGCGAGGCTTCTCGATCGTTGCGCCACCCCGTTGGACAGCGGATGTCGTCAATTCGGACGAAATCAACACGCGCACAATCCGGCTGTGCCCCAGGAGGGGCGGACGATACGCTCCGATCATTACTGTGACGCAGGATGGCGAACCACTTGGAAATCATCACCGGCACCAGGAGAGCACCGGGGCGATCACATTTCAAGGACGCCCCGCCTCACAACGGGTGTTGCGTGGGCACGTTGGCGACAACTATCCGATTTTCACGAGCGAGATGACCTTCGAGCGAGATGGTCACACGTTCCGACTCTGGTATACTTGCTTCAGCGAAATGTCGGAGGTTCCACCGGCAATCCAACAGTACCTTGACACCTTCGCCTATCGGGCTGCCGAGTCTGGGGAAAACGCTCTCACGACGAAACCTGCTCGCCCTTGACGCGGAACCATGCCGAACAATCGGATGCACGCGAGGCGGGCTTGCGTGCGGATCTGAATGGACGATCACGCGTCCCGCCCGCGTGATCCGTGACGTTCTGGGCCGAACGAGAAGTGGAAGCGTATGCAACTGTTGGCCGGAATTGCTGTGGCTCTTGGCCTGTTGCTGTCGTTGTTCAACTGGGCGAGCATTCTTCTCTCGCGGCCTGAGAAGCATGTCTCACCAATTCCATTATTGGGCGGCGTCTTTCTTGCGGTCGGTTTTCTCGGCTTTGAACTGACTAGAGCATACTGGTGGCTTGCTGCGGTCATCGACTTCGGCACACTCATTGCGTTGGTATCACTGCCGTCGTTCATCTATGAGATGTGGTCACATAGCGACCGAAACGTTCGGCACTTCTTCGTCAGCACAGTCGGTGATCGAACGGTCGAAATCAAGCTGTTTGAAAATGGCGACGGGGCCATCAAGATCTCGTTTGATCCACCAAGACCATACGGCGACCGGGGACATCTTGCGGTCTCGTGCGGCTTCGGCGGAAAATGGGTTGATGGTGGCGATCAACTCAAACTCAAGGGCTACGCTGGTGGTCGCGAACTGGTGATTCGACGGTTAGCCGACGAATACGTCCTTGCAGAAACCTATCCCAAGGACGACGAGCCTTCGATCTATGCAATCGATGGAGTACAGGTTGAACGACGACCGACCAAGAAAGATAATCACAGTTGAAGAATTGACTGGTACATTCGGACGCAAGACCAAATCGCCCCAGAACCACGGCATGCACTGCAGCGGCGGTTGGCGCGCGTCCTGGGAGCCAAGTTCATTGGCCGCCGTCCCGTGATTCCAATCGTTAAGCCCTGGCGTCCGATCGTGCACTCCCACGCGACGCTGTGACTCCATCTGGACGACAGCTGAACGCGCTGTCTGGGATTTTCGGATAGAGGAATGAGACAATGAGTGTGCAACGTCGTACATCGCGAAGACAATTCCTCTCTGATATGGGAAAACGCGTGGGGCCGATTGCCGGACTGAGCATCGGGACTGGGTTCACGGGCTTGATGATGCCATTCGAAACGCGGGCAAACGTGAATGGGCAAGGCTTCGCAGAGAGACCCTGGGGCGAACTCAACGGGGTCAGGATTTCCGGTTATCCCGAGAAGGTTCTTCCCGGACTGGATGAACCGATGGCAAGGCTCTACGCGGAAACCGGCATGGTAGGGCATGTCTGCGCGAGGGCCTACGAAGGGCGACTTCTGTTCACGCGTGCCTACGGTTGGGCCTACAAAGGAGAGCCCGAAGAGACAGTTCCAACGCCACAGTGGATTCCCATGACGACGACTCGGTCGAATCCGGTCGGCAGTTGCTCCAAATCCCTCACTGCCGTGGCCGTTCTCAGGCAAATAGAGAAAGGGACTATCTCCCTGGATACGAAGGTGATCGACTATCTCGGGATTGAGCCCATTCTCGAAGCACCTGAGCATGCCGAATTCGATCCGCTTTGGAAGGAGAGTCGAATCAGGCATCTGCTTAGCCATACTTCGGGCGTCCCGGAGGTGACAAGGGCGAGCCTGATTCCAAAGGCTTTGTTGGCCGAACAGACCAAGGCGAATGAGGTCGAGCTGGTTAACGGCGACCAGGTCGGTATGCTCGACGGCATCCGATTCTTGGCGCGGTTTCCGCTGCAGTTCAGGCCTGGGGAAAAGTATCAATATGGAATTGGTTTCGAACTGCTCGCGGCCGTATTGGAAAAAGCTAGTGGGATGCGGTGTGACCAGTGTATTGAGGATACGGTTTTTCGACCCCTCGGGCTGACAAGTGCGACAACCTGGGCGTATGCGGGCTCTCGAGTCAACTATGAGAAGTACAGCAAGGAGCACCGGTTTTATGGGTATGGATTCAACGAGGAAAAAAAGGCGTACGAGTGGGCGTATGGCGATGTCGTATTAGGAAATAGTCGCAAGGTTAACGGATGGTTGATCGGAGGTGGGTTCTGGTGCCTTTCAACCGTTGATGCAATTCGATTCATAACATTTTGGCCGAGCCTACTTCGGAATCCGTTGCTTTGCACAGCGGCAGTGACGGATCAGACTCCCGACAACAGGAACTACGGATTTGGTTTTTGCAACCTGCGTAGGCGCCAGCATGAACCGTTGACGTGGCGTCACAACGGAAGTCTTGGAGGGATTAAGGCTGACATGAGATTTGACGCTGGCACCGGAATGTCCGGGGCTGAGTTGTGGAGTTCGGATCATCCACGCAGAAAGGAAAGCGTGCAGATTGCGGACGGATTTGCCAGGACGTGTATTGAGAATCAGCGCAGGTACCAGGTGGATGATCTCTGGCCTGTGTACGGCTTCACAAAAGGCCTTCCGCTCTATGCAAAGCTCTACAGGAACGCCAATGCAGTTTCTGTGCTTGACCGCATCCCGGTAGCTTCTCTGAAACCGCCCATGGGGCAGACAAAACGAGAACCTAATCCCCAACCCAAACGGAAGCAAGACTACCGCATTTGGACAGATACAACGGGAAAATTCAAAACCGAGGCAAGGTTTGGCGGGGTGATTGCTGGTAAAGTCAATCTGATAAGAAAAGACGGCTCAAGAATCCAAGTTCCGTTGGATAGGTTATCCTCGCAGGACGTGAATTGGATCAGAGAACGCTGAGAAGCCCACAGGTGCTAGTTCACTTGGAGGATTCGGCCAAACCCAGCAATCGAAACGAAGTTCGATCGCGATGCTCGCATGGGTAACTGCATCGGGTCAGACTCGACCGAACTGAACTCACTCAACCGGTGGTTTGTGGAACCGTTTGTTGTCGCCGACAATTCGGTGGCTGGCATCATTGAAACGCTGAATCGACATCCCATTGCGGACGACCAGACCGCGCAAGATTACGTCATGCCGACACGGCGGCGTCGTGAGCATGCGGGCCACTTCCGGATCTACGGGGAAAACCAGGACGTCTACTACTGCTTCGTTTACGACGGCGACGAATCGAAGATTGATCCGCCGGTGTATTTCGAATCTTGCCTTGATTTGAAGGATGACTACGGAATCGACAGCTTCAGAATCATCGCAAATGACCATGTGCTCGTAGCGAATCGATTTACCGATTTCCTATGGCAAATGCTTGGGCACCATATTTGCCTGCGAATGGAATCCAGTGGTCAGTTCTCCGAGAATGTGAATGGCGTAGTTTTCGATGACGATGTCGAGCTGGATGATTCATTTGTCAATCCACTTGGTATAGAATTTCCAGCCGGCTATACGTGTTTCGTAACCGATGACGTGATTCTTATTCCTGATTGGGGAACTGCATTCCTTTCCGCCCAGGCTCGCGAGTCGTTCATGGCTCGTTTTTCGCCAGACGTGTCGTGTGAATGGGCGTAATATGCCGGTTGGACCTCGAATCCATGGAGAACAAAGACGTGGCGCTGAGTGCATTTGATGACAAGTCGAAAAAGCCTGGGGCGAAGGATCTCGAAGAGATGCTGGGGCGAACCAGCATGCATTGGGACGATCTAAGGACTCACATCGCAGCCGAGTACGACCCTCTGGACGAGACGTGGACCTTTGCCGGTGCGAAGTGGGGGTGGTCGTTGCGGCTGAGGCAGAAGAAACGCACGGTGGTGTCGCTGGTTCCGCGCAAGAAACACTTCCTGGTTGCTTTCGCGCTGGGAGAGAAGGCCGTCAAGGCCGCCCACGATAGCCGGCTGCCTGACTCGATTCTTGCAGTGATTGATGACGCCGAGAAGTACCCCGAGGGCAAGGCTGTCCGCATCGAGATTCGCAACAAAAAGGACCGCGAGATTGCGAAGAAACTTGCCGCCATCAAGATGGCGAACTGAGATTCAGCAGCGCGATACTCTATGCTGGAGAGTCAATCGAATCCGGTGAACCTGTAGTCGTTACCGTTGATTGAGCGGAAAGGGCCAGAATCAAGCCATGCATCGTTTCCTACCTGTCTCTTTGTTCCTGTGCAGCCTCGTCGGATGCGGCGGAGACTCTCCCCGACAGCAGAGTCGTTCGAACGGAATCGTAGACGAATCAATGGTTGCAGATGCGGGGCGGGCGGCGCCCAGCGACGAAGTGCCGGACGAGAGCCTTGAGGGCGGAGCTTCCGTGTCAGAGACAGGTCCCGAGGATGCCAATGCCGCCGGTTTCGATGCCTTTGAAGATGGCGACTACGAAGCGGCGATCGCGCATTTCACCGTGGCGTTGGAGCAAGAATCGCTGCCGACGTTGTATTACTACAGGGGCATTTCCTATGACATGACAGACCGCCCTGAAGAGGCTCTCGCGGACCTGTCGAAGTGTCTGGAAGCGGAACCCGATCATACCTGGGCCATGTTCAGCCGTCACAGGGTGTATCGCAAGACGAAACAGTGGGAATCGGCGTTTGCGGATGTTCTTCGGGCGTACGAGGTTGACTCGGGCGATTTCCTCATTGCGAACGCTTACGCACAGATGTTGGCCACATCGCCCGTCGATGCGCATCGAAACGCTGATCGAAACGCTGAACAGGCCGTGAAGATTGCCACACACGCGTGCGAGTTGACGAACTGGGAGGATCCCCTTTGCGTGCAGACACTGGCCAACGCCTATCGCGGAGCTGGAAACGTCGCGAAAGCGAATGAGTACGACCAGAAAGTCCGGGAGGTGGAATCTTCGACGTTCGACTACGACTATGAGATCGTTCGCGAAGAGATTGAAGAGTACTTCACCTATCACATGGGAAAACCGCCCAACGAACGGGGAATCGGGGATACAATTTCTCTGGGCAAGGTGGATGTGTCGGTGTGGACGATAGATCGCGGCGACCCCAACAAGCCAAACCTTATCTACACCACGGGCATGAGCGAACAACCGATGGCCGTGCCAGAAGATGTCGACGACGGACCGTTCGCGGAAGTCTGCATGAAGTTGTCGCCCGACTGGACGCCCCAGCCGAATGTGCGCGACGACGCGACGATCTGGCCTTGGTACTGGTTGCGGACAATCGCACACTATCCTCACGAGGAAAAGACGTGGATTGGCGAGTATCCGTCGGTTTTTCCCGTGGGTGGCCCCTTGGAGCCGTTGGGGCGCTACAGCGGGTTTACGGCATTGCTGTTGATTCCGAATCTCGGCCAACTCGAAGGATTTCGCTCCGACGAAGGCCCCTTCATCAACATCATCACCGCGATGCCGATCTACACCGAAGAATACGAATTGGCCAAGACCGAGGGTGGCTTCAAGAAGTTGTTTGCCCGGTTTCAAGAACTCGGCATAACGACTTCGCTACAGCCCAATCGGCCGAACGCCGCATTGCGGCCCGGTGCCAAGCAACCAGCGCCAAGGCCACGGCCTCCGGAAGTGGCAACTCCTGATGAAGAACTCGCTGTGGCCGCTATCCACGAGTTGGGTGGCAAAACGGAAGGGTCGCCAGTATTCGAAGTGAAGTTCTCAAAATGCAAGATCGCCGACTCTGATCTGCGGCACATCGCGCGGCTGCCGGCGTTGCGAACATTGAAGCTTCGGGATATTCAAATCACCGGCGACGGCCTGAAGTACCCTCACGGGTTAACCTTCTTCGAAGAACTTGACTGTAGCCGGACGCCGATCACCGACGACGGGGTTGCACACCTCGAAGGGCTAACCCAACTGAGGTCGCTACACCTTTGCGAGGCGAACATTAGCGATGCGGGAATCGCACATCTCGAAGAGCTGACCGAACTTGAGGAGTTGTGGCTGGATTCTATCACCAACGAGGGACTTGGGTATCTCAAAGGGATGACCAAACTGAAGAAACTGACGTTTGGTGGGACGCAGGTTGATGACGCCGGGCTGGAACACCTTGCCGGACTGACCAATCTAAGTGAACTGTGGGCCGAAGGAACCGAGATTTCTGGTCCCGGGCTGCGGCATCTCAGTGGTATGAAGCACCTCCGTTCGTTGCTACTTTGCGACTCACCTGTCGACGATTCGGGGCTGGAACACCTCAAGGGACTCACTAGCCTTGAGTGGCTCAGGATTGACGGTACGCAGGTTAGCGACGCAGGCTTGGTCCATCTCAAAGGATTGACGAATCTCAGGTTAGTATTTCTTGGGAACACACAAGTCACGGACGCGGGGCGCAGGGAATTGCAGCGATTATTGCCCAACTGTGGAATCAGGTGATAATCAACCACCATTCCACCCTGGACTGTGGCCACAACCGGAAACACTAGGACGAACCGGCGGATGAAGCCCGACCAGCTACGCTTCGTCCGAGTAGTTCCGCGCATGAAACGAGACGCTGTATGAAACGCACAATTATACAACTGCTCGTCGTGTGTCTCTCATTCGTCGCCGCCACGTGCATCATCGCGCTTTTCCCCCCGCTGAGCCCGCATGGTAAATGGGAGGTAGCGAGGACAGGCGTGCACAATATCAGTCGCCGTGTGACCAATGCGTGCATGATGCAGGATGAAACGGATGTCTCCGTGGATGCCATCAATGATTGGCTCGCTGGCGAATTGTCACCGGCTCACCCATTGGCTGGAGAATTGGAGGAGTCACCGCGCAAAGATCCCTGGCAAAACGCGTACCGTTGTATTCAATTTGGCCATGCCTATCACGGTGAACCTCGCACGTTGGGTGTTTATTCCATGGGGCGTGATGGCGTTTCGAAAACCAACGGGAACGATACGGACGACCTTAATTCCTGGAATTCGGATTCCATTCAATGGTACATTCGCGATATTGACACTCGAAGGCGTTGGGAGGACCTGATGAAGGCCGTTCTGATGACTCCGCTTGTCTATTTCAGCGTGCTCGGTATCGGTTGGATCATCAGGGCGCCGTTTAAGAGACGAAGAATCGAGTAGCCCTACTCGGCTCCCTGCCCCTACGACGCCCGCACCCGCCGCACTCATCCAGTTCGCCCGCGCGGGCCTATTCGTTCTTCGATTGTCGACGAGGAAACCTCATCAGCCGATACCCACAGAAGCGGACGACGAGCAGAGAGGCGATGAGTACGACGGCTTGAATAGGAAACACGACGAGCCAGAATGTCAACGTTTCTGTAATAGTCTGAGCCACTGCCCATCCGGCCGCTGCAGCAACGACCAGCAAGATCGCTCCTCGAAAGACGATCCACTTTTCTCGCAGCATCGACCAAGCTGAAAGGATGCCAACTAGTACGCAGGAAGTTAGCACAAAGGCGAGATAAACGAAAATGATGGTGGGCAAGGGATATATGTCAAAACGGCCAAAACTCAACTGTCTGCCTACTCCCAGCATTACCGCAACTACCGCAGTCAGTAGCAGCAAATGCCGGATTCCGATTTGATGCCCGGCTCGATCGTAGTCTTCGATCGTCCGCAATCTGATGCTAAATCCAGCACAGCGGAAGATGATCAGCAAAATCGTCACCATGATGCTGGTGGACGTAAACAGGCAGAAGGACAGCCAATTCGGTTCGTGGACACCAATGCAGCCGCCGACACCCAGGTAGCCAGCCCCCAGTGCAAGTCCAGACGACCTCAGCCACCACGGGCTTCTGCCAAAGCCAGCCCAGATCCCCAAGAGGCTTGCCTGCGCAAAGATGAGACCAACGAAGAACCGAACCGGGAGAGATGGGACGCTGTTATATCCGCCGAGCCAAATGAACGCCCCAAGAGAAACTCCTGCGAGCAAATGGGCCGCAAACAGGCACAATATCGCGACGCGACGTTTGGTCGCTGTCGAATCACCCCATTTGAGCCGCATCGCTTTGCCCATCTCCAATCGAAACGATTCCGCAGACAGCAACAACGCCAATCAGGCGGCAAGTGCTCCGCCACGGCTTAATTCTTGGGTGCTGGCATGTAGTGGGGGGGGGGGGGGGGGGGGGCGGCCCGCCCCCCCCCCCCCCCCCCCCCCCCCCGGGGGGCGGCCCCCCCCCCCCCCAACTACAACTCTGATTCGCAGTCCTGACAGAGTACTAGGCGTACTGGTCTCTCTGGAGCAGCCGTTCGATCTTGTCCCAATCCAAGACGCTCATAAGAAGTCGCCAGCGCCGGACAATTCGGCAAGTGTACCCGATATCACGCGAAACCGCTCCGATCATTGCCCCCGCAACGAACGCAACGGCCAGAACCGTGTAGTTGCCGCTGAGAAGAAGTGAAACAACGAACGCGATCAGTGCGAGAACGGCGGCCAAGAGTATCCAGGTCGGCAGGCACCTGAACAACATGAACGCGACTGTGAGTGGCTCGGTACGATGCCGCAGATAGAATTCCAGAACCGTGCGATCGTGACGAGGAAGCCCGGAAACGTCCGGTGACGGTGGGGAGGCGTATGGGTTGTTTTCTTGTTCGATGTTCATGGCGAAGTCCAGTGATGGCTGAGAAAACCGGCGATTACCGGCCGTTCACACTACCAACCGCGCGATGTGCCTTCAATCCGGCGATGCCCCACGCCAAGCAACCCCCAGAATCCGTGAAAGACCAAAAGGAAACGGCCCCTGGTCACCCAGGGGCCGTTTGTATGGCGCAATCGGTTAACGTCTCGGAATCAATCTGCTGCGATGGCTCCTAGGACGCGATTGAAGAGGTTAGTAGCAGCACTACCACCGGGCAGATCTGACTTGCGGACGACACTTTCAGTCGTTTCGATCTTGAAAGGACCGCCGTCCCAGCTCACAGTCACTTTGTATTCGTCAGCCAATTCCTTTGGTACTCGCCACGAGTACGAACAGGTAAAGCCTCAGCCATACCGGAATTTGCCTTGCGCAACTTTCTCTTCTGCGCTGGTGATCGTGAACTCAGGCACACTTGGGCGACTGCCGTTAACAACAATGTTGTTGACGTGTTCGCCCCCTGTCCCGACGAGAGACAGGCTCAGATAAGCCGTTCGGTTGCCCGAACTGTTGGAAGTGCGTGAAACTTTGACAAGAGCTCTGTACGGCGGGCCGAAGGGAAGATCAACGGTTTCCCCTTCGCGAATGCTAACCGCCTCCGTGAAATCTCTCGATGCTCGTGCCGAGATGTACGACCTGGGCGAACTTGTGTTCTGGACAAGTGCCTCGCTGAGCGTATCCAGCAACGAACCGTCGTCTTTCTTATCGGCCACCGCGGTGTGGTCGATGGTGTATGACAGCAACTTCCAATCGCCAACTGGTAGCGGCGATTTCCCCGATTCATTCGTGGAGATCAAGAGAATTCCCTGATCGCCGTGCATCAGGGCATTGGCGCCCTTGTTCGGGTTGCTGACAAATCCCACCGGCACTGACGATGACGTCAGCGTGAGCTTGTCGCCAGCGGGCGTAAGCTCCATGTCGTAGAAGCGACCACCGATGTTGATTAGTTTCCCTATCGGCTGCTGAACCTCGTTCGTTGCCGTGTTGGGATTCGGATCAACCAAGATCGCGTCACCGGTCGATGGGTAGAGTGTGCCCGACCTTGTCGCAACTGACATTGCATCGTCGAATCGCGCGTTGCTGTTGGAGTCCACCACCACAACTCGCGTCTTCTTGCCATTCAGTGCAATCTCGCCCTCTCGGTACGCAGCTCCGTAAAGAAACGCGTAGCCGTAGCCTGACGAGGTGCCGTAAATCCTCATATAGAACGCATACTCAACGGGCGTCCCATCGACATCAACCGTGACATCGACACGAGGAAAGTAAGTATACGGCGAACCGTTTGGCGAAGCTTTGCTGTCCGCCTCGACAACCTGATCGTCCGTCAGATCGCCGTTGCGGTTGCTGTCGAAATAGAGATGCGTGTATCGCAGATATCTGCTGCGACTAGTGGCCTTCGGCTTATCCGATTTGGCTGGAGCCACATCGAACGCGAACCCAAAATCTTGGGTGCCTAGTTTGGCCACGCCCTTGAACGGAGTCTTGGACGCATACTCCGGTTCTTTCGTCACAACCTTTGCGAATGGCGCCTGATCGCCAGTGCGGACCATCGAGCCATTGCGCGTGTAAAACAATTGGTAAGTTCGAGATTGAAACGCCGCGTCCTCGGACGAACTTAAAGCCGCATAGGATGCAGGCAGTCGTTTCGTCTCAAGTTCGAACGTCTCCGCGCGAGCATCAACGGCGGTGACAAGCACCACGGCGACACCCGCAGCAAGTTTCAGACAAGTTCTAAGTACCCTCATATTGACGGTCCTCCATTGTGAAAGATGTCGGCAAGTCAGCCCCAGAAGCATCGACATAGCTGACACCGAGACAAAACCGAAAGCCAAGGCAACGAGACCTAGAACGGCACCGCTGCCCACTTGCGCCATTACCTGCACTATAGACGCTCGCGGTATTCCAGACAAGAAATGTATGGGTAGGACTTTCTGGCACGTAGCTGAATTCTTGCGAATTCAGCTATGGCAGCGACCGCCAAAGAAACCTCTCACACCGTGCGGGTCCGTTTCTTGCTTCGGTCGTCGCGAGATGGCACAATGATGCGTTTTCCGGTCCAAGCTTCATACACCGCCTGCATCTGCTGTGAATCCCACCATTAACCACATCGACTCCGCGATCATTGTTGCGTATCTGCTTGGCATGGTCGCGCTTGGTTTGTGGATCGGCCGGAAGAACCGGAATCTTGCGGACTATGCGTTGGGCGGTAAGGACCTTCCCTGGTGGGCGCTGTTAGGTTCGATTGTGGCCACCGAGACTAGTACGGCCACATTCTTGAGCGTTCCGGGGATTGCTTACGCAGACGGCGGCAACTTGTGTTTTCTGCAACTTGCCTTTGGATACATACTGGGCCGGTGCCTGGTAGCGTACGTACTGCTGCCCGCGTACTTCCGCGGAGAGATGCTCACGGCCTACGAGGTCTTGGAGCATCGGTTTGGCGGAGCGACAAAACGAACGGCTTCACTTCTGTTCCTGGTCGCCCGTAATCTCGGCGACGGATTGCGTCTGTTTCTGGCGGCCATCGCATTGGAGAAGGCTATCGGTGTTTCGATGCCGGTTTCCATCGTAATCATCAGCGTGGCAACGATCGTCTACACGTTCTTTGGCGGCATGAAATCCGTTGTTTGGAACGACTGCGTTCAGTTTGTCGTTTACATGGCGGGCGGCTTGATAGCCTTCTGGATCATTATCAGCGAATTGCCAACCGGATGGGAGCAATTCCACACCTATGCTGTCCAGCACGACAAGCTGACGGTCTTCGATTTCACCTGGGACCTCACGGAGAAGTACACGTTCTGGGCAGGCCTGATCGGCGGAGCGTTCTTGTCGTTCGGCACGCATGGCACCGACCAGATGATGGTCCAACGCTACTTGGCAGCGCGCGATCGCTGGGACGCGACTCGTGCGCTATTAGTCAGCGGTTTTGTCGTTTTGATCCAATTTGCCGTGTTTCTTCTGCTAGGCGTGGGGCTGGCTTGCTTCTTTGCAGAGTTTCCGCCCGAAGTAGCGTTTGAGAAAGGCGACGAGGCGTTAGCGGCGTTCATCGTCGATCAGATGCCCATTGGACTGACCGGCCTTACGCTGGCAGCCGTCTTTGCGGCAGCCATGTCAACACTATCCAGTTCTCTGAATTCGTCTGCCACGGCCGCAGTGAACGATTTTGGGCCCCTGTTTGGCACGGCGGAAATGTCGCCAGAGCGACGCGTCAACACATGCAAGCTTCTGACCATCGTTTTTGGACTGATACAAGTGGCCGTCGCCGTCGCTGCTCAGTGGTACTCGCGGAGCGTGGTCAATGATGCCTTGGCGATTGCCGGCTTTGTCGCGGGCATCCTTCTGGGCGTGTTCTCGCTTGGCGTATTGACGAAGTGGGTGCGTCAGTGGTCTGCGCTCGCCGGCATGCTGGGCGGGACTGCCGTGGTAAGCTATGTCAAGTTCGGTACCGATGTCGCATGGCCCTGGTTGACGGTCGTTGGATCCGTTTCGACAGTCGCGTTTGGACTCCTAGCGTCTATATGCGAGCATTTTCTAAGAAAGCACCAGACATGAAGAACTACTTGTGTCAGACGATCAGGAGAGAATGGACGCCGTTTTTCGCAGCGATTGCAGTTGCCGCCTGTATTGCGGCCGGCACGGCATGCACATCGCAAGCGGCGGCGCCCAAACAGCCGATCTCAGAATCTCCAGCCGCATCAGAAGTGCTGACCGGTATCGACGTGTTGGAGCGGGAGAAGTTCCGCCGACTGAAAGGCCGCCATGTAGGACTGATCACCAATCATACCGGCGTGAACCGCCGCGGCGTGAGCACAGTAGAGCTTCTTCATCAAGCCGAAAACGTAGACCTGCAGGCGTTGTTCAGCCCGGAACATGGCATCCAAGGAGTGCTGGACACGCACAACATTGATGATGCTTCGGATCCTCTCACCGGACTGAAGATCTACAGCCTCTATGGCAAAACGCGAAAGCCCACGGCGGAAAGCCTCAAGGGTCTCGACACGCTGGTATTCGACATCCAGGACATCGGCGC
>CAZUAH010000384.1:0-13265 GCA_964617665.1 uncultured Pirellulaceae bacterium
AATGTCCCGCTCGCCCAGTGTCCCTGTCCAGCACTCAGCGGGACGTTTCCCCCATTCAGTGCGACCGACGCCAGGCCGGTGAAGTTGCTGCCGGAGACGAAGTTATTCCACGAGGAGGACGTGCCAAAACCTAGACTATGAGCGAGTTCATGCTCGGCGACGGAGAGAAAATCGGACTCGTTCCAATCCAAACCGCTGGTCGTCTCGCCGAAGTGCCAAATCGTCGACGCCGACGTGTCAAACGCAACAGAACCAACCCAAGGACCGAAATCCGTCGTTGGCACGCCCGCCTCACCTCGGCCGGCAATGGTGTCCACAAACGACTGCGAGCCGCCGGCCGAGTAGCCGGACGTACCGCCAATGCCCAGCACTCCACCCAAGTCACGGCCACCGGCATAGACGACGATCGTATCGGCTGCGAATTCCGGGTTGTTAAGCGTGTGATCCAGACCGGTGCCCGGATGGGAGAACATCAGGTTCCACCAATCGCCCGGATCACGCGCGGGAGTCGCAGCCAGATCGTCCTGGAAGCGAACGGTCAAAGAGTCCGCTGCGATTTGCAGGAGGTCTCTGCGAGTCGGGTCAGCAAAGAAACTGTTCGTATCGAGGCTGTAGTCGATATCGATCGTAATTGCCAACAGACGGCGGGTCTCCAGCAACTCGAACGTCAGTCGCCGCCGAGCCAAACGACGGGCGGATGACGTCCTCCGCCTGGACAAGTCGTGCAAATGATGGCGGATTCGAGAACTCGCGCGGGAGCCACTGACAATGGTCATCGTCGTATCCTCCTCAAGCGGCGGCGCTGATTCGGTGGGCCGCGAGACTCTGGCTGACCTCGTTCTCATTCCACGCAATATGGCTGCCCGGAATCAAATACAACCTGTCCAACAGATCGCAGTAGCGACGCCACGCCGTCTCGATGCTGGTTCGGATCGAGTGCGGCGAGTCCCCGGTTCGCAACCCTCTGTGGGCTCGGTGACGCTCGACCACAGCCCTTCTTATATCATCTTGCCTATTGGGGACACATGGCAACCGAATGGATCTTCGCGACGGATCCCTATCTCCCGGCTTTCCTACCAGCTAATGCTGCCGAAGATCGCGTCGACCGCCGAGGGCTCGGACAAGTGCGGCATCAGCGAACACGTTGAGAGCAAAGCTGTAGAGCATTCTGTTTCGACCGCACCCCTAAATGCGGGTACAAAGTGCGAGCGAGTGAATTCGCGGGCGGTAGCAGAGCGAGCGACAGGATTCACTCGCACACCAGCGCTGGGCCGCTGAAATGCAGCTCTGCGGGCGCACATCTTGCATTCACGCCGCCCGTTTGTGATGCGATCGACCAGCGTTTGGCGCGTCCGCTGGAATGTCGTCGAAGCGAAGGCTAGTGCGTGTCGCACGGACGTGTAGTGCCCCCGGCGCCGTCTATCGTTGGTCCAACCAGCGAAAAATCCGCTACTGTTATCCCGAACGCGCTCCAATCGGCCGGTTCAATCAGTCGAGCAACGACGTGAATACGGAATCAACGGCCGCTGTGTCCGCTCGCCGTTCACCCGGCTGTAGCCAAGCGTACATGAGGTCGTCTTCGGACTCGATGTCGTACAGATCTGTCAGGCCAGCTGTATGGCCTAACTCGTGCATCACCACGGTCAAGAGATCCATGCGTGTGGCCGCGGCACTCCGTGACTCGCCTACAGTGAATTCGGAATCGTCCAGCGGCGTGGCGTCGATAAACCAGCCGTGGCCGGCGGCGTTCACGTCGATCGTAATGACGTTGACGGTCGCCAAGCCCAACGTCGCGCCAGGCAAGTCGGCGACGGATACGTGTACGTTGGAGAACGATTCCGCTGCGAAACCGGCCCCAACCAGCAGATCGATCGCCACGTCCACGATCGGCGATACGTCGTCTGCTCTTAGCTCTTGCCCCTCGACCCTTGACTCTTGACTCGCATCGCCACCCGCGGCCAATAAGGGTGAAGCCACTGCCACTGATGCAGAGAACTCGGACGTGTTGCCGTTGGCGTCCGTGGTGGTGGCTACGATCTCTGTGCCAGCCGCCGCGCCCCCGTTCGGTACCGTGGCGGTCGGCGTTGTGCCTTCCGAGTAGCTGTCCGAGCCCAAGTATGTCTCGCCTTCCTGGCCGTCCACATCGGCCAGGAAGAACTCGACCGTCAACGGAAAGGCCGAATTCGGCGCTGCCGACGGCACCGAATACTGGATGTCCAGGTGCGCACCGTTGATCGTTGCCGATACCAACTCCGGGAAGTTCTGTAGGTTGTTCGCACCCGTGTCGGGATCGCCGACGTCGTTGGCGGTCGCGTTGTCGTTGTTCAGGTCGATGCCCAGTCGCGTCGCGCCACCGTTATCGTGAATCGAGTTTTGCCGAATGGCGTTGCCCGTCCCGCTCGCAATGGAGACGCCGCGGACGCCATTGTAAGCGATTACGTTCTCCGCTCCGGCTACCGCTGCGCCGATCTGGTTGCCGTCGGCTCCGACCACTACGCCCGAACCGGCGTTGCCCAACGCGCTGCTGCCGTTGACGTCGGTGCCTATCAGGTTTCCGTAGACCATGTTGTTTTCGCCACCAAGGAAGACACCATGGTTGTTGTTGCCCGAGATCACGTTGCCCGCTCCCGCGGCCGTTCCGCCGATCGTATTGGAATGGGCGCCCAGCGAGGTCACGATACCGTGTTCACCATTTCCCAACGCACCGGTACCAGCGGCATTGGTGCCGATCAGGTTACCTTCGATCATGTTGCCGGTGGCCGTCGGCGTATTAATGATCACGCCGTAGCGGGTGTTGCCGGAGATCACATTGCCCGCTCCATCCGCCGTGCCACCGATCGTATTGGATGTGGCGCCGGTGGAGATCTCCACGCCGTCGCGACCATTTGCCAACGGAGCGTTGCCAGCGGAATCGGTGCCAATCAGATTGCCCTGTACCAGGTTGGCGGTGGTTCCCGCGCCAACGACCTTTACCCCGTTGAGGCTGTTGCCCGAAACGACGTTGCCCGCACCGTCAGCTGTGCCGCCGATCGTGTTGCCGGTTGCCCCGCCGGTGATCAACACTCCGTGAGCGTTGTTTGGCAAGGCTCCGCTGCCCGCAACATCGGTGCCGATCAGATTGCCTTGGACCACGTTGCCGGTGGTCGTCGCATTACTGATAACCACGCCGACGCGAGCGTTTCCGGAGATCACATTACCCGCCTCATCCGCCGTGCCACCGATCGTATTGCCTGTGGCACCACCGTTAATCACAACTCCATGGAAAGCATTTGGCAAAGCCCCGTTGCCGGCGGCGTTGCTGCCGATCAAGTTGCCTTCCACCATGTTGCCGGTGGTTCCTGCCGTGCTGATGATCACGCCGTATCGGGCGTTCCCCGAGATCACATTCTCCGCACCAGCCGCCGTCCCGCCGATGGTGTTCGAGTTGGCTCCGCCCGTGATTTCGACCCCGTCTCGGCCATTCGGCAAGGCTCCGTTACCAGCTTCATCCGTGCCGATCCGGTTGCCTTGCACCACGTTATCGGTGGTCGCGGGGCCGTGGATCTTCACGCCGAAGAGGCTGTTACCCGAGATGAGATTGCCGGCCCCAGGTGCCGTCCCGCCGATCGTATTGGCACTGGCGCCGCCCTGGATCAAGACGCCGTGGAAATCGTTCGGCACGGCTCCGTTACCTGCGGCATCGGTGCCGATCCGGTTGCCTTCGACCACGTTTCCGGTACTACCGGCCGTGGTGATCAACACACCATAGCGACCGTTGCCCGAGATTGTATTCCCGGCCTCGGGCGTGGTTCCACCGATTTGGTTCGCCACGGAATTGAAAATCGACACGCCATAGAATCCATTGCCCTGGTCCAGCGCGCCTGTCAAATCCGTGCCGATCCGGTTGCCTTCGATCGTGTTATTGCCGCCACCATCGATTTGAATCCCGTCACGAGCAAACCGATTAATGGCCAACCCGCGAATCGTGCTGCTCGCACCCCCGGCTGCAACGGTCAAGCCGTTCGAAGTGGCCCCAGCACTGCTGCCGTCCAATTCGACGACGGGCGTACCGGTAAAGTCCGGTTCGCTCGTACCGTCAATGATCACGGGGTCCGTGACGTTGGGCAGAGCGCTCAGAGGCTGAATCGTGTGGGGACCCGTACCTGGGATATCGAAGACAATCCCATCCGGTCCGGCCGGCAGGTTGGGAAGGCTGTTTGTCTCTTCGATGGCCGCGCGAAGCGTGCATTCGGGATCGGCGCCGACCAATCCGCCCGTGTCGCAAACGCCATCACCCGGATTTGTATCACTGCTGTCGCCGGTCGAGTTGACCACGGCCAGATTCACGGGCGGGATCGTCAGCGTCGCGAGCGGGCTCACCTGTGGTTCGGGCGTTTGTTCGAACGCCTGGAAGAACAGGGTCTGACCAGCTAATTGGGGAAGCAATTGCACGACCGCCGTTGCAGTACCATTCGGATCGGCAATGCCCTGGGCGAAGTAAGTGGGATCAGTCACATCAATCGTGACGCCGAACTGAGGCAGAGGCAGGCTGCCCAATTGCGAACCGTACAGGAAGGTGGCCACACCATTTGGAGTCACATTGATCGCGTCGAACTGGTAGAACCCGCCGCCCAAGGGCGTGACGATGAGCTTCACACCGATCGTGATCGCGTAGTCTTCCACTTCGCCATCAGCGGCCGGCCCGTCCGAGTTCAGGCCACCGTCCGTGCTGATGCGGAAGCGAGCGAAGGTATCCGCCGACTCGGCACCCACAGGAATTGAGAAGCTAAGGTTGTTCGTGCCGGCCACGACCGAGACATCGTCAAAGATCTTCTCGCCCGGATCGGCAAAGCTGCCGTTCGCATTGAAATCGACGAAAGCGTCCAGTTGCCCGTCTATCGAAGCTTCGACGTCCAGCGTGGTCGTTTGTCCCTGCCGCAAGATCGAAGTGAACGTGACGCCATCTTCGTCGTCGTTGCCGTCGATGTCGTCGCCGGTGGCCAGGGCGTTCGGCTGACCGTCACCTTCCTCGTCAACGACGTTGCTACCTAAAGATGGTCCTCGCACAAAGTGCAATGCGCCGTTGGCGGCTAGTCTGGTGGGATAGCCAAGAGCCGAAGGTGCATCGCCCAAGTCGCCCAACGTCTCGATGTCGACGAAAGAAACGTCCTGCCGATTGTCAAAGGAAAAGGTCCCCGAACGCGGTGCCGAGGAACTAACGGAAGGATTCGTCGCCCCCGGGAATTCGACGAACAACGAGTCGCCTGGAGCGGTGGTCGGATTGTTGCCGTCGATCGCGAAGGCCACGTCTGCACTGGCATGAACCGTAATGGCATTGCCCGCCGAGCCAGCCTCCAACGCGACCAATTCCACGTTGGACAGATTGACCGGCACCGCTGATCCGGCGCGAGTCAAAACGCCATCGTCCGCCAGATCGTAGGCAATCGGACCCACTTCGCCTTCGTCGAAGTAAGTCACCGTGTCGGGTTGACCCGCAGGATTGGCACCGCCATCGATCGTCAGCGTTCCACCGATCGAGGTCAGTAGGCCCAGTCCTGCAAACGGATCGCTCACATTAACCGTGTCCTGTCCGTCGTCGCCGTTCACAGCGGTCGCAACGCCCGCGTCCGTCTCCAGCACGTTGATCGTATCGGCGCCAGTGGTGCCATTGAACGTGAGGCTGGCAATCGAAGTAGCCGGAGCCTGGAAGACCACAATGCCGCCGTCCTGCTCGACCACCACATCGCTGCCGCTGAGCGTGATGTTCACGTCGCCCACGATCGGATGAGAATCGACCACAGCCGCTGCCGCGCCATCTCCGTCGACCAACGTCACTATGTAGTCTTCCACCTCGCCGTCATCGGCCGGGCCGGTCGGCGGCAGGCTGCCGGCCGAGCTGAACCGCAACCGGGCGAAGGTGTCGCCCGACCGCAGCCGGGAGTCGGTGTTGCTGGGCACCGTGAAATTCAGCAGGTTGTCGCCCGCCACCAGCGGGGCGCTCGTTCCACCACCCAGGTGCTCGGCAGCATCAAATGCGCCGTTGAAGTTCCAGTCGATCCAGCCGTCCAGGAAACCGGCGGCCGAGGCCGTGACCACCACGCTGGCGGTCGTGTCAACGGTCTCGGTGACCACGATCGTGGTTAGCGCCGTCAGGCCGTCTTCATCGTCCGGGGTCGTCCCACTCAAATCGTCGCCGGTGGCCGTGGCGTCCGGTTGCCCGTTCGCTTCTGCATCCACGGCGGCTCCCAGGAACAACCCGGACCCGAGCAGATGGAACGGGCCGCTGTTGGCGAACAGCGTGGGATACTCGCCCGCGGTCGCGACCAGCGGATCGGGCGCGTCGCCGAAGTCGGCTTGGCCGACGAGCACGGCGTAGTCCTCGACTTCGCCGTCGCTGGCGCTGCCGTCGTAGGAGAGACCTCCGCCCGAGTCGACACGGAAACGGGCAAACGTCACTCCGTCAACGGCCCCGGCGGGGACGGGGAAGGAGAGTCCCGGATTGGTGCCACCGATCAGGGCCACGTTCGTAAACACCTGCTCACCCGCATCGTCCCAGGAACCGTCGCCGTCGAAATCGACCCAGGCGTTGAGTATCCGGGCACTGCCGCCGACGGCCGTCACGTCGACCGTGGCGCTGCCGCCCGGGATCAATGGCGAGGTGAACGCCACGCCGTCTTCGTCGTCGCCGTCAGCGTCCTCGTCGTCGCCGGTGGCGAACCCGTTCGGCTGGCCGTCCGATTCCGGATCGATCGCCGCCCCCAACACGGGGCCGCCCGGGATAATCGCGTGGCGGGCACCGTCGTTTTCAAACAGGGTGGGGTAGAGCGGGCCGCCGGGATTCTCGGGATCGAGCGGACCGCCTTGCCCGGCGCCGCTGTCCGGGGCGTCCGGCGCATCGCCGTAGTCGAATTCTGCGATGGTCACCTCGTAGTCTTCGACCTCACCGTCGGTCGCCAGGCCGTCATAGGACAAGCCTGCCTGGGTGCTGTAGCGGAACCTGGAATGGACCGTGGAGCCCGTATCCCCGGCGGGGAAAGTGAGCGGCATGGTGAACGTGAGCGTGTGTGGTGAACCGGCGTCGTTCAGCGACACGTCCGCGAAGATCTGCTCGCCGGCGATCCACTGCCCGTCGCCGTCGAAGTCGATCCAACCGCTGAAAAGGCCGTCGCCCGTGACGGTCACCTGCACGTCCACGTCCTCACCGGCAATCAGCGGCGTAAGGAAGACCACGCCCTCTTCGTCGTCCGGGGTCGTGCCGTTCAGATCGTCGCCGTCGGCATTGACCGAGGGTTGGCCGTCGTTCTCTTCGTCGGTCACGGCGGTACCCAGGCGCGGGCTGGTGGGAACCAACACGTGCCGAGCCCCGTCGTTGGCCTTGAGCGTAGGATAATCGCCGGGGAGCATATCTCCGCCCGCGAAGCTGGAATCGATTTCAATCGTCGCCACATAGTCGCCGGTGCTGCCCACGCCTCCGCCGCTGCCGGGGACGGTAGGCGACGGCAACCCGGAACCGGCGCCATAGAGAACGAGGAACAAATCGCCAGCCGTCGTCAGATCCGCCAGCAACTCCAAAGAAGCGTCGCTCGTGCTCGTCACCAGACCGCCGGCGCTGTTATACAATGCCAGCTCGACATTCAGTCCGCCTATTTCCGCCACGTCAATGCGGATCGTATCGCCGGCGTCGGCAAACAGTTGGAAGAAATCGTAGTCGCCGGAGGTCGCGCCGTAGGCACCGTTGCCCACCGTGCCGGCCACGGTGCCGGTGCCCGAGCCGACCAGGCCGGTGTCGGTGGCCGAGTTGATATCGTCGTTCGGTTCGGCCTCGACGCGGTCGTTGCCGCCGCCACCGCCGCCACCGATGATGCCGTCACGGTCGCCGCCCGTGTTGGCGAAGTCCTTGTCCACTTCCACCTGCCCGCTCGCCGTCACGATGATCTTGTAGTGTTTGATCGAGGGGAAGTTGTCACCGCCGCCGGTTTGGGTCAGCAGGAGCGGGGTCAGTTCGGCCGGGTCCTCGGAGACGAAATAGGTACCCACGTCCAAACCGCTGAACGTAAACGTGCCGTCACTGGCAGAGAATTGCGTATCGATCGGACTCCCGTCGTCTCCGCCCGGTTCGAACGCGCCGTCCCCGTCGTCCAGGTGCAGTTGAATCGGGACGTCCGCCAGCCCCGGATCGGCGAACGACACGGGGAAGCCGTCGCCGTTGATGTCGTTAAACTTCTTGCCGCTGATCGTGGCCAGCCGGAAGTTGGCGAAGTCATTGCCCGCATCGGTGGTCGGGCCGGCCGGCAGCGCGATCGTATACACGCCGCCCGCCGTTTCGACCAAACCCTGCGCTCGGAGCGCATCCGGGTCCTGGCGGACGAAGAACCTGCCCTCCGGCAGCGACACGAATTCGTACTCGCCGGTGATCTCGTCGCTGGCCGCCACCGTCAAACGCGGACCGTCGTCGCCGTTGGGTTCGAATTCGTTGTTGTCGTTGAAGTCGAAGAAAATCTCGAGCTGTACGCCGCCCAGGGGCGGGTCGGTGCCGGCAAAACCGTCCCCGGCGAGATCGTCGAAGATCGTGCCCGTGATCGAATTCGGCCCGGCGGCCAAGACCGGCGGGTTGTCCGGGGCGTCGCCCCAGTCGAAGTCGGACAGGATGTCGGTGCTGACGGTCATCTCGTCGTCGCCCGTGTTGATCCGCGTTTCGTTTGACGCGCTCACCGTCGCCGTGTCGCTGATCGCATTCACGCCTTCCGCGGCGTCTTCGCCGACTGTCATCACGACGGTCAAAGTCGCGTCGTCCGTGGGCGCCAAGTTGCCCACGGTCCAGGTGCCAGTGGCTCCGAGGGGTGGGGCATAGCTGGTTCCTGCGCTGGCCGTAATCGAATCGATTGCTACGCCCACCGGGATGGTGATCACTTCGCTCACCTCGACCCCCGAAGCGTCCGACGGCCCGTCGTTGGTGACCGTCACCACGTAGGTCAGATTGCCGGCGCTCGAACCCGCGTAGACTTCGGCCGTGCCCGTGTCGGTCGTCGCGGTCTTGGTCACCTGCAGGTCAACTTCCCGCGCCACGTCGGTGGTCTCCGTATCCGAATCGTTGGCGGGGTTGGTTTCCGTTTCGGTGACGCTGGACAACGAGGCCGTGTTGCTGATCACCTGGCCGTCGGCCGTATTGGACGCCACATTCAAGACGATGGTCAGCGTGGCGCTGGCGCCGTCGGCCAGATTGAGCACAGTCCAGACACCCGTGCCGCTGACGTAGCCGCCCTGGCTGGTGGTGGCGTTATTGAGCGTCACCCCGGTGGGCAGCGACAGCGGATCGTTGACTACGATCCCCGTGGCGTCCGACGGACCGTCGTTGGTGACCGTCACCACGTACGTCACTTGGTCTTGTCCGGCAATCACAACCAGGTTGTCGGCCACGCCATCGCCGTCGTCCTTCTCCACACGAATGTCGACTTCCCGCGCCACGTCGGTGGTTTCGGTGTCCGAATCGTTGGCGGGGTTGGTTTCCGTTTCGGTGACGCTGGACAGCGAGGCCGTGTTGCTGATCACCTGGCCGTCGGCCGTATTGGACGCCACATTCAAGACGATGGTCAGCGTGGCGCTGGCGCCGTCGGCCAGATTGAGCACAGTCCAGACACCCGTGCCGCTGACGTAGCCGCCCTGGCTGGTGGTGGCGTTATTGAGCGTCACCCCGGTGGGCAGCGACAGCGGATCGTTGACCACGATCCCCGTGGCGTCCGAGGGCCCGTCGTTGGTGACCGTCACCGTGTAGGTCACTTGGTCTTGTCCGGCAATCACGACCAGGTTGTCGGCCCCGCCATCGCCGTCGTCTTTCTCCACTCGGATATCGACTTCCCGCGCCACGTCGGTGGTTTCGGTGTCCGAATCGTTGGCGGGGTTGGTTTCCGTTTCGGTGACGCTGGACAGCGAGGCCGTGTTGCTGATCACCTGGCCGTCGGCCGTATTGGACGCCACATTCAAGACGATGGTCAGCGTGGCGCTGGCGCCGTCAGCCAGATTGAGCACCGTCCAGACACCCGTGCCGCTGACGTAGCCGCCTTGGCTGGTGGTGGCGTTGTTGAGCGTCACCCCGGTGGGCAGCGACAGCGGATCGTTGACCACGATTCCCGTGGCGTCCGACGGACCGTCGTTGGTGACCGTCACCGTGTAGGTCACCTGGTCTTGTCCGGCAATCACGACCAGGTTGTCGGCCCCGCCATCGCCGTCGTCTTTCTCCACTCGGATATCGACTTCCCGCGCCACGTCGGTGGTTTCCGTGTCCGAGTCGTTGGCGGGGTTGGTTTCCGTTTCGGTGACGCTGGACAACGAGGCCGTGTTGCTGATCACCTGCCCGTCGGCCGTATTGGACGCCACGTCCAAGACAATGGTCAGCGTCGCGCTGGCGCCGTCGGCCAGATTGCCCACGGTCCAAACACCCGTGCCGCTGACGTAGCCGCCTTGGCTGGTCGTGGCATTGTTGAGCGTCACACCCGTCGGCAAGCTCAGCGGATCGTTGACCACGATCCCCGTGGCATCCGACGGCCCGTCGTTGGTGACCGTCACCGTGTAGGTCACCTGGTCTTGTCCGGCAATCACGACCAGGTTGTCGGCCCCGCCATCGCCGTCGTCTTTCTCCACTCGGATATCGACTTCCCGCGCCACGTCGGTGGTTTCGGTGTCCGAATCGTTGGCGGGGTTGGTTTCCGTTTCGGTCACGCTGGACAACGAGGCCGTGTTGCTGATCACCTGCCCGTCGGCCGTATTGGACGCCACGTCCAAGACGATGGTCAGCGTGGCGCTGGCGCCGTCGGCCAGATTAAGCACCGTCCAGACACCCGTGCCGCTGACGTAGCCGCCTTGGCTGGTGGTGGCGTTGTTGAGCGTTACGCCGGTGGGCAGCGACAGCGGATCGTTGACCACGATCCCCGTGGCGTCCGAAGGCCCGTCGTTGGTAACCGTTACCGTGTAGGTCACCTGGTCTTGTCCGGCAATCACGGTCAGGTTGTCTGCACCGCCATCGCCGTCGTCTTTCTCCACTCGGATATCGACTTCCCGCGCCACGTCGGTGGTTTCGGTGTCCGAATCGTTGGCGGGGTTGGTTTCCGTTTCGGTGACGCTGGACAGCGAGGCCGTGTTGCTGATCACCTGGCCGTCGGCCGTATTGGACGCCACATTCAAGACGATGGTCAGCGTGGCGCTGGCGCCGTCGGCCAGATTGAGCACAGTCCAGACACCCGTGCCGCTGACGTAGCCGCCCTGGCTGGTGGTGGCGTTATTGAGCGTCACCCCGGTGGGCAGCGACAGCGGATCGTTGACCACGATCCCCGTGGCGTCCGAGGGCCCGTCGTTGGTGACCGTCACCGTGTAGGTCACTTGATCCTGTCCGGCAATCACGGTCAGGTTGTCTGCACCGACATCGCCGTCGTCTTTCTCCACTCGGATATCGACTTCCCGCGCCACGTCCGTGGTCTCCGTGTCCGAATCGTTGGCGGGGTTGATTTCCGTTTCGGTCACGCTGGACAGCGAGGCCGTATTGCTGATCACCTGCCCGTCGGCCGTATTGGACGCCACATCCAAGACGATGGTCAGCGTCGCGCTGGCGCCGTCGGCCAGATTGAGCACCGTCCATACGCCCGTGCCGCTGACGTAGCCGCCTTGGCTGGTGGTGGCGTTGTTGAGCGTCACGCCGGTGGGCAGCGAAAGCGGATCGTTGACCACGATCCCCGTGGCGTCCGAGGGTCCGTCGTTGGTGACCGTCACCGTGTAGGTCACCTGGTCTTGTCCGGCAATCACGATCAGGTTGTCGGCCCCGCCGTCGCCGTCGTCCTTCTCGACCCGGATATCGACCTCGCGGTCCACGTCGGTGGTTTCGGTGTCCGAATCGTTGGCGGGGTTGGTTTCCGTCTCGGCCACGCTGGACAACGAGGCCGTGTTACTGATCACCTGGCCGTCAGCCGTATTGGACGCCACATCCAAGACGATGGTCAGCGTGGCGCTGGCGCCGTCCGCCAGATCGCCCACGGTCCAGACACCCGTGCCGCTGACGTAGCCGCCTTGGCTGGTGGTGGCGTTGTTAAGCGTCACCCCGGTGGGCAGCGACAGCGGATCGTTGACCACGATCCCCGTGGCATCCGAGGGCCCGTCGTTGGTGACCGTCACCGTGTAGGTCACCTGGTCTTGTCCGGCAATCACGACCAGGTTGTCGGCCACGCCATCGCCGTCGTCCTTCTCCACACGAATGTCGACTTCCGGCGTAAGCGTCGTGTCGCTGTCCGTAGCGGTGTTGTTGTTGCCATCGGGATCAAATATCGACGGTGTAACATCCGCTGTATTGACTAATGTGCCCCTGGCAGCGGGGTCGATGTCGCCGGTCACTGTATAAGTCACCGAGCTACCCGCCGGCAGACTGGCCGTGTCGTTGAGTGATGTTCCCAATGCAGTCGGGAACGGACCGGTGTAGGTGGAAGTCGGAGCGCCGCCGCTGCCCGAATTAAGGGTTACGCCGGCGAGTTGGATATTGGTCAACGCCGCCGGGAAAGTATCGGCTACGGCAACCGTCGGGTCGTCGTTTGGCCCAGCATTGGCCACGATGATGGTATACGTCAGCGATTCGCCGGGTACCGCCTCGGTCAGGCCGTCGGTCTTGGTGATGGAAATATCAGCCGATGGCTCAATTTCGACTTCGTAATCTTCCACCTCGCCGTCGGCAGCCAAACCGGTTGGTAGCAGGTTGCCCGTGCTGCTGATCCGCAAGCGGGCGTAGGACGTTCCAGCAATCGCATCACTGGGAAGCGTGAAGCCCAGAGTGTTGGCACCATCCTGAACCTCAAGCGACACACCACCCGTCAAGTGCTCGTCAGGATGGTCAAACGCCCCGTTGCCATTGACGTCCATCCAGGCATCCAGGTACGCCGTTTCCGATGCGACAATCTGGAAGTTGGCCGGTTGCCCGACAACGAACGCCGACGCGCCGGTCACCCCGTCTTCGTCGTCCGTGTTGGTAGCGTCGTCACCAGTGCCGTCCAACGGCGTCTGGGCATCGTTTTCGACATCGCGACTTGAACCCAAAGTCACCCCGACCGCAAAATGTCGGGCTCCATCGTCTGCCAGCAGCGTGACGTACGTTTCCGGCGCGTCGCCAAAATCTAACACCGCCTCGAATGCTCCGACATCGACGGTATCGGTACCGTCTCCGTCTCCATCGACGATGCGTGGCACGCCGCGTTGATCAGTGGTCAGTCCGGCATCGGTGGCCTTGGTGTTATCGCCCTGGTCCAAAGCCAGAC
>CAZUAH010000385.1:0-13264 GCA_964617665.1 uncultured Pirellulaceae bacterium
CTGCCCCTCAACCTAATTGTCGCTAAAGACTTAAGCTAATTGACGCCGAACAGGCAGAACCCCCTTTCATTCATTTGGGACAATTACATCGCTGAAGAAGGAGATCATAGTGCCACTCTCATGCTCGCTTGGATTTCACAGTTGGGATGGCTGCAAGTGCTCCAAGTGTGGTGAGTCGCGAGACAAAGGTCATGACTGGAGCAAGAGTTGCGAGTACTGCCCAAGGTGTTCAAAGAAGAGGACGGGGATACACAGATGGAAGGACTGCAAATGCTTGAAGTGCCCTATAATCCGCCACGAACCAACAACCTGTAATTGCAGAAAGGTCAGTTTCGACCGTAACGGAATGGAGTTCACGATTCCTGCGGACTCGCTTTTGCATTTGCGGAAGGGAGGCGATGAAACGATTGTGAAATGGTGCAAGAAGCTGGAACGGCACTTGAATGTCAAAAGAAATGAATCGTTGGTCGAGCTTCCTCAAGACTGGAAGTTCGAGTGGCTTGTGCCTCATCTCGTTAAGCACCCTCTTAATCAGTTCGCGGTCGTGTGCATTAGGTGCAATAAGAAGTATGAATGGACGGAACACCGCAGCCATTTCGAGCTTGGAGAGCACGGAGGCTCACTGAACGTAATCTCCTGTCCCAAAGGGCATGGTCTCCTCTATCACGATGGACGGTTGGCAGGGTGGGGGCCACCTTCGCCAACCGCCTATCTTCCGCCGCCTTACGGTTCACGGTAATGGAGAAGAGATCGCTCGACTTCGCTTCCCGTCTACTTCGTTACATCGGCTTGATGCCACGCCAGCGAGCCTTACAACAACGACCAACAACGAGACCACATCATGTTCATTTTCCTTCTCGCATTCCTAGCGGCGAAACCGAACGTACCGCATCCGCGACATCGAGGCGTACCGGGAAAACCATGCGGACCGAGAACGGCTGGAAAGCGATCCGCCGACCGAGGGTTATGTGGCGGGGGGATTGTGATTCATCAGTCCGCACAAGACTGCCACCTTCCATTGAAGTAAACAATCGCTAGTATTCCCGTTATAGTTGCGGGCGTCCGCCGAGAAGGCAGTACTGCGTCAATGGAGCCATCATCATGGCAGTTTTGAAGGGCATATCCGGCACCGAGTACGGGCGAATGTATCCCGTCCAGGAGCCTGCGTGCCGCTTGGGTCGCGACCAGGTTTGTCAGATTCGCGAACCATTCACGGACGTCACCGTGGTCAGTCGACAACATGCAGAGATACTGAAGACGGGTGACCATTTTTCCGTGAAGGACTTGAATAGTCACAACGGTACATGGCTGAACGGAGATAGGATCACCCAAGCGGTTAAGTTGCACGATGGTGATCATCTAACTATCGGCGGACTCGTCTTTGCCTTCCACGAGTCGGAGCTGGCTCGCCAGACGGCTGTCGGCTCTGATGCCACGCGATTGACGCAGTTCCTCGACGCTGAAGACAGTTCCAAAATCGCGTCGAGAATTGACATCGTCGAATCCAGCCACCACACAACGTCATCGGCCAACGTGAGATTGCAGGCTTTGGTGGGCATGTTGTCGAAACTGGGGGGATCGCTTGAGTTCAATGAGGCTTTGCACGAAGTGCTGCAGGCTGTTCTTTCCATCTTCAAACAGGCCGACCGCGGTTTCATCGGCTTGAAGCACTCCGATGGCGAACCTCCTGTTGCGGCTGCAGTACTACATCGTCGCCAAGGACAGCGAGGCCGAGTCCGCGTGTGTCGTGCCATCGCAAACGAAGTGATGGAGAAGAAGGCTGCCATTCGGTCTGAAGATGCCAAGAAGGATGTACGATTCGATGGAAGTACCAGTGTCGTGGAATCACCAATCCGCAGTGTGATGTGTGTGCCGTTGCTGGGATCGGATGGATCGGCCCTGGGGATACTCCAAGTGGATACCGTGGACAAGAAGAGACACTTCCGGCACGAAGACTTGGAACTCCTAGTGGCGGTTTCGGGGGTAGTCTCGGTGGCCGTTCAGTATTCCAAGTTGCACGAACAGGTCCTGAAACAAGAGGCATTGGAGCGTGACTTGGCGGTGGCACGCGGTATACAGGAAAGCTTGTTGCCGCGAAGGAAGCCGAACATAGAGGGATACGAGTTTTGCGAATTCTATCGGGCTGCTTATGATGTTGGCGGCGACTACTACGACTACCTAATGCTTCCGGACGGACGCTGTGCAGTTGTGGTCGCTGACGCAGTTGGAAAGGGAATCTCCGCCGCAATGCTAATAACGATCGTCTCTGGGGAACTGAAGTCTTCGCTGGCAAGCGGGGCTACTCCCAGCCGAGCTCTCAGCTCTGTCAATGTGCGACTGCTCGATAGTGATTGCGGTACCAATTTCGTTACTCTCGTAATGGTCATCGTCGACCCCAGATCCAATGAAGTCACCATTCTGAACGCCGGGCACTTGGACCCGATTCTTCGTCGACGAAACGGGGACATCGAGATTCCCGGGGAAGAGTCCAAAGGTTTTCCGTTGGGCGTCGAAGCGGCGACAACTTATGGATTGTCGACTCTGAGAATTGAAAGTGGCGAATCGCTGACCATGTTCTCCGATGGCTTCACGGATGCAACAACTCACGACAAACAGCTGTATGGCTTGTCACGAATGAAACAAGCGGTGGCCTCCGCCGACGGGACAGGAGCCAGTCAGCTCGTGCAACACGTCGTCGAAGATGTCCAACGGTTCGTCGGTGGACACCGCCAGTACGATGACATGTGCCTTATGTGCGTCCACCGCTGTTGACAAGGCTACAACGGAAGACGGGGACGGAGATGCCGTGCAGACGCGGCGAGGGGCTCGCTGACGCAGGTTGTTCGTTGAATCTACACTTTCGTGAATGGGAAGCTGCATTCACCGCAGCACCGGCGTATTGCGGACTCCTGCGTCTTGCCGGTCCAGCCCAACGATGGCTCCGGCTCGTGGCTGGCGGCCCGTCCAAATCGAGAATAACCCGCATTTGGCTTGCATCACGCTCCGGCCTTTGCAAAGTGATATCACCATTCTCATGGAGCGTTCCGCATGTCGTCATGATGACGAGTCTATGCTGATGCGATATCTCATTTGGGCAAAGTCGCCCGATACAGAACCTATCCAGGCCGAAGGCACCTGGGTAGTGGAAGCCGCTCACCCTCACCAAGCCGTGGAGTTGCTTCAACAACCCATCCACTTCGAGATGTGGCCCCAAGGTTCCGCGTGGACGGTGAAGCCTTGGACACCGGATGCCAGCGATGTTGAAGGCCGAATGAGATTCGCCATCTGCAGCGGCGTATTCGGCATTCAGGAAACACCCCAAGCCCGCCCTTCCCAGGTACTCGGCCGCTGTGTGGCCTTTTCCAAGACGCTTGCATTCGAAACGGAGTCTGGCGCGGGGCGAGAATTCCGATGAGTCCAAGCGGATGTCGACGCGTTGCCTGTTTCGGCCTCTACGTTGACGGCGGCGCTTCGGCTGATTCTCAGGTGGGTCGTCGTGTACACAGTAGAATCGCATCCAACCGGCGGTGGGATAGTCCAACACGCCCTCGACGGCGTCCGCCAGATCGCCGGTAATGGCCGTTTCCTGCGCGTTCACGTATCGGGCAGGATTCAACCGACTGTAACCAAGTTGGATCAGGCGATGTACTCTCGGGATGAACAAGCCGACGTAGTCGGCGGCGTTGTCCGAAAGACGACTGGGCTGATGCGACCTGGATCCTCTCACGCGTGGACCTCTGCAGTGGCGAGCGTTTCAGCGATGATCTCACGGGCGTCGATCATCGCTTGGCTCTCGGTCCAATGGAATCGCTGCATGGGCTTCAAGATGTAGGTCCGCGTGCCTTCATAGATCCGCAAATTACGATCGAAGTAGACCCACTGCGAACGCTCGTCACGCAAACGTCGCCGAGTCCGTTCCAGTTGCCGACCGGCTGCATTGTCTGCCTTGACGACCGTGACACTTCGGGCGGCCGACGCCGACCGAACAAGGTTAACCTGAATCATGCCCGATTGATCATCGTAGACAACGTATACGTTGTGACGTTTGGGCAGTTGGCCGTCAATGAAATCGTCTAATTCCGACTTGAGCCGTCGGGCATACGCTCGAAGTTCGTTTGCCTTAGGTCGTCGAACCGCAGGTTTCCCGGTACTACCGTCGTTCAGGGCTAAACGGACATGGACCAAATCGTGAATCAATGCCCGTTCACAGGCGTCGAGTTTCAGCGACTCGCTCACCATCTCGTTTAGTTCGCCGAGCAGGAAGTCGAGTTCATCATCCTCATCATCCGGCGGCAGGAGAGGCAATTGTCGTCTGCCGACTGTTGTCGACTCCACTGAGTCGTCGACGGTTCGCGGTCGCGTTTTGGCAAGGCATGAGTGTAATCTGCACCAGTCGTTCAACTGAGTGCGTGGCAGTCCGGCGATTCCCATTGGCATCTGACGCAATGCCCGCAGCGTTGAGCGATCACGTTTTACGCCGAACTCGGTTGAAGTGATGAATTGGTGATAGAACGCAAAGTCGGAACTCAGGTAGAGTGAAAGCGCTTTCAGGACTTGCTTATCTTTGGCGACGCTGATGATGCCAATCTGACGAGGCGGCACAACCAAGTATTCGTCACAATACACGGCAAAAATACGTGCGGCGCTGACGATGACGTGCGGCGGTCGGCAAACGGACAGGGGACGTTCGACCCCACCTCTTTTTCTAACGTACTTCAGTTCCGGTCTGATCGGCACAATTGCCTTGGAAGGAAACGAGAAGACGTGACGCAGGCGCTTGAGCTGGTTTACGTCTAGAATGCTCTCACCAATCACTTCCTCACCAAGTTCGACTTCCTCGCCTTCGTCACCCGTCTGTTCGGCGCGTAGTTCGAGCCCTTGGGACACGACGATCGTCTCATTTCGCTCCAAATCCTTAAGCGTTGGAAACTGCCGATCAAGTTTCTTGAGCAAGCGAAGGTCCAAGGATGATCCCCAGGTCGCTATTTTCCAGGGCAAGCCGTTACCATCTGCGATGGCTTCCAGGGGAATGTCGCGAATCTCGCTAGCGTTGATTGCGATACTCCACGACTCGGTTCGAGTTCCCTCTTTGACCGGGCGAGTCGGCTCCTGGTTGGCAACCAACGGCGAGTACGCACGCACGAATTGATCTTCCTCGGGCGCGTCGTCGTCGCTCCGCAGTTCGTAGAAGAACGCGGCGGCGGGTACGCGAAAACGTTTACCGGACAGAACTTCGGCAAGATTCGAGAAGTTAACAACCGTGTTGACCTTGACCTCCTGAAAGAACGCCTCGCGGAATCCGCGCGCAGGGTTTTCAAACAACGTCATGGCCGGCAAGAACATTCCCACTTCCCCGCCCGGGGAAAGATAGTCCAGCACCTCCCAAGCAAACGCCCGCGCGGCCTGATTCCCGCCCACGGGCCGCTTGCGCTCGTTGCTATTTATCCAATCCCACACCGGCGGCTCGTGGTCTTTCAGTTTCTTCGGATTCAATTTCTTCCAGGGTGGATTACCGACAATCCAGTCGAAGCCTCGCCCCAATGCTGCGTGATTCGCCGTCGGTTGTTCAAAGAAGTTCGCACAGAAGATGTTTCTGTCACGTAGCAAAGGAAGTTTGAAACCACTACGGCCTCTGCCTTCCAGGTCGGGTGGATCGACGTAGTCCAGCAGCGTGAGAATCAAACTCAATTCCGTCACGTTGCAGGCGTCGGATTCGGCATCAACACCGAAGACGCTCTCCTTAAGCAAGTCTCGAAGCTGGCCGGGTTTCGCTGTGCCGCCCGCTGGGAATTCCTTTTCGATCAGCCGCCGATAACATTGCACCAAGAACGCGCCCGATCCGCAGGATGGATCGAAGACCCGCATACCCCGCTTCAACGGTCGTCATTCTTCCATCTCGGACAACATCAAATTGACGACAGGAATCGGCGTGTAGTACGCCCCAATCTGTCTACCGCGGCTTGGCTTGTCGGATTCGTCGGACGCATGCAAGAACTGCTCGTACACCACCGATAGTGTTTCGATTGGGATGTACGAAAAGTCATAGGCCCGGAAATCAAGGCTGAGCTGTGAATCACCGACTTCCGAGATGTCATCCCCGTCGAATACACCCGCCACACAGCGGAGATGCTCCTCGCTGAGATCCGTATTGCTGTCGAAATCGAGTGGGAAGACGCTACCGTTTAACCACCGATCCAAGTGCTCAAGAAGGAGTCGAACACCGTCGATTGTGGCGTGGCGGCCGAAGATGGTCGATTTTTCGATTCCCCACCGTTCCAGCTTCTTGGGCGATAGGATCCCGCGATCATGAAGGTAGTGCAGATAGACGTACTTGCCGATCAAGGCATGGACGTCTCTCTAGCCAATCCGGAGTTGCACAACCAGCGGTCCAGCGAGTTGAGGTTGTCGAGCAATCTCCAGTCGACGCGACATTCCGGCGTGACGTCCTTTCCACGTCGTTGCCAAAGACGGCCGCTGTCGACAGACTCGGCGTGAAAGTCCTTGATTAGGTCAGCAACAGTATTGAAGTCGGTCAGCGTCTCCAGCACGCCTTCCACATCACCGTCTGCCGACTGCCGATGTCGGAATCCGGAGTAGAGCCGAATTCCCGAAGGCGTATGAACGATCAAGAATGGAACCACATCTTGATTCCATACCAAGCGATGCAAGTCATCCGCGTCACGCTCTGAGGACGCCTTGCAGACGTATACCACGGGTACAATCGACGCTGACAAATCGTCGGACGATCGCAAAGTGTACACGCCCTGCAATCCCAGTTTGGCCTTGGCGCGACGAAAGATGTGCCCAAAATCCGGTGCGGTCGCGAGACTGGCCTTTCGACGCCCCAGAAAACTGGGCGAACCGTGATAACCAAGTTCATTCAGTAATTCGGCAACCTGCATGACGGACGGCAGAACCCCTGTGCCCGTGGGTGGGTAAGACTGCATGGGATGTATACAAACGAACAGTCTTCGTCAATCGCGCGCTGACCTGCCCAAGACTGCAATCACCGACGACTCAATTACTTGCTGTGATCAAGGTTTTCCAGGAGCGATAGTCGAGTAAGCTGATTGTCATTGACGCACTGACGACTCGTAGAATGCTCGCCCCATCGGTGTCTTCCGCAGCCCCAAAGTGTTGTGGAGCTGTTAAGGAACAGGAATAATGAGAGCAGATTCAAGCGGAAAGCCACACCCGATGATTGCGGACGCTGTCAGCGCGACAAGCAGGTCGTGCGACAACCAACGAATAAGAGTCGACATGATTACGATTCGAGAATTCCGTCGTTGGTCACTCGCAGCGGTCGCGCTTTCCGCAGTACTGTTTACGGCTTCGCTTGAAGCTGCCGAGAACGCTCCGATTGTCACCTTTGATGCAACGTCGGCGGCGGATTCGACCGATCACGAAGTGCAGGGATGGACGAAGCAGTACGACAAACCGTTTCCGGCGATTTCTCATTCCGCCGGCCAAGGAGCCGAGCGGGCTTGGCGGATCGAAGACGACGATGCCGATGGGCCGGAGGGTCTCTACTACAGATCTGAACTCACCGACGATCAGAGACAACGTGCCCGCAACATCGGTTTCACCTACCGAACGCAGTTGGCAACTTGCGGTTCGTGGCTTCGGTCGTACCCACCTAACGCGAGTTGACAAAGCGCAGCGGCCAGATTGACCGCGCCCTCCAGCAAACAGATGGGTGAGATGAGACGTCTCGGAAGTCCACCCATTTCGACACGCCCGGCCCGATACCACGTCGCCCGCCAGATCCGCGGCATCCGTGCGGCGTAACCCGACGAATTCACTTCCAGCCGCCGTGATGTCGCAATGGTGTTTGGCTGCTCGACGTTTTTCTCGCTCCGTTCGTCGATTGGACCCCCTCGCCTTCGCGTGTCCCCGAATCTCGTGATTCACTTGAACCGCCGGATTGTGAATCGCCTGAAATAGGGCGTGCAATTCCGGGCCTCCGTTGACACCGCCGGCATGGAAGCAAACAATCGTGCATCCTGCATATCCACCGCGCCGCCACAAGAAGCGACTAACTCCAGGAGCCGAAACGCATGAGTAAGGACAAGCGGCAAGAGCCGAGCGAAACGACGTTGGCCGACGTGAAGCAGCTTGGCCTGTGGGCTTCGATTGCCAGTTTGAGCTACGTGTTTTGGATCGTGGGCGGCATGGAGATGGTCGAGCGACTCGCCTACTACGGTGTGCGGGCCGTGGCTACGATCTACGCGACTCGCCCTGCCGTAGAGGGCGGCTTGGGAGTGACCATGGCCACGTTTGGCTGGCTCCTGTTGAGCTGGAATATGGTGCAATCCGTCGTGCCGATATTCACCGGCGGTTTGTCCGATCGCTACGGCTATAAGCAGACGATCTTCGCCTCCACGGTCCTAAAGTGCCTGGGCTACCTGGTCATGGCCTGGTTTCCAACGTACTGGGGCTTTTTTGGCGGCGCCATGCTCCTGGCATTCGGCACGGCCGTTTTCAAGCCGGGCATCCAGGGTACGTTAATCAAGTCCACCAACCGCCAGAACAGTTCCATGGCCTGGGGCGTGTTCTACCAGACAGTGAACATCGGAGGCTGGATCGGCCCGCTCATTGCCCTGCAGATGCGTCACATGTCTTGGACTTATGTCTTCTATACCAATGCGGCTTTCATCTGCCTGAATTTTCTGCTGTTGCTGACCTACCGGGAACCCGGCAAGGAAGAACGTTTGGCCCGGCAGCAACGCATTCGCGAAGGATCGGAAAGGCAGAAGAGTCTTTTCATCGAATCGCTGAATGAACTGAAAAAGCCGCATCTGCTGTTGTACCTGCTCATTTTCTCGGTTTGGTGGTTCATGTTTCCCATGTTGTGGGACGTTCTTCCCAAGTACATCGACGACTGGGTCGACACATCTCGCTTGGTGAGTGCCCTGTTCGGCGCCGACGGCACGCAATTCGGGCTGTGGCGTTTCCTGCTGGGCATGAGCGAGGACGGCCTGAGAATCGAACCCGAAGGGATCGTCAACATCAATGCCGGCATGATCATGCTCACCTGCTTCTTGTTTGCCGCCTTGAGCGCCAAGATGCGGGCCACGACCAGCATGGTGGTGGGCACGCTGCTCGTCACGACTGCGCTTTGCCTGCTGGGGCTGTATACGCTGGTCTGGTTTATCATCCTGGCCATGATCATCTTCAGCATCGGGGAAATGCTCGCCAGCCCAAAATTCAGCGAATTCCTCGGTAACATTGCGCCACCGGACAAGAAGGCCATGTGGATCGGGTTCTCCCAGGCACCCATCTTGATCGGTTGGACCATCGAAGGAAAAGTGGGACCGCATTTGTATCACCTGTTCTCTTCCAAGGATGTTTTCGCGCGCGAAATGCTGGTCGAGCGCGGAATGGCGGCAAGTCAAGTCACCGCGGAAGCCCTGCCGATTGGCGAGGCATTTCAGAAGTTGGTCGATTATACGGGGGAAAGCCCCGAGGTCCTGACCAATCTCCTCTACGCAAATCATCACGTGGGGCTGACTTGGTATTTCTTTGCTGCGGTAGGCGTGTTGTCTGCAGTTATGATCTACATGTACGGACGCTGGATTCTGACGTTGGAAAAGAAAGAAGGAGCCCAGAAGTAGCCATGAAATCGTTCAGTGCTTTCTTCGTTCGACACGTTGTGCCCGTGCTTCTGTGCGTGGTTTGTTGCTGTGCGTACGCGGCCGAGAAGCCGTCCAGACCGGACGTTCTCGTGATCATGCCTGACCAAATGCGAGGCGACTGCCTCTCGATTCTCGGGCACGCGGCGGTTCGCACTCCGCACATGGACGAATTGGCCCGGCAGGGAGCGCTGTTTCGTCGGGCGTATACCACCGTGCCATCTTGTATCCCCGCGCGTCACGCGCTGTTGACCGGTCTGTTTCCCCAGACCAGCGGTGTTGTCGGATATGCGCATAGACCGCTTTCCGCTCCCACAATGCCCCAATTGCTGGGCGACGCGGGCTATACGACCGTACTGGTGGGCCGCAACATGCATCAAGTTCCACGCTCCGATTCGCAGGGCTACCAGACGCGGCTTCTTTGCACCGCTCACGACGGTGGCGACGACTACGACACCTATCTGAAGAAGATCGCGCCGCAAACACCGACCGTCCGCAAGCTGGTCGACCATCTTGGCTTGTCGTACAACGGGTGGGAAGCCAAACCGTGGCCGTTTGCCGACCATCACCATCGCGTGGCCTGGGTTGTTCGGCAGTCGCGCAGGATCCTTGCCGAAAGCTCGACCGAGAAGCCGCTGTTCCTGACGGCTTCGTTCGTCGCACCGCACCCGCCGTTATGGCCTCCGAAGAAATACTTCGAACACTACTACGCGGCCGATCTTCCGCGACCGGCACGCGGCGACTGGGTGGACTGGGATTCGTTATCCACCAAGGGCGACCGCGTAGGGCAGCGGGTCCTGCTGGAAGGAGAGGCCCTGCGTTCCGCGCAGGCCGGGTATTTCGGACTGATCGAGCAACTGGACAACGAGATTGCACCGCTGGTCGAAGAATTCAAGACGCGGAGCCAACAAGCCGGCCGGCCCTGGCTTATCTGGGTCATCGCAGACCACGGCGAGATGCTCGGCGATCACGGCTATTTCCGCAAGTGCGAGCCGTATGAGGGGTCGGCCAACATTCCTTTCCTTGTCACGGGCTCTCCGGAATTGGGCTTCCGCGCCGGCCTGCGTTCATTCCAGCCGGTCTGCCTGGAGGACGTAATGCCGACACTATTGGAACTGGCCGGCGCCGCACGGCCCACGGTTCTGGACGGCTGCAACTTGGTGCCGGTTCTGCGGGGAGAGAATCACGTGATTCGCCCATGGCTGCACTTCGAACACGCTTCGTGTTACAGCAAGACGCAGGCATTCCATGCACTGACCGACGGTCGTTTCAAGTACATTTGGCGTCCCACCGACGGCACGCAGCAACTTTTCGATTTGCAGAACGACCCACGCGAAGAGCACGATCTCTCCAAGGATGCCGCCCATCGCCAAACGCTGAAAACCTGGCGAGCCACGCTGGCGAAGCGACTTGCCCACAGGCCCGAAGGATTCTCGGACGGCAATCAATTGTTCCCAGGCCGCCCCTATCGGCCCCTGCACGTGCCGCGGCCGTAGGCTCTGTCCCGCAACTCGTGAGCCGCGAGGCGCTAGCCGCGGGTGAATCAAGTGGAAACACTGCCACAGTAGGACCGGCCGCTAGTGCCTTGCCGCTCACAAACCCTGATTTGACGATTGCGGGGCAGAGCCTAGTCCGACCGATAGGTTATGAGCGGTTCTCCTAAGGGTTCACCTCCCTTTTCCGAAGCTCGTTCAGCACAAACTCATCAACTCATGCGTATTTGGGGACGTCCCATAATACGCCCCGATTCTTGACGCGATCGACGTCTGCGGTCGACGTCTGCGGTCGACACGCATCGGAGTGATCGACAAAGCGCGAGCCGTTTCACCTAATTGACGCGGCAATGCCTTCCTTGGCAACTTTGACTTCCGGAACAACTGACCTCGGTGTGCCCCACCGATCGTCATGTTGAGCTCAACATGACTCGTTGCAGCTTCCCGGAGAATGGACACCTGTGAGGGGCAACCTGGAGTCAATCCTCGCAGCTAGCCCATCCAAGCAATGCCCCACACTAGACTAGACTAACGATCGGCCGTGTGCTCGATGTATTGGGACAGCTTCTGGTCGGTTCTCTCTCTGTCAGCCAATCTTCCGGCCTGTCAGCTTGCGGTAGACTTGTGTGCAAACACAATCACGCCAATGCCACTCGGACTCAGTACACGACGCCCCCCGCGAAACACGATGCGATTGTGTCCATGACCATGTTACTTGGTAGCGTGTTCACACCAAACGCTGCGTCATCGCGATGCTCCGACATCACCACAGACGCCCCCCCGTTATTACCTGCCAATTGTTTGCATTTCGATATTCAGGTGTATAGAATATGTTCAAACAAGATGGGGGCTCTTATGAGTAGTTCGGTTAGGTGTCAGGAATGCAGTAAGTTAATGGCGTTTGTGCCGGCTCTGGCCGGAAAGATCTTGTGCCCAGAATGCAAGCAACGTTTCAGGATGATGAGCCCGGAAGCAGCCGTGCCAAAAGTAACTCCAGTGGTCCAGCAATCGCCGTCGCCAGGTCCACGAATCCATATTCGGCCAGCTCACGCCGTCCACGTCGCTGGTAGACATATTCGATTTTAAGTTTGGGCGGTATCTGACTCCGCTGGTAGTCAGCCAAAGACTGAATCGTTCCTTCCCGCAAGAGAAATTATACCCACCCGCAGGCTACTTTTGATGGTTCGTTCCATTGGTTGCATTACCCTCGCAGAGACTGCATATTCACCTCAGCGAGTGCCTGGTTAGTTACATCCCCGTGGTTACCATCTAGTTCAAATTCAAGCCAGGCTCTGCAATTCCTTGCTATTGTGGTTTACGCACCAAGGGAGAAGCAACGTGGACGAGCAGTCCGCTCTTATCCGCCAGTGGATCTTGTTGAAGATTCTCAGCGTTCGTACTTGAGGCACGACGATTGGGGAACTTGCCAAGGAGGTGGAAGTCAGCGGGAAAACGATTCGCCGAGACCTGTCCACCTACAGGACAGCAGGGTTTCCATCGAAGAATCATTGGGGAAGTTCGGCCGGAAGTCGTATCGACTCGACTCAGGCTGGAGCAAGCCAGAATCGCATTCAATTTTGACGAGGCCCTCCCGCGTTAGAGGATGGCGTGCCGACACGCTGAAGCTAGCTTCTGAAAACAAGCACGCTGTGCATTTGACGGTTGGCCGGTTCCGTAATGGTGATCGGGACGTATTGTCATGATGTATTTTCATCCTTCGTATTTAGGTCAGTACCAGCCATGAAACGGAGGCAACTCAAAGCGGCCTGGCCAAAGCGAAACAAGCGACGGCAGAAAAGAGCTCGCTTCTTCCGCCCCTGGTTGGAACCTCTTGAAGCACGCAGACTCCTGGCGGCCAACTTGTCTCCCGTGAACTCGATCCCTGATTCACAGGAAACCGTCCTAGAGACACCGCTGGCATTAACGGAGTACCGCGGCAGTTTGATCTCAATCAGTGACCCTGATGCAGGCAACCTGGAAGTTGAGATGCAACTGGAAGCGACCAACGGGCTGGTCACTCTGGTCAATCGCAACTTGGTGGACACGGGACTGACGTACCTGATTGGCGATGGACTGGACGACACGGAGGTTCCGGCGGCCCAGATTCTCTTCACGATTGGGGATCATTTTGAGGGACTC